>JARLIN010000070.1 GCA_031291715.1 Rhodopila sp. | reverse complement strand
CCGCAATCGCAGCGCATGCTGCCCAGCAGATCACCGGTGAAACATTCCGAGTGGATACGGACGAGAGGGGCGTGGTGGGTCTCAGGTCGACCGATCACGATCGCGAGATGTTCAATCGCCGAACCATGGTTGCGAAACGCCACGACCCGGCTGTCAGGGGCGTCGTGGAGAGGCACTTCAGCGGACGCGACCTGCCGGAGGCCGGCCACTTCGTTCTCGGCGTAGGCGAGCACTTGGTCAGCCGCGACTTCGACCAGGCCGTGGCTAGTGATAGCGGGCTTCGCACCATTCGGCAGCGGTACCGCCAGGATCGCCGGCAGTAAGCGGCCTATCTTGGCGAGGCCAATCGCGGCATCGGAAAAGGGCGGCGCGGGCACCGCCCGCAACACATCCCGAACTACCGGCTGTACCGCCATTGGGTCGGCAATAGACTGATATGTTTCAATATTTCGGAACGAGTCGGGCAGTTCAATTGCGACAGAGACGGTATCCGCCGGGATGGGCACACGCAATATCGCGGCGGCCCGCGCTGGAGCAAGGATTAACACGGGGCGCACGCCCGCGATCATCTCCAACTCGGCCATACCACCGGCGCCGGCTGTCTCGGCGGCCAGGATCACCAGGGGCGTGTCGCCGCCGAGGATCACCGGGACACCACGCCTGAGGTCTGACGCAGCGCGGTGGACTTGCCTTAAGCGCAACCTTGCCAGGTCACCGATAGCGGCCGAATCACCGGACATCCATCACCTGCCAGACCACGTCATAATGCCCCAACACGCGCCTCGGCAGGGCTTTGGAATACTGATGACCAAATTTCGTCACGTCGACCTTCAAACAACAATTCGCATCAGGAAGCGATGACGACCAGATGCGTGTAACCATATAGGGAGGCAAGTGGGAACAGCCCATGCCCTTTGAACCTATCGGCTGGCTCTATCGCGCGCAATCTTGTGATTGGCCTGGGTTGATAAGGGCGACGGAACCGATTTCGTCCCAATTCGGGAACAGATATGGTGGTGACGTCTTCCTGAAGCGAATCAGACCTGTGGCATCGGTTACAAGCCACGATCAACACTGGCAAGAGGAACTCGAGTATGTCGGCAGAACGCCCGGTCCTGATCGTCGATGATGACGACGCCCTTCGTGAGACTTTGATCGATCAGCTCGCCGTCGATGGTGAATTCGTCGCGACCGAGGCCGCCTCCGTCAAGGCCGCCGAGGATCGTCTTTCGGCCAAGGATGCGCGTTTCGATGCGGTCATCCTCGATGTCGGGTTGCCCGACGGCGATGGTCGCGACCTGTGTGCCAAGCTGCGCAAGCAGGGACATCGCATGCCCATTATCATGCTGACCGGTTTCGACAGTGAGACCGACGTGGTCAAAGGGCTGGATTGCGGCGCCAACGACTATATAGCCAAGCCATTCAAGCTCGCCGTCCTGCTGGCGCGTTTGCGCGCCCAGCTCCGCATTTTCGAAAACAGTGAGGACGCGGTCTTCACCATCGGCCCCTATACGTTCCGTCCTGCCGCGAAATTGTTACAGGAACCCGCGAGGAACCGCCGCATCCGGCTGACGGAAAAAGAGGCGGCGATCCTCAAATTCCTGTATCGCGCTGGCACACGCTCGGTTGCCAGGCAGGTTCTGCTCAATGAAGTCTGGGGCTACAACGCGGCCGTGACGACGCATACGCTCGAAACCCACATATACCGCCTGCGCCAAAAGATCGAACCCGATCCGGCTAATGCGCGCCTGTTGGTGACCGAGGGCGGTGGCTACCGGCTCGATCCCGAAGGGATTCCGGCCACGCGCGTTCCGGCCACAATGCACGCCTGACAGGGGCAACGACCCAGATACGAAAAAGCCCTCGCGAGAGGGCTTTTTCTGCCGGATCAGAGAGGAAACCGCTCTCAGACCTTCTCTACCTGCGAATATTCGAGCTCGACCGGCGTGGAACGGCCGAAGATCGAAACGCTCACCTTCACGCGGCCCTTCTCCTCATCGACTTCCTCGACCGTGCCGTTGAAGCTGGTGAACGGACCATCGGCCACGCGCACCTGCTCGCCGATCTCGTAAAGGACGGCTGGCCGCGGACGATCCACGCCTTCTTGATTCTGCTTTAGAATCCGCTCCGCCTCGGCCTCGCTAATTGGGCTCGGTTTGGTCTTGCTGCCGAGGAACCCGGTTACCTTCGGCGTGTTCTTCACGAGATGCCAGGCGTCGTCCGTCAGATCCATCTTCACCAGGACATAGCCCGGGAAAAATTTGTGCTCGCTGTTGATCTTTCGCCCGCGCCTGACCTCGACGACGTTCTCGGAAGGAACCAGCACCGCCTCGAACTGCTCCGCCAAGCCTTTTTGCGCGGCCTGCTCAGTGATCTGCTGGGCGATTTTCTTCTCGAAGCCGGAGTAGACGTGGACGACGTACCAGTTCTTCGCCATTTCCCGGAACCCTTTCAGATGCCCACATTGAACAACGCGCGCACCCCAAGGCCGATCACCTGATCGACGACGAAGAAGAAGATGGCGGCGACCGCGGCCATGGCGAATACCAAGCCGGTCGTCACCAGTGTCTCCTTACGGCTGGGCCAGGTTACCCTCGCCACCTCCGCTCTCACTTCACGTACGAATTTTGCCGGTTGCAACGCCACGTTCGTCAAATCCCTCGATGATCGCCTGCCAGATCCCGATGCCATAGCCCGCAAACTGGCAGGGGTGGAGGGTCTCGAACCCCCAGCCTCCGGTTTTGGAGACCGGCGCTCTAGCCAATTGAGCTACACCCCTACAGTGGGCCGGCGCTCTATCCATAGGATCGGACGCGACGAAGGCGGTAGAAAGGATGTGCGCGCGA
This sequence comes from Rhodopila sp., assembly GCA_031291715.1. Lineage (GTDB taxonomy): Bacteria > Pseudomonadota > Alphaproteobacteria > Acetobacterales > Acetobacteraceae > Rhodopila. The sequence continues at coordinate 12,157 of JARLIN010000070.1, read as the reverse complement.
CGTTGTCAAGCGTTTATGCCCCGCTCGCGTTCTCCGGTGGGTTATTAGGTCAAGGACCCCAATCCGATGTTCCCATGATGTTCTTGACGTCATCGCGCCGTTGTGGGATCAAGCGCCTCGAACATTGCAAGAACATGGGGCCAGGATGTCAGATCAAATGGAAGCGCAGACCGATCGCGACGCCATCGCCGCCATCGAAAACGCCGGTTTGCCCGATGGTGGTCCACTGCAACGGTTTCCTTCGCACCAAGCCGCTGGGCGAGGCGCCGTCAGCAATCCAGCCCCTCGGTTCGACGCCCATGCTGCCTCGCCTTTCGACGACGGGTGGGCGACGCTGTCCCAGGACGTCGGCGAACTACCTCGGCTCAGCACGACGCTCACGCGAGATTCCACCCGTTCGGCGATAAGCTGGAACGCCTCCCCGGACATCGGCTTCGACCGTGCCGTCAACCCGTATCGCGGCTGCGAGCACGGTTGCGTCTACTGCTACGCCCGCCCTACGCATGCCTATCTAGGGTATTCGCCCGGCCTGGATTTCGAGACGAAGCTGATATTCAAGCCAGACGTCGCAAGGCTTCTGGAACAGGAGCTACGTAAGCCAGGATATATTCCCCGCGTCCTGGCTCTCGGGTCGAACACCGACCCGTACCAACCGGTTGAACGCACCCTTAAGCTTACTCGATCGGTGTTGGAGGTGCTGGATCGTTTCAATCATCCCGTCGGGATTGTCACCAAGTCGTTGGGCGTGCTGCGTGACCTTGATATCCTGTCGTCGATGGCCAAACGGAACCTGGCACGTGTCCACATCTCCATTACGACACTCGACCCCCATCTTGCTCGGGTGATGGAGCCTCGTGCCGCAACGCCAGCTCTTCGCCTTCACGCTATTGCCGAGCTGACCCGAGCGGGCGTGCCGGCCGGTGTGCTCGCGGCGCCGATGATCCCGGCTCTGAACGATGCCGAGATGGAAAAAATCCTCGAAGCCGCCGCCAGGGCCGGCGCGCGCCACGCGGGGTACATCTTGCTAAGGCTGCCGCTGGAATTGCGGCAGATGTTTGAGGAATGGCTGCACACACATTTCCCCGATCGTGCCCGTCACGTGCTCAGCCTTATCAGACAAACCCGGGCGGGGGACTTGAATGACTCCCGGTTCCACCATCGCTTCTCAGGTCAGGGAGTCTATTCCGATCTGCTGATGCGGCGGTTCGCGCGAGCGGTGCGCCAATTCGGCTTCAATGAAGGCAGGACCCAACTGGTATGCGACCGATTCACTGTTCCAGTGGACGCGGCGGCGGATCCGCCCAGCCAGATGTCGCTATTTTGATCTAAATGGCAACAATAGGGTCATGGGACAATCGCCTTAACGTTTCACGCTGTGCGTCGAACCCGGATGCTATGGGAGGCAAGGGTGAGACGCTTCGAGGGTGCGTTTGACGCTATCAGACGGGCCGGCTGGCAGGCTGAGGAGGCTCCTCGCCCACCCTCGACATAAGATCTCGATTCGGGCGCGCCTGGAGCGCGTCGGCGATCCGGTCATGCGACACATCGAGAGCTTCCGTTGCCGCCGCAGCCCGATTCTCGCCAAGCGGCGGACCGCGGTTACACGCTCCGTCATGCAATCTCCGGCGCGTCGGTCGCGCGCCCAAGCCCGGCCGGTCCAGAAGATCGCATGGAGATGCTTTACTGGCGGCAGTGGGAGGAACGACAGGCCAAGGCAGTTCCGTTCGGACGCACCGTCCTGTCGATCGATGACTTGCTCCACTTCATCGCCACGAAGAACATCTTCTGGGCCGCCATCTAACCCACCCGCCTGTCGGAAATAACGCCCACAATCTGTCTGTTTTGCGCCACGTGGCGTTGAACGTCCTGCGGTCGGACACCACCAAAGGCGTCTTATGCGGGACGTTTCAGCGAGCCGGCAGGGATAATGCCTACCTTACCAGGCTTATCGCACTATTCTGAAGTGCGATTGTCCCGTTCTAATCGATCAACGCGCGCTCTAACAACCGCACCGAGTGAATCGCCTCACGCCCAGAGAGGTCGCGAATCTGATGCCGGCATGACGTTCCATCTGCAACGATGTAATCGTGCCCCGTCGCTGTGCGTATCGCCGGCAGCAACCCGGCCTCCGCCATTTGCCGAGATGTCGCTTCGGTTTCCGCCTGATACCCGAACGCCCCGGCCATCCCACAGCAAGAAGAAACGATCGGCTGGGCGGAGAGCCTCGGGATCAAGCGCAACATCGCCAGCGCGTCCGGAAACGCCCCGAACGCCTTCTGATGACAATGCCCATGTACACGAGCGGTCCCAGGCAATGGCCGCAACGTCAACGCCGGTTTTTCCCGCGCGATGAACTCGCTCAGGAGCATCGACCGCTTCGCGAACCGGTCCGTCGCGGCGCCCGGCAATAGCGACCGGAACTCATCGCGCAAGGTCATCAAGCATGACGGTTCCAGACCGATGATTGGTATATCATCCGGCATGTGGCGCATCGTGCGGGCGGCCTCCTCGCGCGCCTTTTCGACCATACCCACCGCCAACCAGGTGCGCCCGCAACATAACGGCCGGCCACTCGTCTTTGGTATCACCGCTCGATATCCTGCAGCGCCTAGCACCTTCAGTGCGGCGCGAAGGTTCTCCGGCTCGAAATACCGGTTGAAAGTATCTGCCAGCAGATACACATCCCCGCGCGGAGCGGGCGGAGCCCCCGCAACCTCCTTGTCCAGAAACTTATCGCCGCGCCATACCGGCAACCGCCTAGCGGCAGAGATCCCCAAAAAGCGCTCGGTAAGCCAGCGTAAGGGCGGAAGGTAATTCCGCAAATTCGCCAACATCGGCAGCCGCGACATGAACGGTGCGTATCGTGGCAACTCCGCGATCAGTGTTTCCCGCCATTTTACGCCATGCCGCTCGGCGCGCGCCGCTGTAACCTCGATCTTCATCTTCGCCATATCGACGCCGGTGGGGCATTCCCGCTTGCACCCCTTGCAGGACACGCACAGCGCCATCGCATCGGCCATGGCGTCCGATGTCATCGCATCCGCGCCTAACTGCCCGGTCAATGCCAGCCGCAGCGTGTTCGCCCGTCCGCGCGTGACATGAATCTCGTCGCGAGTCACACGATAGCTTGGGCACATCACGTCAGAATCGAAGCCGCGGCAGGTGCCATTGTTATTGCACATCTCTACCGCCCCCAGCATGCCGCCGAATGGGCCGGGATGGTCGGACCAGTCGAGTTTCGGCCTGAAATCACTTATCGGGCTGTATCCGGGACCATAGCGGAACAGTGTGCGGTCATCCATGCGAGGCGGATGCGTGATCCGGTTCGGGTTCAGGAGTCCGATCGGGTCAAACGCCTCCTTCACCGTCTCAAAGGCACGGACGATGCGCGAACCAAACATTTGTTCATGAAACTCGCTGCGCACCAGCCCGTCGCCGTGCTCGCCGCTGTGCGAGCCCTTGTATTCGCGCACCAGGGCGAAGGCCTCTTCCGCCACAGAGCGCATCTTCGCTACATCCGTCGGGTCCTTCATGTTCAGTACGGGCCGCACATGCAGGCAGCCGACCGACGCGTGCGCGTACCACGTCCCTTTCGTGCCATGCCGCTCGAAAACGGCGTTCAACCGTTCCGTGTAATCGGCAAGATCATCTAGATCCACGGCGCAATCCTCGATGAAGGAGACGGGTTTTCCGTCACCCTTCATCGACATCATAATGTTCAGGCCAGCCTCACGCACCGAGGCGATGTCCGCCTGAAATACCGGATCGATGGCTCGGACGACTCCGGGGTGGCCCAGGTCGCCCATCAATGTTTCCAACTCCGCCAGTTTGGCGAGCAGCGGCGCATCCTCGTGGCCGTGGAATTCGACGATCAGCAGGCTGTCTGGCTCGCCGATCAACATCTGATCGATGGTGGCGCGGTAGATTGGGATACCGCGGCCAAGGTCGATCATAGTACGATCGACCAGTTCCACCGCCTCCGGATCCAGACTGACGATGTGCTTTGATGCCGCCATAGCCGCACGGAACGTCGAAAATTGGCAGATGCCGAGCACCTTGCGCGGTTTGATCGGATGCAAAACGAGCTCGATCGCAGCCGAAAACGCCAGGGTGCCCTCCGACCCGACCAGCAGCCGTGCCAAATTGTTGCGCCCAGAAGCACGCGCCGCCGGGGTCAGCACATCAATGTTATAGCCGCCGACGCGCCGAAGCTGCTTCGGGAACCGTGCCGCGATCTCGTCCGCCTCAGTGGCGCCCAAGACGCGCAGGCGCTGCATCAAGTCAGCGACGGTGGCGGGTATCCGTGCGCCGAAATTATCGGGGATGATCCCGAAGCGGTGCTGCGAGCCATCCGACAGGATCGCTTCGATCGCTTGCACGTTGTCCGCCATCAGTCCGTACCGGATAGACTTGGAACCGCAGGAGTTATTTCCTGCCATACCGCCGATCGTGCACCGGGCATGGGTGGAAGGATCGACCGGAAAGAACAGTTTGTCCGGGCGCAGGGCGTTGTTCAGGTGCCCCAGCACCAAGCCAGGCTCCACCAACGCGGTCCGCCTCGCCGTATCTACGTGCAAGACCCGCCGGAGATGCTTGGAGCAGTCGATCACCAACGCCCGGTTCACCGTCTGGCCGCACTGGCTGGTGCCGCCGCCGCGCGGGAGCACCGGCACGCCCTCATCCCGCGCGATCGCTATCGCCGCCACGACGTCGTCGATCGTCTCCGGCACGACAATGCCGATCGGCTCGATCTGGTAGATCGAAGCATCGGTGGAGTAGCGGCCGCGGCTGGCACGGTCGAACAGCACCTCACCCTTGATGTTGCGGGCCAGACGCATGGCGAAGGCCGCGTTGTCTGGCATTATCGAGTCAGCGATGGTAGCGCTCATGCGGGCGGATCAACCTGGCTGGAGATGCATTCCGTACCATTGGCAAAGCCGGCGAGCCACCGCAAGCCGTATGCCGGCTAATCAAGGGTGCGAATCATGGCTGCATCGCTTGTCCTAGGTCGGCATTTCCTGCGGATTCTCTGCCCAACCAACGTGCCGGACAAAATTGAGGTGGCCCCGGGAATTCGGACAAGGTGATAAGCAAATCCGAGCTTCCCTCTTGGACATCACGCAAGTCTCTGAACAGTATGTATAATATACCACAAGCTCCCTACGCTACTGGCGACACCAAGACCTCGACGAGGTCGCACGTCTTCTACTGAATTAACGTCTGCATGGATCGGTCAGATCGTCCGCATCCACTGCGGCGTCGTCGGCACCGCGGTCCGTAAAGCCGGCAACCCAGCCGACCGCCGGGTCATCATCATCGCGCCCGGCAGGTGGTTCGGGGTGCGTCGCCGACCGGGTCCTGGCTCAATTGGCCTTCTTCGCCCCTGATTTGCGAGCCGCTCTGAACACAACCAAACAGTCTAATCTCTGCATCCTGGCGCCGGAAGACGTCACCCAAGTGCCCGCTATGTCACAACGCGCGGTCACCCTTGCGCGGCAATCGCCCAATCCTATCCTCCCCCTGCGTTGACCCTTTAGTCACAGGGGGGTAATCACCCTCGACGGTTCGACGCCGCCGTCAGGCTCAACAAAGGCGCCGACAGAACTGGAGCGGTGCGTGAGAGACGTTCGTGACGCGCTGATGGTAGCGCGGAATTCGGAAGGCAAACTGGTGCGCCGCCCGCTATCGCCGCACCTTCAGGTCTATCGCTGGCCGATCAGCATGGCGCTTTCGATCCTGCACCGCGTGACCGGTGTTGGGCTCGCTATCGGGACGCTGCTGCTCACATGGTGGCTGGTCGCCGCAGCCAGTTCGGACGATGTGTTCGACAGAGCGCAATGGTTCATGGGCTCCGCCCTCGGCCTGCTGCTGCTGTTCGGCTGGTCCGTGGCCCTGATTTTCCATTTCTTCAGCGGCATCCGGCATCTGGTCTGGGATGCCGGAGTAGGCTTCGACGCACCAACCTACAATACCTCCGGCTGGGCCGTGCTGATCGCGACCGGTGCCTGTACGGTGCTGGTGTGGGTCATCGGCCTGGCGGTGTGGTGAGGGGTATCATGGCTGGAACGAACAATACGCCTCATGTCGATGTGCTGCGCTCCCCGCTGGGCCGAGCGCGCGGGCTGGGATCGGCGCGGGCCGGCTCTGGACATTGGTGGGCGCAACGCCTGACGGCGCTGGCGCTGGTCCCGCTGACGCTCTGGTTCATCTATGCGGTGATCCATTTGTCGGGCGCCTCACATCAGACTGTAATTGACTGGCTGTCGGCGCCGCTGACTTTGGGTTTGATGCTGGCGCTCATAGTCGCGACTTTTTACCATCTGCAACTCGGCTTGCAGGTCGTGGTCGAAGACTATGTCCACAACGAACTGCTCAAAGTTGCCTCCGTGCTGCTTATTAAAGCGCTCAGCGTCCTGCTGGCGTTGGTCTGTATCGTCTCAGTGCTGAAAATCGGGCTCTGAGCCCTGAGGAAAACGCGATGAATGCGATCACGATGCCCTCGTCAGGGGCTTACAACGTCGTGGACCACACCTATGACGTGGTCGTGGTCGGCGCTGGCGGGTCTGGCCTACGAGCGACGTTTGGTATGGGTGCCGCCGGCCTGAAAACAGCCTGCATCACCAAGGTGTTTCCGACACGCAGCCACACCGTGGCGGCTCAGGGTGGAATAGGCGCCGCGCTGGGCAACATGGGTGAGGATGATTGGCGCTGGCATATGTATGACACCGTCAAGGGGTCGGACTGGCTCGGCGACCAGGACGCCATTGAATACATGTGTCGCGAGGCCATCCCGGCGGTCTACGAGCTGGAACATTACGGCGTACCGTTCAGTCGGACGGAAGACGGCCGTATCTACCAGCGCCCGTTTGGCGGCCACATGAAGGAATACGGCAAGGAGCCGGCGATGCGCGCTTGCGCCGCCGCTGATCGCACCGGCCACGCGATCCTGCATACGCTGTACCAGCAAAGCCTGAAGCACGACGCTGAGTTCTTCATCGAGTATTTTGCTCTCGACTTGATCATGGATCAGGAAGGCGTCTGCCGCGGGGTGATGGCCTGGAATCTGGAAGACGGTACAATCCACCGTTTTCGCGCACAGACGGTTGTCATGGCGACCGGCGGCTACGGCCGTGCCTATTTGTCCTGCACCTCGGCTCACACTTGCACCGGTGACGGCACTGGGATGGTACTGCGCGCCGGTCTGCCCGCCCAGGACATGGAGTTCGTCCAGTTTCACCCGACCGGCATCTTCCCTGCCGGCTGTCTGATCACAGAAGGCGCGCGCGGTGAAGGTGGCTATCTGACCAATTCCGAGGGCGAGCGCTTTATGGAGCGTTACGCTCCGACCGCCAAGGATCTGGCCAGCCGCGACGTCGTCTCTCGCTCAATGACGATGGAGATCAACGCCGGGCGCGGCTGCGGTCCGGCGAAGGACCATATAATGCTCCATCTGGAGCATCTGGGTGCCGAACTGCTGCACGAACGCCTGCCAGGCATTTCCGAAACGGCGAAGGTGTTCGCCGGTGTCGATGTGACGAAGGAGCCGATCCCGGTTCTGCCGACCGTACACTACAATATGGGCGGCATCCCGACGAATGTGCATACCGAGGTCCTGCGCCCGACCAAGGACAATCCCGACGCGGTTATCCCCGGCCTGATGGCCGTTGGCGAGGCTGCTTGCGTGTCGGTGCATGGCGCAAATCGGCTGGGCACGAACTCGCTGCTCGATTTGGTCGTGTTCGGCCGCGCCGCCGCCCATCGCGCGGCGGAGAAGCTGAAGCCGAATGCCAGCCAGCCCCCCCTGCCGCCGAAAGCAGGCGAGTCCTCACTGGATCGGTTCGACCGTACCCGTCACGCCAAGGGTGGGACGAAGGTCGCTGAACTGAGGCTGGAGATGCAGCGCTCTATGCAGAGCCATGCGGCGGTGTTCCGTACCGCCAAGAGCCTGACCGAAGGCGTGGCGAAGATGAAGCAGGTCTGGGGCGGGTTGACCGACATGTCGGTCGCCGATCGCAGCCTGGTCTGGAACAGCGACCTCATGGAGGCGCTGGAGCTACAAAATCTGATGGGCAGCGCAATGGCCACGATGGTTGGTGCGGAAGCCCGGACGGAAAGCCGCGGTGCGCATGCACATGACGACTATCCGGATCGGGATGATCAGAACTGGATGAAGCACACTCTGGCCTGGTGTGACGACAACGGCGACGTGAAGCTCGATTATCGGCCGGTGAAAATGCAGACGCTGACCAACGAAGTGTCGGTCTTCCCGCCGAAGAAGCGCGTTTACTAGACTCGTCCCCCACCGCCATTTCTCAGGATCACAGGAAGGCCATGGTTGAATTCAATCTTCCCCTGAACAGCCGGGTTGGCCAGGGCCAGACTTTCAAGGCACCGGCTGGAGCCAAGCGCATCCGGGATTTCAAGGTCTATCGTTGGAGCCCGGATGACGGGAAGAATCCACGAATGGATACGTATCAGATCGATTTGGACAGCTGTGGTCCAATGGTCTTGGACGCGTTGATCAAGATCAAGAACGAAATCGATCCAACGTTGACTTTTCGTCGCTCCTGCCGCGAGGGCATTTGCGGCTCCTGTGCGATGAACATCGACGGCAGCAACACACTGGCTTGCCTTAAGCCGATCGAGGATGTGAAGGGCGCGGTCCAGATCAATCCGTTGCCACATATGCCCGTGGTAAAGGACCTGGTGCCCGACCTGTCGCAGGCGTATGCGCAATACCGGTCCGTACAGCCATGGATACAAACGGACACGCCGGCCCCCCCGGATCGGGAGCGGCTGCAAAGCAAGGAAGAGAGGGCCAAGCTGGACGGGATGTGGGAGTGCATCTTATGCTTCTGTTGCTCGACCTCTTGCCCCAGCTATTGGTGGAATGGCGATCGGTACCTGGGTCCGGCCGTCCTATTGGCTGCCTATCGCTGGATCGCAGACTCGCGCGACGAGGCGACTGGCGCGCGGCTCGATGAGCTTGAAGACCCGTTCAAGTTGTATCGCTGCCACACGATCATGAACTGCACCAATACCTGCCCGAAGGGCCTCAACCCAGCCAAGGCGATCGGTGCCATCAAGCAATTGATCGTCGAACGCCAGGGTTAGACTCTGTAGAGCCCTTTGACGTTCATGCGCCGAAAGGCGATGGTTGCCCCCTACGCGATAACTAAGGGGGATGACCATGATCGAGGTTTGGAGTTGGCCGACACCGAACGGCCACAAGGTTCATATCGCGCTGGAGGAGTTGGCCCTTCCTTACAGGGTCATTCCGATCAATATCGGCAAGGGTGACCAGTTCAAGCCCGAGTTCTTGGCGATCACGCCGAACCATCGGATCCCGGCCATTGTCGATCCGGATGGGCCGGGTGGCAAACCGCTCAAGTTGTTTGAGTCGGCTGCGATCATGATCTATTTGTCCGAAAAAGTCGGCGGCAAGCTGATTCCCACCGATCCAGTCGGACGCTACACGTGCCTGCAGTGGATGATGTTCCAGATGGGTGGCACCGGCCCCATGTTCGGCCAGTACAACCACTTCGCAAATTATGCGGTAGAGAAAATCCCCTACGCGATTGAGCGATATACCAACGAGGTGAAGCGCCTGCACCGGGTGCTGGACAAGCGGTTGGCCGAGTCCGAATACCTCGCCGGCCCGGACTATACGATGGCCGACATCATCAACTTCCCTTGGATCCGCAACCCAGATCGTCGAAACATCGATCTGTCCGACTACCCAAATCTCAAGCGCTGGCACGACGCGGTCGCTGCTCGTCCCGCCGTCCAGCGCGGCGTGGAGGTCCTTTCCGAAAACCAGCGCCGCGGTCAGATGACCGATGAAGAACGAGAGATCATGTTCGGAAAGACGCAGTTCCAGGCGCGTTAGAAGACTAACGCGTCGGGCCACCTAACCCTGAGGCGTATAGCGCCAAACACTCGCTGGTGGAAAATTCAGCGGGGTCCAGGCCTCCCGCTTCGCCGCCAGACCATGATGGCGGGCGGGCAGAGGCGACGTAGCGCAGTAACTGTAATGTAGGAAACCCCGGCCCGGTGCGACGGCCTCGATCGCATCGATAAATTTCCGCTGCTCGAGCTTCGGCAGCAGTACGAGAGGAATGCCGCAGATCACGGTGCCGATCCGTCCGTGCAAGTGTCGTGGAATCAGGTCCGGCAGACTACGGGCATCGCCCTCGATCACCATCACGCCGGGCAGCACTTGGCGAAGATGCGCCGCCATGTCAGGCACGATTTCCGCGACATACAACCGCTCCGCAGGAACGCCCCCGGCCAGCAGCGCACGGGAAATTACACCGGTGCCGGCACCAAGCTCGACAACAAGTTCATCTCCGGCACGTCTGGTATGACGAACGATGCGTTGGCAGAGCGCGTCTGAGGAAGGAACGATCGACCCCATCTGCAGAGGATTCGCCAGCCACCGCCGGAAAAACATGCCCGGATTAGCCGCGAATGGCGGGGCACTGATTGACCCTGATGCAACCCGATTGCCAGATGAGCGTAGTAAATCTGTCATTTTCGTGTCATTTTCCGATAATCGCCTACTAACTAAAGCGTTCTATCGAAATCAAAGACTTTCGGAAAGACACGTCCTCATTTGACCACGTCGCTGCGAGGTTGGAGATTTCTTTGATCTCACAGACAGGTCGGTTATAAACTGCACCGAACGACGCCGGTTCGCTGGCGGCAGAGTTCTAGGGGTAAATTCTTCACCGAATGACCGCGCGTATTCTGATCGTGGATGATGTGCCAGCGAATACGCGCTTGCTCGAAGCAAAGCTTGGGGCTGAGTACTATCAGGTTAATTCGGCGCGTGAAGGATTCGAGGCCCTTGCCATGGCACGGGCCTGGCAGCCGGATCTGATCCTGCTCGACGTCATGATGCCCGGTATGGACGGCTACGAATGTTGCCGTCTGCTGAAGGATGACGAAGTCACGCTGCATATCCCGGTGGTTATGGTGACCGCGCTGGGGGAGCCAGGCGAACGGCTGCGGGGGCTTGAGGCTGGCGCCGACGATTTCCTGACCAAGCCGGTCGAGTACGACACACTGATGGCTCGTGTTCGCAGCCTTGTGCGGCTTAAGCGTCTTCTCGACGAATGGCGTGCCCGAGGCGATACAGCACGCGCCCTCGGTCTTGGCACCGATCGTGTGCTGATTCCTTCCGTTGCCGGTGCACGAGCGCTGGTCGTCGACGATTGGGATCAAAGTGCTCAGAGCATTCAGGCTGCTCTAGGGGAAGAAGGTGTGATCCCTGGTTGTGCCCGCAGCAGTGCCGAGGCATTCGACATGACCATGGCCGTGAACTTCGACCTTCTTGTCGTCAACTTGTCACTGGCGGATGAAGACCCACTCAAATTGGTTTCCATCCTGCGCGCCTCCGACGCGACGCACGAAACGCCGCTGCTACTGGTCGCGGAGCCTGGCGAGAAACATCGCGTCCTGCGCGCCTTCGAGCTCGGGGCGAATGACTGGCTGGTGCAGCCGATCGATCCGAACGAGCTTCGGGCGCGAGCCCGGAACCAGATCCGCCGAAAATTCTATCAGGACCGGTTGCGGTCCGATCTGGGGACCGCGTTGGAAATGGCGCTCACTGACCCGCTGACCGGACTATACAATCAGCGCTATCTGCGTCGCCATCTAAGCGGTTTGATGGATAGCGGCCAGAGCCGGCAATTGGCCGTGCTGATGGTAGACGTCGATCACTTCAAGTCGGTGAACGACCGGTACGGTCACGCCTCCGGTGATCGCGCGCTGCGATTGATCGCGGACTCGCTGCGCGTCAACACCAGGGTGTTTGACTCCGTGGCACGCTATGGTGGTGAGGAGTTCGTCGTCGTAATGCCCGGCACGGGACCGGAGGAAGCAGCCGCCGCTGCGGAGCGCCTGCGGTCCGCGGTCGAGGAAATCGAGTTTAACGCGACCGCCGCTACGCGCGTACCTCTGACGGTCAGCATGGGCGTCGCGTGCACGCCGGTCGCCTCAAGCTCGCCCGAAGTCCTGCTGCAAGCCGCCGATGCCGCCCTGTATGACGCCAAGCGCAACGGGCGGAATCGCATCGAAATAGCTCGAACGGTGCCAGCTATTTGATTTTGGCTTCCTTGAACGGGACGTGCTTCCGGACGACCGGGTCGTATTT
>JARLIN010000503.1 GCA_031291715.1 Rhodopila sp. | reverse complement strand
TGCCCGCGGCCTGTACCGCGGGATACCAGCAATCCATATCGAAATTGGCGATCGAGGACGGGCTGAACGTCTCCTGCGCGCCAAACCCGGAGATCAGCACCGGCGGCTTGGCAAAGTCTTTCGCTCGTTCCTTGGACGTCAGGATCAGGCAGACCGCGCCGTCGTTGATCAGGCAGTAATCCAGCAGCCGCAACGGTGCGGTGATGAAACGGGCGCTCTCATGGTCTTCGATCGTGATTGGATTCCGCATCACCGCATCCGGGTTCAGGCACGCATGATACCGGATCGAAACCGAGACTTCCGCGAGTTGCCGCGTCGTCGTGCCATACAGCTCCATATGCCGGCGAAAGGCCATCGCATGCGCGGCACCGGGTGAGGTGAAGCCCCACGGGTCCCAGGTGCCGGGGCTTTCGTCGCCGCCGTAGTTCACCCGCCGGGACCGGCCGATATTCGCATACATCAGGGCGGCGTAATCGCAGTGGCCGGCGGCGATTGCGGTGGCGGCCTCGATGATTCCCATCGCCGACATGCGCCCATGGCCCGGCAGGGTCAGCGTCCAGCGCGGGTTCAGCCCCAGTACCTCGCCCATGCGGGCATAGTAAGGGATGCGGCAGACCAGCATGCCGTCGATCTTGTTCTTGTCGATGCCGCAGTCGTTGACCGCGTTACGGAAGGCGTGGGCCGCGAGGCCGTAATCATCGATTTCGGGGAAATTCCCGTATCGGGTGTTGCCCACGCCGATGACGGCGATCTTGTCCTTCAGGTCCTTCAGGTCGAACATCGGTTTCCTCCGTTGGAAGGATGATACAACGGCCGGCGTGGGGGGCAAATCATGGCTCAGGCGACAGAGCAGACCCAGGCCTGAAACGCGTTGACCACCGCATGCCGTGAATGGTCCGGCACATGCGCCAGGTAGAAGCCGAAACCAGGGAGCGGCAGGTCAAGCGCCTTCACCAGGGCGCCATTGGCAAGTTCGCGGGCGACCAGCACGTCGCTCAGGATCCCGATGCCCTGACCGGCGATGACAGCCTCGATGGCGTGCAGCTCCTCGCGGAAGCGCAACGTGCCCATGCTTGCCGATGCCGGCGTCGCCGGGTCGAGGGTGCGGGCCGCGTCCAGCCAGCGGCGCCATGTCGGTGCATGCGGTTCCGACGACTGGCCCCACCCCATATGAACAAGCGTATGCCCTGCGAGATCAGCGGGCATGCCGATCGGCGTGGCGCGCAGTAGCTCCGGCGTGCATATCGGCCAGAACGTGTCGCGAAACAGCTCATGGGTTGCCAGTCCGGCCGGTGGGGCAAACTGGTAACGGATGGCGATGTCAGCCTCTCCGGCATGCAGGTCGCACACCGCGTCGGTGCCGATGACATCCAGCGCGACGTTCGGATGACTTTCTCGCCACAGCTTCAACCGCGGCACCAGCCATCGATGCGCGAAGGCATTGGTCGTCGTTACCCGCAGCGGCTGCTCCGCCTCGGTCCCGAGACCCGCCAATGCCGCCGCGAAACGATCGAAACCTTCTTTCAACACGGGGTACAAACGTTCTCCGTGCGCGGTCAGCAACAGCGGCCGGGGCCGACGGCGGAACAATGCGCGACCGCAGCACGCCTCAAGGTGACGGATCTGGTGGCTGATCGCGGTTGGTGACACGCCGAGTTCGTCCGCGGCTGCCTTGAAGCTCAGACGCCGCGCGGCGGCCTCAAAAGCGCGTAACGCACCCAGCGGCGGCAGTTTCCTCATGTCGTCGCGAGGTTAGATGAACTGAGATCACCATGGCGGTGAAATCTTCGCGTTTGCGCGCGCCGCCCGCGTGTCGGAGCATCCGTGCCGGAACCAGCATGGAGGCCAGCATGGACACGAACCCCATGGCGCCGGCGTCGCACGGCGCGCCGCTCAGTCTCGACGCCGCCGTCGAGCGATTGCGCACCCACCTGGCTGGAGATGTCCTGTTACCGGATGCGGACGGTTATGATGCGGCCCGCCTTGTATGGAACGGCATTATCGACAAACGGCCGGCGGCGATCCTGTTCTGCAAAAGTGCGGAAGATGTGGTCCAGGCGGTGAACGTGGCACGCGCCACCGGGCTGCCCGTCGCCGTGCGGGGCGGCGGACATAACATCGCCGGCGCCTCGGTCTGCGACGGTGGCCTGGTCATCGACCTCTCCCGCATGAAAGCGGTCCGGGTGGATCCCAAGCGGCGGACCGTCCGGGCCGAGGCCGGCCTGACGCTCGGTGAATTCGATACCGCCACGCAGGCACACGGCCTTGCCACCACCATGGGCGTGAACAGCGACACGGGGATCGCCGGCCTGACACTCGGCGGCGGTTTCGGGCGGCTCGGACGAAAACACGGGCTCGCCTGCGACAATCTGCTCTCTGCCGAGATCGTACTGGCCGACGGGCGGATGGTGACGGCCAGCGCCACGGAAAACCCAGACCTGCTCTGGGCGATTCGCGGCGGCGGCGGCAATTTCGGGATCGTCACCGCCTTCACCTACCGGCTGCATCCGCTCGGTCCGCGCATCCTGGGCGGGCTGCTGCTCCATGACTTCGCCCATGCCCGCGAGGTGCTGCGATTCTATCGCGACTTCGCCGCCGGCGCCCCGGACGAGGTCAGCGCCGATGCCGTGTTTCTGACGATGCCCGAGGGGCAGCGCATGCTGGCGCTCTCCATCTGCTATGCCGGCCCGGTCGAAGACGGGGAGCGCGCGTTGGCGCCGCTGCGTGCGTTCGGGACGCCTGTGGCCGACATGATCGCACCGGTCGCCTACACCGGGTTGCAGGCGTCGGCCGATCCGCTGTTCCAGCGCGGGCGGCGCTATTACTGGAAGGCGCAGTTCCTGAAGCTGCTGCCCGACGCGGCGATCGATGCGCTTATGGACGGTTTTGCGCGCGCGCCCTTGCCGCTGTCGCTCATGGTGCTGCAACAGGTGGGCGGCGCGATCGCGCGGGTGGGCGGCGATGCCACCGCGTATGGCAATCGGGACGCCGCCTATGACTGCTTCCCCGTTTCGATCTGGGAAAGCCCGGCGGAGGACGAGCGCCAGATCGCGTGGGCCCGTGACTGCTGGACGGCCATGCGGCCGTTCGGGACCGGTGGCGTCTATGCCAACAACCTGGGTGACGAGGGCGAGGACCGCGTCCGTGCTGCCTACGGCCCCAACTATGCGCGGCTGTCCGTGCTGAAGGCGAAATATGACCCCGACAACCTGTTCCGGCTGAACCAGAACATTCAGCCGGCGCGGTGATACTGGCGGCAGATGGCCCGGACTTCGCCGGGCCACCACGAGGGCGGCGCCTGACTTATGCGCCTCGACGGGCCGCGGGGCGCGATCAGGCTCCGGACAAAACCGTCAGAACCCGACCCGGTCTCCGCCCTTCAGCTTCAGGATCTCGCGCGCTTCCGCCGGGGTCGCGATCTCCAGGCTCAGGTCCTCAAGGATCCGCCGGATCTTCGCCACCTGCTCGGCATTCGACTTCGCGAGCTGGCCCTTGCCGATATACAGGCTGTCTTCCAGCCCGACGCGCACGTTGCCGCCGTTGATCCCAGCCATGGTGGTGAACGCCATCTGATGCCGCCCCGCTGCCAGAACCGACCATACATACTGATCACCGAACAGCCGGTCCGCCGTTTCCTTGGCGAACAGAAGATTGCGCGGCTCCGCGCCGATGCCACCGGTGATGCCGAAGATCGACTGCACGAACAGCGGCGGCTCGACGATCTTGCGATCCAGGCAGTACGCCAGATTGTAAAGGTGCCCGTTATCGTAACATTCAAACTCGAACCGCGTGCCGTGGCCCTTACCCAATTTCTCAACGATGCCTTCAATATCCT
>JARLIN010000502.1 GCA_031291715.1 Rhodopila sp. | reverse complement strand
CAGGCGGCGATGAGCGCGCTGGATCAGCGCCGCCAGCAGATCGGTGAAGATCGCGACCGGACGGTTGCGGTTGGCCTCGGCGAGACTGGCGCGGCGGGGGGGACGGGCGCCGATCGCAGGCAGCCGGTTGGCATGACTGCTCAGCCCGGCTTCGATCTCGCGCAAGCTGGAGGCACCGGCCCACTGGCCATAGAGCATCGCCACCAGATGGCTCTTGTGTGTGAAGCCGCGGGCGCTGTCCTGGGCGCCGTGGCGGGCGATGGCGTGGTCGAACGCCTCCCAGGGCAGCAGCTTCAGAATCGAATGGAAGACGCTATTGTGTGGCGGCACGGCGTTGATCTCCTCAGGTCCGGTGACGTCGCCAAACGTCGGAAACTGATTAGAATCAAAGCCGTGCGCTTTGTACAGCGAAATGTTGCGCTTAGGACTCAAAAACCGTGCCAGACAGCCGTGGGCGTGTCCCGGCCATCCGCTCCGTGACTGTCCGTGCGCAGATGGCCGGGCCAAGCCCCGCCACGACACAAGGTAATAACGGCGCGGCCAGTGCGCTTATGCGGGGCGCGTATTCGCCGTCAATACAGTCTCATAGACATCGAGCGTGGCATCCTGCATCGCCCGCACCGTCGGCACCGAGGCGCGAGCCCGCTGGCCCAGCGCAAGACGCTCCGCCGGATCGAGATCCAGGGCAACGCCGATCGCCGCGGCCAGCGCGTCCGGGTCGTTCGGCCGCACGCGCCAGCCGGTTTCGCCGTGACGCACCGTTTCCACCGGGCCGCCGAGGTCCGAGGCGATGATCGGGCGGGCCATTGCCTGCGCCTCGATCACCACGCGGCCAAAGGCTTCCGGTCGCGTCGAGGCATGCACCACGACGTCCGCCAGGCACAGCGCCGCCGGCATGTCATCGCACTGCCCGACCAGGCGCAGCCGATCGGCGATGCCCAGGCGGGCCGCCTGGTGTTCCAGGTCCCGGGCGTAACCGTGGCGTCCCTGGTGCGAGCCGACGAGCACGCACATGATATCCGGCCCCCCCAGTCGGGCGATCGCGTCCAGCAGCACGGTGTGCCCTTTCCAGGACGTCAGCCGGCCCGGGAGGACGACCGTGCGAACACCGTCGGGCAGGCGCCAGTCGTCCGCCAGCTTGGCGATCCGGTTCCCCGAAACCGATGCGGGGTCGAAGACCGCCGGATCGACACCACGTGGGATGACCCGGATACGGGCACGATCGAGGCGATGCTGCGTCGCCACCAGATCGGCGATGAACTGACTGGCGGCGATGACGATACGGCCGCGCGCCATGACGCTGTTGTAGAGCCGCTTGAAGGGCAGTCCCTCGCTGTAGGTGCCGTGGTAGGTCGTGACGAACGGCACGCCGGTGCGCTGGCACGCCAGCCACGCGGACCACGCCGGCGCGCGGGAGCGTGCGTGAACCAGAGACACTTTGCGGTCCCGGATCAACGCTTCCAGCGCCGCGGCGTTACGCCAGATGCCGAGCGGGGACTTGGTGGTCAGCGGCAGGTTGATGTGGGCGCCGCCGGCCCGCTCGATCTGCCGCACCAGGGGGCCGCCGGCGCTGGCGACCAGGGCGGTGGCCTCGGCTTCGGCGATCGCCTGGGCGATCTCGACGGTGCCACGCTCCACCCCGCCGGTGACCAGGGCGGGGAGGACCTGCAACACGACCGGCGAATCGGGTGAGGGCGACATCATGTTACCGTATCATGCTTGTTGTCTCGGGGAAGCGTGGGTACATCCACACGGGTATTTTGACAGGGGGGACAGCGCCGATGCGTATCCCGCTTTGTGACCACCATGCCAAGCGCCGGACGCTCAGCGTGACGTTGAACGCCGATCTGGAGATGTTCATGCCGGACGATGAGGCCTCCGATCACATCGACGACGATGTGGCATGACCTCTTTGCCAACCCAAACCGCCGGGAGCGGTTGGGCTTTCCGCTGATCGTGGCGTTGCAGGCGGATGCGGCTGATGCCGGGCATTGGACTCGCTTTTCCTTGGGATTTGAAACCAATGATTGAAACCATTGGCCGCCTCGATCGCGGCAACGGCACCGAACTGGCCTGGGCCCGGGTGGAGGGTGCTTCCCCCACCGTGGTGTTCCTGCCAGGCTTCCGCTCCGACATGGCCGGGGACAAGGCGACCGCGCTCGCGGCGTTCTGCGCCGAACGCGGGCAGGCGATGCTTCGGTTCGACTATTCCGGGCACGGCGCCAGCAGCGGCGACTTCCTGGATGGCACGATAGGCGCCTGGGCCGCGGACGCGCTGGTGGCGATCAACGCGCTCACCACCGGGAAGCTGATCCTCGTCGGCTCCTCCATGGGCGGCTGGATCGCGCTCCTGACCGCTCTCGCGCGGCCGGACCGCGTCGCCGCGCTGGTCGGCATCGCCGCCGCCCCGGATTTCACCCGGCGCCTGATGTGGGAGTCGATGGCGCCGTCCGAACAGGCGACGCTGAAACGGGACGGGGTGCTGTATATCCCCAGCCAGTACGGCGATCCGACGCCGATCACCCGTGCCCTGATCGAGGACGGCAGCAACCATCTCGTGCTGACCGGGAGCATCCCGATCCATTGCCCGGTCCGCCTGCTGCACGGTCAGGCCGATCCGGACGTGCCGTGGGAACTGGCGCTGCGCATCGCCGAACAGGTGGAGACACCGGATGCGCGGGTGATCCTGGTCAAAGACGGTGACCACCGGCTGTCCCGTCCGGCGGACCTGGCGCTGCTACGGCAGACGGTCGCCGCGCTCCTGGCACAGGATGGCGCGTAGCCCCTCACGGTAGGTCGGATACAGCCAGGCAATCCCCAGCGCCGCCTTGGTCTTGGCGCTGGCGACCTTGCGGTTTTCCGCCCAGAAGCTGCGCGCCATCGGGCTCATGGCGGGCAGGGCGTCCGCGAAGGCGACTGCCGGCGGTGGGGTGACGCCCAGCAGCGAGGCTGCCTCGGTGACCACGGCGGCGCTTTCGGATGGTTCATCGTCCGCGAGGTGCAGCACGCGGCGGCCGGGCGGCCGGTCCTGCCGCATGGCCGCGACCACCGCCCGGGCGATGTCGTCGCGGTGGATGCGGCCGAACTGGTGCCCCGGCTTGATCATGCGCCGGGCGCGGCCCGTGCGAAGGTCATCGAAGGCAGAGCGGCCGGGGCCGTAGATCCCGGCGAGGCGGAAGATATCCACCGCACGTGTGCCGGCGAACAAGGTCCAGGCATCCTCGGCCTCGACCCGTCGCTGGCCGCGCGCTTGTGACGGCGCGACCGGCGTATCTTCATCCACCCAGCCGCCCTGCCGGTCGCCATAGACCACGGTGCTGGACAGGTAACCGATCCAGCGTAAGCCGGGCGCGGCGGCGATGGCGGCTTTGTAGCGGGCCAGCACGGGGTCGCCGGATGCGTCCGGCGCCGCCGTCGTCAGCAGATGGGTGGCGGAATGGATCGCCGCTTCCGCCGCATCGAAGCTGAGGCTTCCGTCCCCGCCGCCGCGCGTCGTGCCGGAAACGGAGAACCCAGCCGCCCGCGCGGCATCCGCGATGGCGGAGCCGCTGTAACCCAGCCCGAAGATCAGCAAGCGGTTCATGCGTCCCCCCGCCGCCGCAGCACCGCCCGGCCCAGCGCGCCAAGGCCGAAATTTATCAGGATGCCGGCCAGTGCCAGCAGCACCAGGGCGGCGAACATCCGCGGCATTTCCAGCCGGAAGCTGGCTTCCAGGATGCGGTAGGCCAACCCCGAGGCAAAACCCCCGGAGCCCGCCACCAGCTCCGCCACCACCGCCCCGACGAGGGCCAAACCGCCGGAGATTCGCAGGCCGGACAGGAAATAGGGCAGGGCGGCCGGCAGGCGCAGCAAGGCCAGGGTGCGCCATCGGCTGGCGCCATACAGCCGGAACAGATCGTTCAACTCCGGCGGTGCCGAGGCCAGCCCGGTCGCGGTGTTCGCGAACAACGGGAAGAACGCGACAATGGTGGCGCAGACCACCAGGGCGACAAAGGGCTCCCCCACCCAGATGATGATCAGCGGCGCGATCGCCGGCAGCGGAGTCACCTGCAACGCCACCGCCCAGGGCTGGATCGCGGCCTGCGCCAGCCGGCTGGCCGACATCGCCACCGCCATCGCCGCGCCCAGTATCGCCGCGACCAGAAGCGCGGCGAAGGTCACGAACAACGTCGAGGCCAACGCCTGAAGCAGCCCGACCGGATCGGCCACGAAGGCGCCCAGGATCGCAATCGGACCGGGCAACTGATACACGGGGACGTCGGCGATCCGCACCGCCGCTTCCCACAGCGCCAGGGCAAGCAAGCCGAACAGCGCGGGTGCCCATTTCATCGCAGCGCGTTCTCCATGCCCCGCGCGACCTCGGCCACCAGCGCGGCGTAGGCCGGGTCCAGGCGCGTCTCGGGGCCGGACGTCAGGTCCGATGTGATCTCCCGGTCGATCCGGCCCGGCCGAGGGGTCATCAGCACGATGCGCCGTGCCAGGAACGCGGCCTCGTAGATCGAGTGGGTGACGAACACGACCGTGCAGCCGGCCTGACGCCAGACCTCCAGCAGATCGGCTTGGAGCTTGTGGCGGGTGAACTCGTCCAGCGCGGCGAAGGGTTCGTCCATCAGCAGCAGGCGCGGCCTGGTGACGAGCGCGCGCGCGATCGAGACACGCATCCGCATGCCGCCGGAAAGCTGGCGCGGACGGGCGGTCTCAAATCCGGCGAGGCCGACGCGATGCAGCGCCGCGTGGACCTCTGGCATGGCGGCGCCGCGGGACATTCCGCGCAGGCGAAGCGGCAGGAAAACATTGTCCTCTGCCGTCGCCCAGGGCAGCAGCGTGGCGTCCTGGAAGACATAGCCGATGTCGCCGGGCGCGGGTGGTCTGTCATCCCACGTCAGCCGGCCGCTATCCGGCTGGTCCAGTCCCGCGATCAGCCGCAGCAACGTCGATTTGCCGCAGCCGGACGGGCCGAGCAGAGCCACGAAATCGGATTCGGACAACCGAAGGGAGGCATCGCGCAGGGCCTCCACGCCGCCGGGAAAGCGGCGGCCGACATGACTGACGGTCAGCACGGGGGATTGATTGCAAGATCGGCGATGCCGGCATCGTCGGGGTTGGCGCACCAATTTCCCGACGTCGTGGCGGGCGGGGGTTCCATGCGCTTTGAAGCGGTCCGGCTGACGCGCCGACTATCCTTTTGTGTCATGGGCGGGGGGGGCCCCCCCACCCCGGGGGAAGATGCGCTCCCGACCCCGAACCCCCGGGGGGCCGCCACCTCCCCCCCGAATTAATCAGGCCGCACCACCGCTTGCCGGTGGTGCGT
>JARLIN010000501.1 GCA_031291715.1 Rhodopila sp. | reverse complement strand
CCGGCATGATACCGCCGTTATCGGGTCAAATCACAAGTGCCAACGATAACGAGGCGCTCGCCGTCGCTGCATAAGCGATAGGCGCGGTTCGGGGGGGCACCGGGCAACAGAAGCCCCCCCAATTCCCTCTCTTAATGTTCCAGGCGGATGCCGAACGTCCCGGCGAACCCGTCGGCGCCCGCCGGCGTGATGGTGACCGCCCGGGAATCGCGCTGACGTGCGATCCAGCCGAGTTCCAGGCAGCGCGCCGCCAGGGCGGCACCCAGCCGGCCCGCGATATGCGGGCGTCGTTCGCTCCAATCCAGGCAGGGGCGGCAGAATACGCGTTTTCCGGCCGCCGGTTCGGCGCCGAAGTCGGAAAGGAAGGCGTGACCGCGTTCGGTGACCTCTCCGCCGTCGGCCGATAAGGCGACATGGCCGGCTTTGGTCAGCGAGTCGGCCAGCGCGACGCCCAAACGTCCGGCCAGATGGTCATAGCAGGTGCGGGCGGTGCGAAGGGCCTCGCCGCCACGCCAGGTGCTCGGCGGCCGGGGTTCTGGACCGGCGACCGCCATCACGCTTTCCAGCATCTGGCCGACCAGGGGCGACGCCAGACGGAAATAGCGGTGGCGGCCTTGTTTCTCGGCCGCCAGCAGGCCGGCATCGGTCAGCCGGGCGAGATGGCCGCTGGCGGTCTGCGGCGTCACGCGCCCGGCGAACGCCAGTTCCTTGGCGGTCAGCGCCCGTCCGTCCATCAGCGCGGTGAGGATATTGGCCCGGGCCGGATCGCCCATCAGCGCGGCGACCGAGGCCATGCGTGTGATGTCGCTCATGATGGGTGGAGCATAAGCCGAGTCAGCGGGACACGCATGCAGGGACAGTTCGGCGGCGGCCGAAGGGTGGGCAAGGGATGGTGTGTCTGGAGTCGCTGACGATCGTGTCGCGGCTTGGTTTCCCGGATCATGCCCCAATGAGGCCGATGACCTTTTCCGACAAGGCGATCTCTCTGGGATCGGTGGCGGCTGAAAATGAACGGGTGCGACGCGATCAGCCTATGGTCCCGGCGTTTGCGGCTGCCGGACCAGGCTGTCCCGGACATGTTCTGCCAACCGATCGGCAGTGGCGGACGGCTCAACGCCGTGCTGGGTGTTCCGCGCGCCGCGTCGATCATACCGATGGGGCTTTGAAGGCCTGAAAGTCCGCCGTCCACCGCGCGGCCAGGAACCGCCTTGCACAGCCAGATCGATCAACCCCGAACAATGCTGCGAACCCAGTTGCCGAAACGGGCGGGCGCCAT
The DNA here is from genome assembly GCA_031291715.1 of Rhodopila sp. GTDB lineage: Bacteria > Pseudomonadota > Alphaproteobacteria > Acetobacterales > Acetobacteraceae > Rhodopila. The sequence continues at coordinate 13,247 of JARLIN010000501.1, read as the reverse complement.
GTAGGGTGCGACTCAGATTTGGGAACACAGCATGAACGATCTGTTCGGATCGCGGTCCGAAAAGTCCGGCCCGAAGCAGCCTGCCAAGCCGTCTTCCGCCCCAGGCAAGCTGGAGGCGGAAAAGCGCCTGCCGCTGCCGGCGCGGGACGACTCGGAATATTCCGCCAAGGACATCGAGGTCCTGGAAGGGCTTGAGCCCGTCCGCAAACGCCCTGGCATGTACATCGGCGGCACCGACGAAGCGGCGCTGCACCATCTCGCGGCTGAAATCCTCGACAACTCGATGGACGAGGCTGTCGCCGGCCATGCGAGCTTCATCGAGGTTTCCCTGGAAGAGGGCGACTGGCTGACCGTGCGCGACAACGGCCGTGGCATTCCGGTCGATCCGCACCCCAAGTTCAAGAACCTGAGCGCGCTGGAGGTCATCCTCACCACCCTCCATTCCGGCGGCAAATTCGGCGGCAAGGCCTATGCGACGTCGGGCGGCCTGCACGGTGTCGGCAGTTCGGTGGTCAACGCATTGTCGGAAACAATGGAGGTGGAAGTCGCGCGCGACCGCGTCCTGTGGAAGCAGTCCTACGCGCAGGGCAAGCCGCAAACGAAGCTGATCAATGCCGGGCCGGTGCATAACCGCCGCGGTACCAGCATCCGCTTCAAGCCCGATCGGGTGATTTTCGGCAATCTGGCGTTCATTCCCGCGCGGCTGTACCGGCTGTGCCGGTCGAAGGCGTATCTGTTTCGCGGTGTCGAAATCCGCTGGAGCTGCGCGCCGGCCCTGCTGAAGGGCGGCAAGGACGACGTTCCGGCCGAGGCGGTGCTGCATTTCCCCGGCGGCCTGCGTGACAGCCTCGCGGACGACATTGGCGACCTGGCGAAAGTCCTGCCGCAGATCTGGGCCGGCGAGGCGGCTCTGCCCGGCGAGTCCACCGGCAAGGTCGAATGGGCCGTGGTCTGGCTGGAGCAGGGGGATGGATTTCTCCATTCCTATTGCAACACCGTGCCGACGGCGCAGGGCGGCACGCACGAGGCCGGATTCCGAGCCGCATTGGTGAAAGGCCTGCGTGCCTGGGGCGATCACCGCGGCAACAAACGCGCGGCGCAGATCACCGTGGACGACGTGCTCGATCCTGTGGCGGCGAAACTGTCGCTGTTCCTGCGTGACCCGCAGTTCCAGGGGCAGACCAAGGAGAAGCTGACCAGCGCGGAGGCATCCCGCTTGGTGGAAACCGCGCTGCGCGACCGGTTCGACCATTTTCTGGCTGGCGATCCCGCTTCCGCCGACAACCTGCTGTCCTTCGTGATCGAGCGGGCCGAGGACCGCATCCGCCGCAAGGAGAACAAGGATACCGCGCGGAAGTCGCCGACGCGGCGGCTGCGGCTGCCCGGCAAGCTGACTGACTGTACGCGGGAAAATGCGGCGGAAACCGAAATTTTCCTGGTGGAAGGCGACTCGGCGGGCGGGTCAGCCAAGCAGGCGCGCAACCGGGAGACCCAGGCGGTGCTGCCGCTGCGCGGGAAGATCCTGAACGTGGCCAGCGCCTCCGCCGACAAGCTGCGGCAGAACCAGGAGCTGAAGGACCTGATCGAGGCGCTGGGCTGCGGCGTCGGCGACCGGTTCGACCGAGCCAAATTGCGGTATGGCCGGGTCATCATCATGACGGACGCCGACGTGGACGGCGCCCATATCGCGTCCCTGCTGATGACGTTCTTCTATAAGGAGCTGCCGGAACTGGTGCGGCATGGACACATCTACCTGGCTCAGCCGCCGCTGTACCGGCTGACCCAGGGGGCGCGGTCGATCTACGCCATGGACGATGCGGATCGCGAACAAAAGATGAGGCGTGCCTTCAAGGCCGGCACCAAGGTGGAGGTCAGCCGCTTCAAGGGCCTCGGTGAGATGCCGCCGGCGCAGTTGAAGGAAACCACGATGGACCCGGCCAAACGGACGCTGCTGAAGGTGATGGCGGTGCCGGAGCAGCGTGCCGCCACCAACGATCTGGTCGAAAGCCTGATGGGCCGGCGGCCGGAGCTGCGCTTCGCGTTCATTCAGGAACGGGCGAAGACGGTGGAAGAGGTGGACGTCTGATACTGACGCGTGCCGGGACGCTCAACCCAAGCTGATCACGCCCGGATCTCCACCGCCACATCCATCCCTAGGAAGTCGTCCGGCTTACCCGTAAAGCTGCCTTTCAACGGCACCGCCTGCGACGGATCGCGCGTCACCGCCACCCGAATCAGGTTGCGGTCGCTGACCAATCCGTTCGTCGGATCGAACGGCACCCAACCGGCGCCCGGCAGATATATCAATACCCAGGCGTGCGTGACCCCGCCGCCGATCACCGTTTCCTCGCCGCCGCTGATCTTGCTGTCGTCATATAGATAGCCCGACACGAAACGGGCCGCGAAACCAAGGCTCCGAGCCGCCTCCATCATCAGCAGCGCGTAGTCGCGGCAGGTACCGGTGCCGGTGGTTAGGGTCGTCACCGGGTCCTGGGTACCCATTTCGTCGCGGGGATTGTAGGTGAACTCGGCCTGGATCGCCTTGGTCATCCCCGACAGGATGCCCAGCGTGGCGTGGTCCGGCGTTTCCTCCACGAAGCGGCGGGCCCAGGCGTCGACCTGATGCTCCGGATCGGGATAGTGCCGCTCTACCGTACGGCCGATATCGGGCATTTCAGACGCGTCATAACTGAACGGACGATGGCGGGCGTATTCCTCGATCTCGACGGCGCTCTCGGCCAACGGGAAATGTTCGGCGCGGAACATCGATTCGACATGCAACTCGTTCGCCGGTTCGGCGAATTTCGCGATGGCGATGGAGTTGCCGAAAACGTCGTGAATCCACCTGATCGTTCCGCAGGGACGCAGGATCAGCGACGTCTCCAGCAGCCGAAGGTCGTGGCTGTCGCGCGGCCGCATCATCATCCGGTGCTCGCCGAACGTCACCGGGTTGGCATAGCGATATGTCGTGGTGTGAGTGACGGTCAGAACGGGCATGGAAGCTCCTTCGGGAGCAGGGGGCTGTCCGCTAACGATTCGAACCCCGCCCGGATGCCTGCCCGCTGAGATTTTTGCGCTCTGGTGTCCTGCCCCCGAAGTTCGCCGCATCATGCGGCGGGCTCGGGGCCAGGACACTTAGAATAATGAGTTGGTGTCCCGGATCTGAGATTCACCCGCTATGGCGAACTTCAGATATGGGACACTCGTGCGCCTTCAAGTCTGGCCGGCCGGCTCCAGCCCGGCGCGTCGCAAGGCCGGGGCGATAGCGGGTGAAGCCAGGAAACGCAGAAGTTCCGCGCCCTTTTCGGGTTGCACCGATTTGCCGGGCAATCCGGCGGAGAAGGTGGCAACCGTCTGGATCTCGGGCGGCAGAGGCCCAACGACCTCGATCCCCGGCACGACCATCAGCTCGCTGATCTGTTGTACCGCGAGTTCCACCTCCCCGCTGGCCGCGCGCTCGGCGGTGAAACCCGATGGGACGATGACCGCCTTGGCGTTCACCTCGGCCTCGATCCCCAGCCGCCGGATCAAGCCGGCGAAGAAGATGCCGCTGGCGCCAATCTTCGAATAGGCGACCGATCGCGCCGCCAGCAGCGCGGCCTTGAACGCATCCACCGACCCGATATCCGGTTTCGGCGCGCCGGTCTTCACCGCGACGCCGACAAAGGACAGCGCCACGTCCGTCCGGGTTCCGGGCCGCATGACACCTTCCCGCGTCAGGTCGTCGATCCCCTGGGCGGTCAGGATGGCGACATCGGCGGCCTCTCCCGCCCGCAGCCGTTCGAGCAGCGCGACGGTGGGCGAAAAATCCGCCTGGATCGCGTTACCGGATTCGGCCTCATACAGCGCCGCCAGCTCGCGCATCGCGCCCATCACGGCGAGGGTCGATAACACGCGGATGCTGGTCACGAGACGTCTCCGTCGTGCGCCGGTTCAAGATCGACACTGACCGACACGACGTGGTCGCCGCCGCCCAGGATCACGCCGCGGACGGGACTGACGTCGCTGAAATCGCGCCCCCAGCCCAGAAGCACATGCTCGTCTTTCACCACGATGCCGTTGGTTGGATCGACATCGACCCAGCCATGTTGCGGTCCCAGCCAGCATCCGACCCACGCATGCGATTGGTCCGCACCCTGGCGCTTGACCTGGCCCGGCGGCGGCTTCGTACGGATATAGCCAGACGTATAACGTGCCGGCAGACCGATCCCGCGCAATCCGCTGATCATAGCATGGGAGAAATCCTGACACACGCCTTCGCGCCGCTGCATCACCTGCGACACCGGCGTGGAGATCGTGGTGACCCCCGCCCGGAAGCGGAACTCGGTGTAGAACCGGTTGTTCAGGTCGAGCAACGCCTCCAGCACCGGTCGGCCCGGCGTAAACGATTCGCTGACATAGGCTTTCGAGTCGGCGTTGACCGGCGCCATCGCGGTGCCGAACTGGAATTCGACCGCCTGCCAGCCCTCATGGCTGTGCGCCGCCTGCACCACGCTTTCCCAGGGCGGCGTGACTTCGGCACGCGGCGGCGGCGGGCAATCGACCTCGACCACGGATTCCGACGTGACCTCGAAATCCGCGTGCGGCAGATCGATGAACAGCCAGGTGACGTGGTTGCCGAAATGATCCAGCCCGTCGTGGCGCCTCGCCGGCATCGGCGCGGTGACGATCCGCTCTGAAATGATCGTCTGCCACGGCTGCCGGCGCGGGCGTAGATGCACCATATGCGCGGCAAGCTCGACCGGGCGGCCGTATGCATAACGGGTGGTATGCTGGATGCGATAGCGCATACCGTCTGTTTAATCTCGGCTGGCGCGCTTGTCTTGTTGTCTCATCGTGTGGTCAAGCGGCACCGCGCATCGGTTCGTTCTCCATGCCCAGGCTCCGCGCGACCGGCAGCAGGGTGAAATACCGCCTGGATACCCGATCGGCGACCGCGCTGATCGCCCGTTCGAGCTTTTTCAGCCGCGGCGGCAGATGGGCGGTGGTGGCCATCTGATCGGGCGAGTTCAGCACTTCCTGCACGATGTCGCGGATTTCCCGCAGCAGGGGTTCCATCGCCATCAGCAGGGAATCGCCGTCCTCGACGATTTCCCGCAGCAATTCGCGTGCCGCGACGAGTTGGAACGCCAGACCGCGAGGATTGCCGTCGTCGGCCAGGATCAGGTCCAACGCCGGTGCGGGCTGCAGCACCGCCAGATAACGGGTGCGATAGGTGATTACGGAATCCCGCAACTCCAGCGCCAGGCGAAGACCCGCCTCCACCCGGCCTGGCTGGGTGAAAGCGCCCGGCTGATCCAGCACCTGCGCCAGTTCCGCCGTGATCGCTTGGGCTCGCTCCATCCGCCGGCCGAAATCCAGGAACAGGCGGCCGCCGCCGCGAACCATGTTCTCGGCTGCGAGGCCGGCCACGGTTGCGGCGAATTCGAGTATCTCGGTGGTCAGGTTCGAAGCGTGTTCCAACGAGCGGGCATTCGTATCTGCCGGCAGGCGCTTCATGTTCTCGCCCATGATCCGCAGGGATCGGGTCAGGACCGCGTGCATCTCCCCGGTCAGACGGTCGCGCAGTTGCTCCACCTGCCGGGCGACATGGGCGAGGACGCGGCGCATGCCGCCGTCGCGGCGGAATGCCCGTATCACCCCCAATGCCAGCATGCCGGTGCCAAGGACGCTCGCATCCTCGGCTTCCATCATGTTTACGTTGGTCAGGCTGGCGGCCAGGATTTGCATCTCGGCGACTTCGCGCGCGGTAGGCGAGGGACGCAGGATGCGCGCGAGGATCGCCTTTTGCAGGCGAGCGGCCTCCTCGAGGCGTTCCAGGTAGCGACCCAGCCAGTAGAAATTGTCGGCGACGCGGGACGGCAGGTCGCCGGCCGTTCGGCGGATCGCCAGTGTCGGGGTCAGCAGCGCCAGCGCGCCCTGAACTGTGCTGGCTTCATCCGCCATCACCCACACATCCTTGGACAGGGCGTTGCGTGGCAGCCGCCCAGCCAGTGCGTCCTCCTCGGACAGCGCGCGGGCGAGGCCGCCGGGGAAGGCGCGCCAGCGTGTGCCGTCGAAGGTCAGGAACATGCGCAAGGCGATCGGTTTGGCTTCGAGGCCATGCTGCCCGGCGCACGGCGCGACGGATGGCGTTGGCGCGACCGAGGCCGCATAGGCCGTCGGGTTCGCGGCCATTCGGGCGGCCAGTTTCGACCGTTCCTCGGCCGACAGCATCATCGGCACGACGGGCGGGGACTGCCCGTCGGTCGCCGGCCGAAAGATCCAGCCCTCCAGGTCGCGCAGTACGGTTCGCACCACGGCGCCTTCGCCGAGCCATAGCGTCGGCTGGCTTGCCAGCTGCAAATCGTCACCCAGCAGCCGGCGTGCCAGCGCGGGCAGGAATGCGGCGAGGGCAGGCGCCTCGGCCAGGGCCGATCCGGCATCGTTCACCATGCGGACGGCACCGCCGCGGATCGCGTCGAGCAGTCCGGGGACGCCGGTGCCGGCCGAGAGCTCCAGCGAATCCACGCGGCCGCCTTCCATGCGGCGCAGCAGCACGCCGATCCGTTGCAGGCCGCGCAGCGTCTTGAGGAAGACCTGACCGTTGCGCTGCGTCAGGTCGCCGCCCTCGACCAGGCCGATGGACATCTCGCGCGACAGCAGCACATGCTCGAACCACAGCGGGTCGGAGTGGCCGCCGCTCAGCAGCGCCACGCCAGTGCCATCGTCCGGTGCCAGTGCCTGTAGCGCGTCGCTGCTGATCTCCAGGAATTGCCGAAGCTGCTGGATCCTCTGGAACTGGAATAATTCCGGCACGATGCGGGCAAGAATCCGGCGGTTTTCCAGGGCATTGGCAAGCCCCGGCGCCTGGTCGGTCCGGTCCGCTAGCACACGCCAGGCGCCGTCCGGCCCTCGCAGCATATCGGCGGCATAAAAGGTAAGATAACGATCCCGCCGCCGCCCATCGACATCACGGCAGGGACGCAGAAAGGCCGGATTTCCGTAAACCAGATCCGGCGGGATCAGCCCGCCGGCCATCAGCGTCTGCGGACCATAAAGGTCGGCCAGGATCAGCTCAATCAGTTGCGCGCGTTGCGCGAGCCCTGCTTCCAGCGACGAGAATTCGGCGGCCGAAATCAACAGCGGGATCGGGTCGCAGCGCCAGTCGACCGACCGTTCGCCTGGCAGGATCGCGGTGATGCCCTCTTCGGTGAAAGCCTGATCCAGCATGCGCGCGCGCTGCGCCAGGGTATCATGGCCAAGCGAGAACAGGGTGGAGAGCAGGGGGCGCCAATGGGGTTTGGCATGGCCAAACCCATCCGCCATTTCGTCCAGCGGGTTCTCGCCGTTCATACTGCGCCGCCCACCTGGCCGGATTGGCTTGCAAGCGCTGCCGAACCAATGCAGGCACGCACACCTTCTTCCTTTTCACGCATCGGGCGGGGCAGGGTGCCACGTCGGTGAAACACTTGTCCAGAACGGTGAGGCGGCAGGCTCCGGCGCCCGAGGCCCGGAAAAGTTCCGCATTCTTATCGTACGGTGGTAATGGCAAGAACAACCTGCACGGCCTCGGGCTGGATCGCCCGGTCGTCTCACCGCCAAATCGGTTGGCCAAGGTTGATAGAGTGTCCGCTGGTCAATGCGCCACCCAGGGCGCCAGCACCCGCCCCGATTGCCGCGCCGACAAGCGGCGCCCCGCCGGTGAGTGCCGCGATGGCCGCCCCGCTGCCCGCTCCGATCAAGGCGCCCGAAGCGGCCCGGTCGCCACGGTTGTACCCACAACCGGTCAGAGACAAACAGAGAACGCCTATCGAGGCGATACAAGCGAGGTTACGTCGCATACAATTGACTCCATTGAAGTAGTAGCATCCGGGCAGCGCTGGAGCGTCTGAGGTTGCATCAACCTCAGACGATAATCACACATCTGAAACAGATGAGGCGGAGCACGATCGCTTCAGGCAGAAGCAATGGTACCCTAACGGGTGATGGCGCCGCCCACCGCGCCCACACCGCCGCCGATCAGGGCGCCCGTCGCCGGTTTGCCGCCGGTGATCGCCGCAATGCCGGCACCCGCGCCGGCCCCCATCAATCCGCCGGTAACGGCCCGTGTCCCTGGTGTTTCGCCGCAGCCGGCCAAGCCGAGCACCGTACCAAGAAGCAGAACGATTGTGGTGGTGCGCATGATCTTCTCCTGTGATCCGGCCCCCACAGTTGGCGGACAAACATCTAATTTTCCGGCGAAATCAGGGCAATTCCAGGGCAGCCTATCAGACAATAGTCAACAAACCCTTGTGAACCGGACACGTGGGGGTTAAGCCCACCGCCTTCCGCTTACCCCTCGCCATCACGACAAAGGTTCTCTGGATGTTCTCCCGGTTGCTCGGCTTCATGTCGGCCGACATGGCCATCGATCTCGGCACCGCCAATACGCTGGTTTATGTAAAGGGCCGAGGCATCGTTCTCGCCGAACCAAGTGTCGTCGCCATCGCCGATGTCCGCGGCAAGAAGCAGGTGGTCGCCGTCGGTGAAGAGGCGAAGATGATGCTCGGCCGCACGCCCGGCTATATCACCGCCAGCCGGCCGATGCGCGACGGCGTGATCGCCGACTTCGAAGTCGCCGAGGAGATGATCAAGCACTTCATCCGCAAGGTTCATAACCGCCGCGGGTTCGCCTCGCCGTTGATCATCGTCTGTGTTCCCTCCGGCTCGACCGCGGTGGAACGCCGGGCGATCCAGGAAAGCGCTGAAAGCGCAGGGGCCCGCCGCGTGCAGTTGATCGAGGAGCCGATGGCCGCCGCCATTGGCGCCGGCCTTCCGGTCACCGAACCATCCGGGTCGATGGTCGTCGATATTGGCGGCGGCACGACCGAGGTCGCGGTGATCTCCCTGGGCGGTATCGTCTATTCGCGCAGCGTCCGCGTGGGCGGCGACAAAATGGATGAGGCGATCATTAGCTACATTCGCCGCCATCATAACCTTCTGATCGGTGAGTCGTCCGCGGAACGGATCAAGATGGATATCGGCGCGGCCGCGTCGTTTGAAAATGGCGATGACGGGCCGTATCGCGAGGTGCGTGGCCGCGACCTGATGAACGGCGTTCCGCGAGAGGTCCTAGTCAGCCAGCGCCAGATCGCCGAAAGCCTGGTGGAGCCGGTATCCGCCATCGTCGAGGCGGTCAAGGTGGCGCTGGAAAACACCCCACCCGAACTCTCCGCGGACATTGTCGACAAGGGCATCGTACTGACCGGCGGCGGCGCGCTGCTGTACCGGCTGGACCAGGTGCTTCGGGATGCCACGGGTCTCGCGGTGGTCATCGCGGAAAATCCGCTGCAATGCGTGGCATTGGGCACCGGACGTGCTCTGGAAGAGAGAAAGCGTTTGAGCAACGTACTGACAAGCATGTATTAATCCGCTCATCGCCGTTTGGGACCGGGGGCGCCGGTCCCAGGTCGATGATCGGCCGGCACGCTCTGTTCATAAGGTCCGCATGATCCGCCTATCGATCCAGGCTCGTCAGGCATTGGCGCGGCTGACCCTGCCGGTCCTGATCGTTGCCTCCTTCGGCATCATGCTGCTTGGCAAGGCGGATACGTTGCTGGCGGAGCGCGCCCGGATCGCTCTCGCCGACGGGCTGGCGCCGATCTATGCGGTGCTGGCGGCTCCCCTCGGCCGGATCCACGCTGCGATCACCGAAACCGCCGATCTGTGGGACATGCGCGAGGAAAATGCCCGCCTGCGCGCGGAAAACGAGAAACTGCGCCGCTGGCAGTCGGTCGCGCTGGCGTTGGACGCGGAAAATCAGCGGCTGAAGGCCAGCCTGCAATGGATCCCCGACCCCGACGCGTCGTTCGTGACCGCGCGCGTCGTCGCGGACGCGGGCGGTGTCTATGCCAAGGCCGTGCTGCTGTCCGTCGGCCCGAACCACGGCGTCCATAAGGGCGAGATCGCGGTCGATGAGCGCGGGCTGATCGGCCGCATCACCGAAGTCGGCTCCCGAACGGCCCGGGTGCTGCTGATCACGGACCTGAACAGCCGGATCCCTGTGATCATGGAGACATCCCGCGCCCATGCGATCCTGGTCGGCACCAACGGCAACCGCCCGCGCCTGCAATACTGGCCGGAGGGAATCAAGCCGCAGGAAGGGGAACGGATCGTCACCAGCGCCGAAGCGAATGCGTTCCCGGCCAATCTGCCGGTCGGCACCGTGCACTACACCAGCAGTGGCGCGCCCGAGGTGGAACCCGCGGCGATGCTGCAAAAGCTGGAGGTCGTGCGGATTTTCGATTACGGCCTGAATGGTGTGACGGCGCCGGAGCCACAGTCGCGTCCGACGCCCGGCGGCCATTGATGGCGCATATCGACCAGCACCCAGGCATCCGGCCAAGGGCCAGTCTGGGGCGGCGCCTGGATATCGCCGCGCGCGTCAGCTTTCCGGCCTGCATCACCGTCCTGCTGATGCTGCTGACACAGGCGCCGCTGGACATCAGCGAACAGGCCGCATTGCTGCCGGCGGTCGCGCTCTGCTGCGTCTGGTTCTGGTCGCTGTTCCGGCCGCACGCGATGCCCCCACCGGTTGTTTTCCTGATCGGGCTGCTGATGGATCTGCGGGGCTATCTGCCGCTGGGCGTCGGTGTGTTCACGCTGCTTGCCGTCCACGGCGTAGCTGTGAACCTGCGCCGCTCATTGTCGCGCCGCGGGTTCGCCTGGATTTGGATTGTTTTCGGGGCCGTGGCGGCTGGCGCATCGCTGGCGATCTGGCTCCTGGTCATGCTTCTGACGTTTCGCCTTCTCTCGCCGTATCCGGCGATCTTCATGGCGATCCTGACCGTCGCCATCTTTCCGGTGGTCGCGGTGCCGTTCGCTGTTGCGCACCGGTCGATCGCCAACCCGGAACGGGCGTGACCATGAGACGCGACGTCGAACGCACCGGCGTGTTCACACGGCGCGCCTTGCTGCTGATGGGCGGTCAGGTGGCGGCGCTGGGGGTGCTGGGCACGCGGCTCTATCAGGTGCAGGTGCGGGAGGGTGCGCGCTATACGACACTGGCCGATGAGAACCGCATCAGCGCCCGGATGATCGCGCCGCCCCGCGGGCGCATATTGGATCGTTTTGGTACCGTGGTGGCGGGCAGCAGCACGAACTGGCGTGCCGTGCTGGTGGCGGAGCAGGCGGAAAGCGTGCCGGCCACGCTGGACGCATTCTCGGCGCTTCTGCCGCTCAGCGAGTATGAACGGGCGCGGATCGACCGCGAACTGCACCGCAGACGCAAGTTCATTCCCGTGATGATCCGGGAATTCCTGACCTGGGACGAAATGGCGGCCATCGAGGTCAATGCGCCGGACCTGCCGGGCATCGTCGTCGATGCGGGCACGACAAGGCAATATCCGTTCGGAACACAGCTGGCCCATGTCGTTGGCTACGTCGCACCGCCGAACGAAGCCGATGTCGCGGACGATCCTCTGCTTGGCCTGCCCGGCCTGCGGATCGGCCGGGCAGGCATGGAGAAATATCATGACCTGGCGCTGCGGGGCCGCGCGGGTGCGATCCAGTTGGAGGTGAATGCGGTCGGGCGCGTGATCCGGGAACTCGACCGCCAGGAAGGTGTGCCCGGGGAAGAAGTCGGACTGACAATCGATGCCGGGCTGCAGCAATCAGTTCTGACCACCCTCGGTGACGAGAGCGCGAGCGCGGTCGTGATGGATTGCCGTAATGGCGAAGTGCTCGCCATGGCCACCAACCCGTCCTTCGACCCTTCGGTGTTCAACTCCGGCGTCTCGCAGGCGCAATGGCTGGAATGGACCAAGGATCGCCGCACGCCGCTGATCAACAAGGCGACGTCCGGGCTCTATGCCCCCGGTTCGACCTTCAAGATGGCGGTCGCGCTGGCTGGTCTGGAATCCAAGGCGATCACCGCGACCGACCGGATCGAGTGTCCGGGTTATCTCGATCTCGGCGACACGCGCTTTCACTGCTGGCGCAGGGGCGGGCATGGGATGCTCGACCTTCGCGGCGGCCTGAAGAACAGTTGCGATGTGTATTTTTACGAGGTCGCGCGCCGCACCGGCATCGACCACATCGCCGCCATGGCCAACCGCATGGGGCTGGGCGTCGAATTGGAGCTGGATCTTCCCGGGCAGCGTCCTGGCCTGATCCCGACGCGGGAGTGGCGGATCGGCAAGGGTCATGCCTGGAACATCGGCGACACGATCGTCAGCGGCATTGGCCAGGGCTTCATCCAGGTGACGCCATTGCAGCTCGCCACCTATGTTTCGCGCGTCGCCAGCGGGCGTCTGGTGCAGCCGCATCTGACTCGCAAGCTGGCAGGCGTGATGCAGCCGGGGGCGGAACAAGACGACTGGCCCGTCCTGGGGATGCCCGAAAAGCTGCTGCACAACGTGCGAGAAGGGATGTGGGCGGTGGTCAATGAGCAGGGCGGCACGGCGCCGCTGGCGCGTCTGGCCGATCCGCAGGTGCAGTTGGCGGGCAAGACGGGTTCCGCGCAGGTGCGGAGGGTGTCTCGGGAACTGCGGGAAAGTGGGCATTTCGACAGCGAGAAGCTGCCCTGGGAATACCGGCCGCACGCATTGTTCGTCGCCTATGCCCCTTATGACGCGCCTCGGTACGCACTGGCCGTGGTGATCGAGCACGGGAACGCCGGCGCCGCCGCCGCAGCACCCATGGCGCGGGATATCATGACGGAGGTGCTCCGGCGCGACCCGGCCAACCGTACCGAGGCGCCGCCGCCGCAAGCCGCGGAGGCACGTTCGTGAAGGCGCGTGGAATGAAAACGCGTAGAATGAAAACGGGGGGCATGAAGGCGCGGGCATGATGGATCGGCGTATGTGGCGCGAGCCGTCGTTCGACCTGATGGGCAAGGTGCTCCAGGTAAACTGGCTCTATGTGATGCTCCTGTGCTGCCTGGCCGGGGTTGGCTATGTCGCGCTGTACAGTGCCGCGGGCGGCGCCCCGGAGCCGTATGCGACGCGGCACGCGATGCGCTTCGCTGTCGGGGTGGTCATCATGCTGGCGATTGGCCTCGTCGATATAAGGGTGATCGCCAAACTCGCCTGGCCCGCCTGGTTTGGAGGTGTCATCCTGCTGGTACTCGTGTTGCGAATGGGGCATGTCGGCAAGGGCGCGCAGCGTTGGCTGGAACTGGGCGGCCTGCAGCTTCAGCCATCCGAGTTGATGAAGCTGGCGCTGGTGCTGGCGCTGGCCTCCTGGTTCCATCGCGCGTCCTGGGAGCGGATGGGCAATCCGCTGTT
>JARLIN010000069.1 GCA_031291715.1 Rhodopila sp. | reverse complement strand
GCGGGGTATTCCGCCACGACATCAACGCGGTGGGGGTCCATTTCCCCACGGCCCCGCTGTCCGGGGGCGCCCCGACCGCCCGCTGCCTGATCCTGGTCACGCCGGACGGCCAGCGCACGATGAACACCTTCCTGGGCGCCTGCGTCACGCTGACCGAGGCGGATGTCGATCCCGCGTTGGTCGCCGCCTCCGCTGTCACCTACCTGGAGGGCTACCTGTTCGACCCGCCGGAAGCCCAGGCCGCGTTCCGCAAGGCCGCCGCCGCCGCCCATGCCGCCGGTCGCCGGGTCGCGCTGTCGTTGTCCGATGCGTTCTGCGTCAACCGCCATCGTGCGGCGTTCCTCGACCTGGTCGCCAATCATGTGGACATCCTGTTCGCCAACGAGACCGAGATCACCGCTCTGTACGAGCGCAACAGCTTCGAGGAGGCCGCGGAAGCGGCGCGCAACGACGTCGCGCTGGCGGCGTTGACCCGCAGCGAGGCCGGTAGCCTGATCCTGCGCGGCGACGACACCGTGAAGGTCGCAGCCGAACCCGCCAAGGTGGTGGACACGACGGGCGCCGGCGATGCCTACGCCGCCGGATTCCTGGCCGGGCTGACATCCGGCAAGAGCTTGAACATCTGCGGCCGCATGGGCAGCATCGCGGCCGCCGAAGTCATCGGCCACTATGGCGCTCGGCCGGAAGCCAACCTGCGGAGGCTGATGCCGGCTTGAGCGGGATCTCAATCGTCATGGCCGGGCGTGAGTCCATCGGCATCAGAATAAGGATGTAGATGGAGCATGACGTTCTCTCTCACCGTCATGGCCGGGCGTTTCCCGGCCGATCGTGCGCAGATGGCCGGGACGCGCCCGGCCATGACGGCGAGAGAACGATACGGCCGCCCTGACCATTTTCCGCTTTCGCCGCTATCCTGATGCGTATGGGGACACGCCCGGCCACAACGGAGGGGAGCGTACCAGGACCGCCCGCACCATCGTTGACAAGCACCACCGTTCCCATCGGCGGCCTGCTGCAACTCTTCGCCTCGGTCATCCTCCTGTCCAGCGCCTGGCCGCTGACCAAGATCGCCCTTGCCGCCGGCTCTACCCCCTTGTGGTTCGCCGAGGGGCGAGCGGTTCTGTCCGGCCTGATGGCGTGCTTGCTATTGGGGATCACGGGCCGGCTGCGGCTGCCGACGCGGCCGGACCTGCCTGCGATGTTCGCCGTCGGCGGCCTGCAACTTGGAACCTACTTCGCCCTGGCGCATGAGGCCGTGGCCTGGGTGCCGGCGGGCCGTACCGCCATCCTGGCGAACACCACCACGATCTGGGTCGTGCCCCTCTCGCTGCTGTTCCTGCGGGAGCATATTCCCGCTCGCCGTTGGCTCGCTGCCGGCCTCGGCCTGGCCGGCGTGGCGGTGCTGATCAACCCGCTGGCGATCGACTGGTCATCCCGGACCGTCATCGTCGGCCACATCTTCCTGCTCGGCGCCGCCCTGTCCTGGTCGATCGCCATCATCGTCACCCGCGCCGCCCGTCCGAACCTGTCCATGTTCGCCCTGCTGCCATGGTGCTTCCTGATCGGTTCCCTGGTCCTCGCCCCGATGGTCTGGTGGCACGCGCCGCACGGAACCCTGGGCGACAACCCCGCCTCCTGGTGGGCGCTCGGCTATATCGGTTTCGTCGCCGGCCCGCTGGGAACCTGGTGCGTCATGGAAGCGACGGCGAAACTGCCCACCCTTGTCTCCTCGGTCGGCTTCCTGACCACGCCGGCGGTCAGCCTGATATTGGCGAATATCTTCCTGAACGAACCCTTCACCCCCGACCTCCTGGCCGGGTCCGCCATGATCATGGCCGGCGTCGCCTTCGCCGCCTGGCCCGGACGGAGAACCAAATGATCCTGAACGCTATCCAGGCCGGCGAGGGACCGGCCGTCGTCCTGCTGCACGGCCTGTTCGGCGCCGCGCGCAATTTCGGCGCGGTTCAGCGCGCTCTGGCGCCTCGCTTCCGGGTCATCGCCCTGGACATGCGCAACCATGGCGACAGTCCGCATGCCCCCGACATGCGCTACCCGACCCAGGCCGCCGACGTCTGGGAAACGCTTCAATCGCTTGGGATCGAGAAAGCCGCCGTGGTCGGCCATTCGATGGGCGGGAAAACCGCCATGGCCTTGGCGCTGCGCTGGCCCGGTCTGGTCGGGCGGCTGTTGGTGTCCGACATCGCGCCGGTGAACTACCAGCACGGCAACACCTCGATCGCCAAGGCGATGGCGGCGATCACGCTGACCCCATCGCTCACCCGCCACCAAGCCGACGCCGCCCTGGCGGAAGCCGTTCCGCGGGCGGATATCCGGGCTTTCCTGCTGCAAAACCTGCGGTTCGGCGCGTCGCCTCACTGGCGCATCGGCCTGGAGGAGATCGCGGCTGCCATCCCCGACCTGGAAGCGTGGATCGAACTGCCCGGCACCTACCAAGGCCCTTCCCTGTTCGTGACCGGCGCCAACTCGGACTACGTGCTGCCCGAGCACCGGCCGATCATCCGCGCCCAGTTCCCGGCCGCCCGTTTCGTCGCCGTCAAGAACGCCGGCCATTGGGTCCATGCCGACAACCCAGCCGGCTTCCTGTCAGTGCTGGAGGCATTCCTGCGCGACTGGACTTAACCCGCCATTTGACGACGATTTGCCGCAGCATGGCAGAAACGCGCGGAATGGCCCGTTTTTCGCTCGTATCTCGCGGTATTACAGCTTATGTGTGCGCCGCACCATCCCAAAGCCAGGACCGTATGCAGATCCGTAACGTCGCTATCATCGCCCATGTCGATCACGGGAAGACCACTCTCGTGGATAAGCTTCTCAGCCAATCGGGCGCGTTCCGTGAGCATCAGCAAGTCACGGACCGGGCGCTCGACCGCAACGATCTGGAGAAGGAGCGCGGCATCACCATCCTGGCGAAATGTGCCTCGGTGATGTGGCAACACACCAAGATCAACATCGTCGATACGCCTGGCCACGCCGATTTCGGCGGCGAGGTCGAGCGTATCCTGAACATGGTCGATGGCGCGATCGTCCTGGTCGACGCGGCCGAGGGCGTGCTTCCTCAGACCAAATTCGTCGTCGGCAAGGCGCTGGCACGCGGGATTCACCCGATCGTGGTGGTGAATAAGGTGGACCGCCAGGACGCCCGTCCGGATGAGGTCCACACCGAAATCTTCGACCTGTTCGCGGCCCTGGGCGCGTCGGACAGCCAGCTCGACTTCCCAATGCTCTATGCCTCCGGCCGCAACGGCTGGGCAGACACAACGCTGGACGGCCCACGCCAGGATCTGTCCGCCCTGTTTGACCTGGTCCTGTCCCACGTGCCGGCCCCGACGGTGAAGCCCGACGCGCCCTTCGCCATGGTCGCCAGCATCCTGGAATACGACAACTTCCTCGGCCGCGTGCTGACGGGCCGTGTCGAACAAGGCGTCGCCAAGTTGAACATGCCGGTCAAGGTGCTACGGCACGATGGCTCGGTGGTCGAAACCGGCCGCCTGACCAAGCTGCTGTCGTTCCGCGGCCTCGAGCGCGTCCCGGTCGAAGAGGTCTTCGCCGGCGACATCATCGCCGTGGCCGGTCTGTCAGAGGGCACCATCCCTGACACCATCGGCGCGCCGGAGCTGTTCGCCCCGCTGGAAGCGATCCCGGTCGATCCCCCCACCCTGGCGATGACCTTCCGCATCAACGACAGCCCGCTGGCCGGGCGTGAAGGCAAGAAGATCACCTCGCGCCAGATCCGCGAGCGTCTGTTCCGCGAGTCCGAAGGCAATGTCGCGATCCGCATCACGGACTCCAACGAAACCGACGCCTTCGAGGTCGCCGGCCGCGGCGAACTCCAGCTTGGCGTGCTGATCGAGCAGATGCGCCGCGAAGGCTTCGAACTCACCATCGGCCGCCCCCGGGTGTTGACCCAGCGCAACCCGGAAACCGGCGAGCGCGAGGAGCCGATGGAAGAGGTGCTCGTCGACGTCGATGAGCCCTACACCGGCGTGGTGGTGGAAAAGCTCGCCCGTCGGAAGGGCGACCTGCGCGACATGCGGCCGTCGGGCGTCGGCAAGGTTCGCATGACCTTCAACATCCCCAGCCGCGGCCTGATCGGCTACCACGGCGAATTCCTGACCGACACGCGCGGCACCGGGATCATGAACCGGCTGTTCGCCGGCTATGGCCCGTGGAAGGGCACCATCGAAGGCCGGCGCGCCGGCTCCCTGATCTCGACCGAAGCCGGTGAGGCGATCCACTACGCCCTGTTCTACATTCAGGAGCGTGGCGTGATGTTCGTGAACCCTGGCGACAAGGTTTACCAGGGTATGATCCTCGGCGAGCACAGCCGTGAATCCGACCTGGAAGTGAACCCGATCAAGGAAAAGAAGCTGACCAACATCCGCGCCGCCGGCAAGGATGACGCGATGCTGCTGATCCCGCCGCGGAAAATGAGCCTGGAGCAGGCGATCGCCTACGTCGAGGACGACGAACTGGTCGAGGTGACACCCACCGCGGTGCGGCTGCGCAAGCGCTATCTGGACCCGCATGAGCGGAAGCGGTTCGAGCGGAAGATCGACGCCGACGCAGCCGCCTGAAGCACCGCCGTCCCAGGTCGCATCGGCCTGGGACATGGATCTCAACCAACAGGACCGGGGCGTGATTGCTGCAACATGCGGCGATCACGCCCCGATTTTGTTGTAGGCGCCTAGGCTTCGACGGCCTCACCCGCACGTCTCATACGAAGCTGCGGAAAGATTAGCCCACGGGCATGCCCCCTCCGTCGTGGGGGGGGGGGGGGGGGGGGGGGGGGGGGGGGGGGCGGGGGGGGGGGGGGGGGGGGGGGGGGGGGGGGGGGGGGGGGGG
>JARLIN010000500.1 GCA_031291715.1 Rhodopila sp. | reverse complement strand
GTCCGCTCCATGATCGGGGAATTGAACGTCTACGGCGTGTTCCTGCCGGCCTTGATGCTGTGCGTGGTGCTGGCCGTGCTGGCCACCGCCGGTGTGCGCGCCGTGTTCCGCCGCATCGGAGTGTATCGCCTCGCCTGGCACCCGGCGCTGTTCGACCTGTCCCTGTTCGTCATTCTGCTGGGCGTCATCGTCGCCCTGACATCGCAGTAGGCTTTTACATGAAATTCCTCTCCGCCTTCGGGCGCCTGTCTGTCACCGCCATCGCCCTTTTCGTCGCTGTCCTGGTCGGCCGGCAGGTCTGGTTCTATTATGTTGACGCCCCCTGGACACGCGATGGACGCGTCAGCGCGGACGTCGTCGGCGTGGCGCCGGACGTTTCCGGCCTGGTGGCTGAAGTCCTGGTCCATGACGAGCAGACGGTCCACCGGGGCGACGTGCTGCTCCGCATCGACCCCGCCCGCTTCCAGATCGCGGTGGATCAGGCCGAATCCGTGGTCGCCAACCGCAAGGCGACGCTCGACCAGGCGGTTCGCGACTTCAACCGCTACCGTCAGCTCGACACGCTATCGACGTCGAAGCAGAAGCAGGAGCAGACAGCCGCGGACATGCAGGCCGCGTCCGCGTCGTACCGGCAGGCCCTGGCCGATTACCATCTGGCCCAACTGAACCTAGAGCGTTCCGAGGTGAAGGCTTCGGTGAACGGCATCGTCACCAACATGGACCTGCAACCCGGCGACTACGTCTCGGCAGGCAAGGGCGTGTTCGCGCTGGTGGACACCGATACGCTGCGGGTCGAGGGCTATTTCGAGGAGACGAAGCTTTCGCGCGTCGCTGTCGGAGATCCCGTGACCGTGCGGCTGATGGGCCAGCAGACGGAGTTGCATGGCCATGTTCACAGCATCGCCGCCGGCATCGCCGACCGCGAGCGCTCGGCCTCGGAGGATATGCTGGCGAACGTGAATCCCACCTTTACGTGGGTGCGTCTGGCACAGCGCGTGCCGGTGCGGGTGCTGCTCGACGACGTGCCCGAGGGACTGCCGCTGGTGATTGGCCGCACCGCGACCGTGATCGTGCGCAACGCCAGCATGCCCAAGCCGCTCAACCTGTTGTCGTGGCTCGGACCCAGGCTGGGCTGAGGTCCTCACCAGAACGGGTTGATATCGCCTGCGCTATCCCGGCATGCGTCCGGGATAGCGGATATCGACAATCTCAAGCATTTCCGGCCCACGCGGCGTTCGCACGGTGACCTCATCGCCGCGACGCGCCCGAAGCAGCGCCAGCGCCACGGGCGAACCGATGCTGATCTTTCCCGCGCCCATATCGGCTTCATCCACGCCAACGATCGTGACGGTGACCTCCTCGTCGCGCTCGTTGGCATAGGTCACCGTCGCGCCGAAAAACACCCGGTCGCGCTGCGTCTGTTCGGCCGGATCGACAACCTCGGCGTGGGCGATGCGGTTCGTCAGGAACCGCAGGCGCCGATCGATCTCCCGCAGCCGCCGCTTGCCTTCCTTGTAATCGGCGTTCTCGCTGCGATCGCCGTTGCTCGCGGCCCAGGCGACGATCTCGACGACCCGGTGCCGGTCAGATCGCTGCGCGGCCAACTCGGCCTTGAGCCGGTCGTGACCCTCGGGTGTCATGTAGAACTTGCCGCCAGGCAGCCTGGGCGGGCCGTCATCCTCATCGTCTTCCATCGCTGGACCGATATCAGCTTGCGGGACGGCTGCAAACGCCTTGCATAAGGCGAAAGCCTCCCCTATCCGCCGGACATGCCCGATCCCGCCGCCTCGGCCGAAGCCGAACTCCGCCGCCTGCTGGACATCATGGCCGCGCTGCGCGACCCGGCGACGGGCTGTCCGTGGGACAAGACGCAGACCTTCGACACGATCGCACCGTACACCGTCGAGGAAGCCTACGAGGTCGCCGACGCCATCGCCCAGCGCGATTTCGCCGCCCTGCCCGACGAGCTGGGCGATCTGCTGTTCCAGGTCGTCTATCATGCCCGCATGGCCGAGGAAGCCGGCCTGTTCGGTTTCGCCGACATTGCGAAATGCATCAGTGACAAGATGATACGCCGTCATCCTCATGTATTTGGTGATGCCGCGGCCCGGGACGCCGCAGCCCAGACCACGGCCTGGGAGGCGCAGAAATCCGTCGAACGTGCCGCCCGGAAGCAATCCGGCGCGCTGGCAGGGGTTCCGACCGGCCTGCCCGCTTTGACCCGCGCCCTGAAACTGACCAACCGCGCCGCGCGCGTCGGCTTCGACTGGCCCGATGCCGACCAGGTTCTGGCTAAACTTGACGAAGAAATTCAAGAGCTTCGCGCCGAACTCTCAGAAGCCGATCCGGCGCGGCTGACTGATGAGGTTGGTGACCTGCTGTTCGTCCTCGCCAATCTGGCCCGCAAGCTCGACCTGGACCCGGAGGCTTGCCTGCGCCACGCGAACGAAAAGTTCTCCCGTAGATTCAATGCGATGGAACACGATTTTGAAGAGAAAGCGCAGAGTCTCGCCGAGCTGTCCTTGGATGAAATGGAAGCCGGCTGGCAACGCGTGAAGGCCGCCGAACGAGGGTAACAGCCGTATAGGCGCTAATTTGAGGGAACCGACGGAGCTTTGCTTCGGTGTCATGGCCGGGCGCGCCCTTTCCACGATCGTCATGGCTCGGCGAGTCCAGGCCATTTGTTGACCCACGGTGCCGGGTCCAGATGGCCCGGCGAGTCCGGGCCATGATGGTGCGGGGGAACGCCCGGCCATAACGCATTGATAAACAGCGTGCCTCATCCCCCGGGTTAGCTCTATGCGCCTACGCCAAGCCGTGACGGGAGAGGTGGCATTGCCCGTCCGACCCATCCGTTCTATCCGCTGAAACAACACGATGCTGGAGAAACCGGATATGCCACAGCAGGACTACCAACTCGACATCCTGGTTCAGGGCTATCCCGGAAAGTCCGTTTGCCACGGTGGCCTGGGCTGGAGCACCATCGTCCTGCTGCGCGGCAACGACCGGGTCGCGCTGATCGACTGCGGCACGTTCAGCCACCGGTCCAACCTGATCAACGGCCTGAAGCGCCACGGCCTGACGCCGGCGGATGTCACCGATGTGGTGCTGACTCATTCGCATCACGACCACGCCATCAACTGGGTGCTGTTTCCCAAGGCGACGATCTGGATCGGCTCCGGGGAGCTGGACTGGTCGGTGAAAGAACCCTGGGGCAGCACGCCCGTCCCCGAGCTCTATGTCCGGGAACTCGCCGGCTCCCCCCAACTCAAGCGGATCAGGCACGGCGACACTGTCCTGCCGGGGATGGTCGCCTACGACGCGCCCGGCCACACGCCCGGGCACCTGATCTTCATGCTGTCCGGCAAGGACCGGGACGTCCTGTTCACCGGCGACGCCGCCAAGAACCGCGTGGAACTCCTGACCCGGGCGGCCGACATGACCTACGACGCCTCGGTCACCGCGAAGTCGATCGAGAGCATGTGGACGCTTTGGCGTCAGCGTCCCGGTACGCTGCTGGTGCCAGGCCACGACCTGCCGATGGTGCTGGAAGACGGCAACCCGGTCTTTGTCGGCAAACGCGAGGCCGCGATCGAGTCCTGGTTCGAGGACGCGCTGGAAAAGACCACCCGCTTCGAACTGGTGCTTTGAGGGCAGGTTCGGCCCAGCTCTCCGCCGTCAGGCGCGGCGCGGTCTCTCGCCGTCATGGCCCGGCACCGCCTCTCGCCGTCACGGCCCGGGGGGCGGGCCGGGCCGCGGGGTCGGGGCGCCTGCCCGGCCGCTCTGGCCGCACTGTGGCCGCGCC
>JARLIN010000499.1 GCA_031291715.1 Rhodopila sp. | reverse complement strand
AGTCTGCTGATCGCATCCGCCAGCAGTTCCTACCAGGCGCAGCAGAGTGAGTTGCAGTCACTCTCCGCCAATGTCTTGCCACTCGACCGCTTGCTGGCATTTTACGGCCCGGATACGAAGGAACCGCGCGACCTGCTGCGCAAGGGTGTCCTTGATGTCCATGATCGGATCTGGCCGCCGGAAGCCGATCGCCGCG
This sequence comes from Rhodopila sp., assembly GCA_031291715.1. GTDB lineage: Bacteria > Pseudomonadota > Alphaproteobacteria > Acetobacterales > Acetobacteraceae > Rhodopila. The sequence goes on along the minus strand of JARLIN010000499.1, from coordinate 3,205 downwards.
CCAACCTCGATCCCACGCCAACACAAGGCATGGGGACGGCGTTCGTGGAGCGGCTGGAAAGCCTCTCACCGAAGACCGACGCACAGCACATGCTGAAGGCGCAGGCCATGCAAGTGGGGCAGGGGCTCGCGCAAACGCGTCTGCTGATGTTTGAGCAGTCCGGCTCGTCCATATCCTGGCCGTTCCTGACCGTGCTGGTGTTTTGGATCTGTATGCTGTTCCTGGGCTTCGGGCTATTCGCACGCTTTAACGCGACCGTCACCATAGCATTGTTCATAGGCGCGGTCTCGGTCGCCGGCGCGATCTTCCTCATCCTGGAGATGAATCAGCCCTACGAAGGGTTCATGAGAATTTCCGACGCACCGGTGCGCAATGCCTTGGCACAGATCGACAGGTAGACCGAGGCATGCGGGTGCTTCATCGAGAGGCTCAGCCAGCCGACAAAGGAGCGCGAACCGAATCCCCGCCTGGAAAGGGCCGACTTTACCGCGAGGCGATTCACCGTAGCACTGGCATGACGGTGATCCGGCGCGCGGTCTTGGCGCTTGGCCTGCTGGTGGCCGGCCATGTCATTTCGGTGCGGGCAGAAGATCCCGCGCATTTCGTCGGCAGCGCAGCGTGTTCCGGCTGTCATCAGACCGAGGAAGCGCTCTGGAAGGCGTCTCATCATGCACAGGCTATGCAGCCGGCGACACAGGCCAACATGCTTGGTGATTTCAACAACGCCAGCTATTCACTGGGTGGGATCACATCCCGTTTCTATCGGACCGGCGACACCTACATGGTTCAAACGGAGGGCCCCGACGGCACCCTCCGGGACTACGAAATCGCCTATACGTTCGGCGTCTATCCGCTTCAGCAATACCTGGCCGCCTTCCCCGGCGGCCGGCTTCAGGCGCTGGGCGTCGCCTGGGACAGCCGTGCAAAAGACAAAGGCGGCCAGCGCTGGTTCCATCTCTATCCGGATCACAAGCTATCCCCGGGCGATCCGATGCACTGGACCGGGCGTGACCAGACCTGGAACTACATGTGCGCCAGCTGCCATTCCACAAACCTCCAGAAGAACTACGACCTGGGCAGTAACAGCTACAAGACGACGTGGACCGACGTGGACGTGTCCTGCGAGGCGTGCCACGGACCAGGCTCCGCCCACCTGAACTGGGCCCGGACGGGCAAGCCGCCGCTGTCCGATGCGGACCAGATGGGACTGACGGTATCGCTGAAGCCCGCCGATCAAGGCCACTGGGAGATGAACCCCGAAACAGGGATCGCCAAACGCACGGAGAAGCTCGTCTCGAAGGAATTAGATACCTGCGCCTCCTGCCACGCCCGCCGAAAGGAGATCGCGAAGGCGCCGGAGCCGGGTGCCTCATTTCTCAACTCCTATCTTCCAGCACTGATCGAACCCGGGCTCTATCATCCGGACGGGCAGATCGACGGCGAGGTGTACGAATACGGTTCGTTCGTTCAGAGCCGAATGTATCGGGCCGGCGTCACCTGTTCCAACTGCCACGAGCCGCACAGCACGGCCCTGCGCGCCGAGGGGAACAGCCTGTGCGCACAATGCCATATGCCGGCGAAATTCGATGGTCCGGAGCATCATCATCACCAGGCGGGCAGCGCCGGCGCACAGTGCGTCAACTGCCACATGGCGACGAAGACCTACATGATCGTGGATGATCGGCGCGATCACAGCCTCCGCGTGCCGCGGCCGGATCTTTCCGTGTCGATCGGCACGCCAAACGCTTGCAACCAGTGCCATCGCGACCGGTCTTCGCACTGGGCGGCGAGCACGGTGGCCCAATGGTATCCCAACGGCCGGCAAACCAGCCCGCACTACGGCACGGCGCTGCAGGCCGGACGCGTGGGTGCGACAGGCGCGGAACGTCAGCTCGATACGCTGATCCTGGATGCGGGTCAGCCGGCGATCGCACGGGCAACCGCTTTGACGGCGTTGCCGCGCTATGCCTCCGCGGCCTCGGCGGCAGCCATAGCATCGGCGGTCGCGGATCCAGATGCGCTGGTCCGGGCTGCCGCGCCGCGCGCACTGTCTGCTGCCGCCTCGCCCGCCACCGTTCAGGCCGCCTTGTCGCTGCTGCGCGACCCGGTACGGGCGGTCCGGGTCGAGGCGGCGCGCGCCTTGTCCGGTGTCCCCGCCCAGGTGATGTCCCCCGAACTGCGCAGCGCGTTTGCCGCCGCTTATGCGGAACTGGTCGCCGCGGAGTCGACCGACGAAGACCGCCCAGAGGCACACCTCAACCTCGGCCTGCTGGACACGCGACGGGCACAGCCAGCCGATGCGGAGGCGGAATATCGGACCGCGCTGCGTCTTGATCCGAATTTCGTTCCCGCACTTGCGAATCTCGCGGACCTCGACCGGATGGGTGGCATGGACGCGCAGGGTGCGGAGCTGTTGCGGAAGGCCCTGGCGATCGAGCCCGCAAACGCGGATGTCATGCATGCCCTCGGTTTGTCCCTGGTGCGTCAACACAACTATGCGGAGGCACTTCCGCTTTTGCGCCGGGCGGCGGAGCTGGCACCTGACAACGTGCGCTACGGGTATGTGTATGCAATCGCGCTGAGCAGCACGGGCTCACCCGAGCAGGGGCGCGCGCTGCTGGAGCGGATCCACCGGCAGCATCCCGCGGACCGAGATGTCCTCGTTGCCCTCATCGCGGGCGCGCGTAGTGCGGGAGACCTCCCCACCGCACTCTCATACGCGCGCGAATTGGCAGAGTTGGATCCGGGCGCCCCGCAGGTCCAGATGCTGTTGCTCGATCTGGAAAAGCAGCGGAGCCACTGACAAATGCGTCGGTGGATCGGCCGCGCCGTTATCGCCCTGTGTCGTGACCGGGCTCGGCCCAATTCGCGCGAACTTTGGGGATGAGGCACGCGGTTTATCTTGATCAATGTGTCATAGCCGGGCTTGGCCCGGCTACCCACGACTTTGCTTGTATTACAATTGCAAAACGTGGGCTTACAGCCTGTGCCGGCCATGACAGGGGACGCCGTTTGTGCCGAATTCGAAGCGATTATACCTGGCGGCAGAAAGTTTAACCTAAAGATTAACTTGCAATCATTGCCTATCCGTCATGGGCCGGGGGCCCTCCCGGCGCTATTTAGCCCGCCCCGCGCCGGGGGGGTTGGCCGGGCCGTTGCCCCGCGCAGTAGCCGGTAAACCCCGCCCCTATGGGGTTTAACAGTT
>JARLIN010000068.1 GCA_031291715.1 Rhodopila sp. | reverse complement strand
CGTGGTCAACCAGGTGCGCGGCACGATGCTGGTGACCGTGTTCGTGTTCATCGGCATCGAGGGCGCGAGCGTCTATTCCCGCTATGCACGGCGGCGCGAAGATGTCGGTCTGGCAACCGTGTTCGGTTTCCTCGGGGTTCTCTGCCTGCTCGTCTTGGTGACCCTGCTGCCCTATGGCATGCTCGACCGGGTACAACTGGCGGAAATGCGCCAGCCGTCGATGGCCGGCGTGCTGGAGCAGGCGGTCGGTTGGTGGGGCGCGGTGTTCATCAGCGCCGGTCTGCTCATTTCCGTCCTCGGCGCCTATCTCGCCTGGTCGCTGCTCGCCGCCGAGGTACTGTTCATGGCCGCAAAGGACGGCACCGTGTCACGCGCCCTTGCCGGAGAGAATGCCAACAAGGTGCCCTCTGCCGCCCTATGGCTGACTGCGTGCATCGTGCAGGGATTGCTGATCCTGACGATGTTCGCGCGCGAGGCGTTCAGCCTGGCGCTGGCGCTGACCAGCGCCAAGACGCTGATCCCGTATCTGCTCGCCGCGGGGTTCGCGTTTAAACTGGCGCGGAGCGGGGAGACCTACGATATGCGCCCCGAGGAACGCCGGGGCGACATGATCCGCACCGGGCTGGCGACGATCTATACGATCTTCATGCTGATCGCCGGTGGGCCCAAATACGTGCTGCTGTCGGCGATTTTTTTCGCGCCAGGCACGATCCTGTTTATCCTGGCCCGGCGCGAACAGGGCAAACAGGTATTCACACCGCTCGAGTGGATCCTGTTTCTGGCTATCGTCGCCGCCGCCATCTTCGGGGTCTATGGCCTCGCCACCGGCATTATCACGATCTGAACAGGAGAAACCGACATGAGCGGCACAAAGACGGCATACGGCGTTCACTCCGAAGTCGGCAAATTGCGCAAGGTTCTGGTCTGCGCGCCTGGCCTGGCCCATACCCGCCTGACACCGAGCAACTGCGACGATTTGCTGTTCGACGACGTGCTGTGGGTGGAGAAGGCCAAGCGCGACCATTTCGACTTCATGAGCAAGATGCGCGATCGCGGCGTCGAGGTCGTGGAGATGCACAATCTGCTCGCCGAGACCGTGGCTGATCCGGCGGCGAAGAAATGGCTGCTGGATCGGCAGATCACGGTCAATGAAGTGGGATTGGGGCTGGTCGCCGAAACCCGCGCATTCCTCGACAGCCTGGAACCGCGGCAACTGGCCGACACCATGATCGGCGGGCTGTCGGCGATCGAACTGCCGGACAAGTACCAGTCCGACTACCTGACCATGGTGCGCGAGGCGACCGGTGCCACCGAGTACCTGCTGCCGCCACTGCCGAACACGCTCTACACCCGAGATACGACCTGCTGGATGTACGGCGGCGTGACGATCAACCCGCTCTATTGGCCGGCCCGGCGGGAAGAGACGCTGCTGATGGCGGCGATCTACAAGTTTCATCCGGGCTTCAAGGATGCCGGTATCCAGGTCTGGTGGGGCGATACGGACGTCAATCACGGCACGGCGACGCTGGAGGGCGGCGACGTGCTGGTGCCGGGCAACGGCGTCGTGCTGATCGGCATGAGCGAGCGGACCTCGCGCCAGGCGATCACCCAGGTGGCCGCCTCGCTGTTCGCCAAGGGGGCGGCGACGCGGGTGATCGCGGCTGCCATGCCGAAGCTGCGGGCGGCGATGCATCTGGATACCGTGTTCACGTTCGCCGACCGCGATCTGGTCACGGTGTTTCCGGAAATCGTCGATCGCATCCATCCGATCTCGCTACGGCCGGGCAAGGGTCCGACCGGGATCGAGGTGACGCTGGAGAAGAAGCACTTCCTGGATGTCGTGGCTGAATCGCTGAACCTCAAGAAACTGCGGGTCGTGCCGACCGGCGGCAACGCCTATGCCAGCGAGCGGCAGCAGTGGGACAGCGGCAACAACCTGGTCGCCGCGGCGCCGGGCGTGGTGTACGCCTATGACCGCAACACCGTCGTCAATACGGCGCTGCGCAAGGAAGGCATCGAGGTAATCGAGATCGTCGGCGCAGAACTCGGCCGCGGACGCGGCGGCGGGCATTGCATGACCTGCCCGCTGATCCGCGACCCGATCGAGTTCTGACCCGCGGCCGGGAAGCAAGGCTGGGGCACTGCCCCAGACCCTGGCGGGCTCTGCCCTGCACCCGTGAGAGGACTCGTCCCCTCAACCCCATGGACTGGTTTCTTGGGAAGAGGGCCCAACCGACGAAGCCGTTGATGGGCTACGTCATGGCCCTCTTCCCAAGAAACCAATTTAAGAGGGTCAAGGGAACGAGTTCCCTTGCGGGGTGGAGGGGCGGAGCCCCCCTGGGGCTTGGGGCAAAGCCCCAACCTCGCCCGCGTCATGGGATCAGGTCGCGCCAGCTCCGGCTGTGGCCGGTGTCGATGTCGGCCAACACGCTCATGCCCGCCCGCAGTTCCGGGTCGTCGGGTTGGCGGTCGACCTTGATGCGAACGGGAATGCGCTGGACCACCTTCACCCAGTTGCCGGAGGTGTTCTGCGCCGGAAGGATCGAAAATTCCGATCCGGTGTTCGGGCTGATGCTTTCCACCGTGCCTTCCCAGGTCCGCCCCGGGTAGGTGTCGACAGTGACCCGCACGGGATCGCCGGGTTTGACGTAGGTGAGCTCGGTTTCCTTGGGATTGGCTTCCACCCAGACGCGTTTGGTGGATACCAGGCCGAAGGCGGCGGTGGCGGCGGCGAGGTACATGCCGGGCTGCACGCTTTCCACCTGGGTGGCGATACCGGCGAAGGGGGCGTGGATCACGGTGTGATCCAACTGGCGCTGGGTTTCGTCGACCCTGGCCTTGGCCTGCAGGTATTCGGGCATGGTCGCGACGTCGACATTCGGATCGCCGCCCAGCCGGGCGAGCTGCACGGTGGCGTTGACCTTCAGCGCCTCCAGCGCCTGGCGGTTGGCGGCGAGCTGGAAGCGGGCAGTGTCGTAATCGGCCCGGGTGACGCCGCCGCCCTTTACCAGATTGGCGTAGCGCTCGTAGCTCGCCTGATCAGCATCGACCTGGGCAGCCTTTACCTGTGCGTCGCGCAGCATGCGCTGATAGTCGAGCTTCATCGCGTTCAGGGTGGCGACCGTGGCGTTGAGGTTGGCCACGGCGCCGTCATGGGCGATCTGGAACGGTCTCGGGTCCAGCCGCAGCAGCACGTCGCCCTTGGCGACGCGCTGGCCCTCATGCACCGGAACATCGAGCACGATGCCCGAGACGTCGGTGGCGATCACTTCCTTGGCGGCACGGACATAGGCGTCGTCGATGGAGACGACACGGCCGCCGGTTTTCCAGTAGTACAGAGCGCCGACGGCGACGATGGCGATGCCGCCGAGCATCAGGATCGGGCGCAGGCTGCGGCGCAGGGTGCGGCGCGTGTTGCCCGACGACACCTGGCCATCCGACACGCGCAGTGCCGGGGTCGAGGCCGGGGCGGTCGTGCCGGCGCCTGTGGTGGAGGCTGTGGTGGCCTGGGACATCAGGCGATCTCCCGTGCTTCGGTCTTATGGGTTTCGATCTTTTGGGCGGTGGTCGGGTCGGCTGGCGATGCGGCGTCCGCCGCGCGGCGCTGCGGCCGGGGGCCTAGCGTCAGGGTGGTCTTCATATGCACTAATGCTTCCGTCATGCTTTCGAGCGTCGCTTCGTCCAGGCCGGCGGTCAGGATGCCGGTTATGTGTGCCCGCTGGCGGTCGATCTCGCGCAGTATCGGCAGTGCCGGCGGGAGCAGGTGCAGGCGCCAGATCCGCCGGTCCCTGGGATCGGGTCGGCGTTCGACCATGCCGCTTTTCTCCAGCCGGTCGACCAGGCGGGCCACGGTGATCGGCTCAACCTCGATGATCTCGGCCAGTTCCTTCTGGGTGATGCCGGGCTGACGTTCGAGCCAGATCAGCAGAATCCACTGCGCCCGGGTCATGCCGTGCAGCCGCGCGCGCTTGTCCGCGTCGACGCGCAGCAGCCTGGCGACGTCGTGGAGCAGGAACAGCAGATCGCGACGGATTTCGGTCATCGATTGACAGTGGGAAGGGGGGCGGTGGGAATCAATACAGGCGTTATAGTAAGCAGCGTTATGATCTGTTGAACAGCCGGACGGCCATGCACGCCTTGCAGGTCGGCCCCGAAGTGGCGCCCGAAGTGGCGAATGCAGCTGCGGCGTCCGTCTTGCTGGCGGGAAGGAGGACACGCCATGGTTCGGTGCGGCAGGACGAGAACAGGTGGCGAAGGAATTCTGATGGGCGGTGTTGTGACGTATTTCTGGGTGGCTGTCGGCGGCGGGTTGGGCAGCATGGCGCGGTTCTGGATGACCGGCTGGGCGGCGGGGTTGGGTTTCAGCCGGTTCCCGTGGGGCACGCTGCTGATCAATGTGCTGGGATCGCTGCTCATCGGCGCCGTGGCCGGGCTGACGCTGACGCCGGCGCGCCTTGGCTGGCATCCGGACGCGCGGATCTTCCTGATGGTCGGGGTCTGTGGCGGGTTCACGACATTCTCCGCTTTCAGCCTGCAGGTCGTGGAGATGATCCAGCTCCGCGATCTCGGGCCGGCGTTCGGCTATGTCGCGGGGTCTGTGCTGCTCTGTCTGGGCGCGACCTGGGCGGGGATGCTGCTGGCGCGGTGAGCCCACGATTACCGGTGTATTGCCCGGGAGGGGCCATCCATGCTGTTAACCTCGCGATTTGATGGACAGGATAATTGCGCGGTGAACCAATGAAGCTGTTGCTGACCGGCGGGTGCGGATTTATCGGCTCCGCCGTGGTCCGTCACCTGATCCGGGCCTCGGACCATTCGATCGTCAATGTCGACAAGATGACCTACGCGG
>JARLIN010000498.1 GCA_031291715.1 Rhodopila sp. | reverse complement strand
GGGCTTCCCTCGGCCGAACCCGAGACGGAAAAGGTCACCGATTCGCAGGCGCGGCATCTGTTCCAACGGGCCGCCACGGCACTGCTGCCGATTGCCGGACGGTTCGGCTATCGCTTCGAATGCCTCAATCCCCCAGTCGTCAGTGTCGTGATGGTGGTCCGGGATGGCTTCGCGATGACCATGGCGACGATCGCCTCATTGCGGTCGAACATCGCATCGGACATCGAACTGATCATCGTTGATCGCGGGTCGCAGGATGAAACCCGCTCCATCGGACAATATGTCCAGGGTACGAAGCTGCTGCGGTTCGAAAGTGATATCGGCTGGTCGCGGGCGGCCGATGCCGGGCGGCAGCTTGCCAGCGCGGCCTCGGTGCTGTTCCTGTCCAGTCAGGCTCACCTTGCGCCTGGAGCGGTCGAGCGCGCCTGTGCCCGTTTGGCCGGCGACGGGTCCGTTGGCGCGGTTGGCGGCATGATCCTGCAACCGCACGGCGTCATCGGCCAGGCGGGCGGCATCATTTGGAACGACGGCGGCGCGCACGACTACATGCGTGGCGCCTCACCGCTGGCGCCGGAAGCGAATTTCGTCCGGGACGTGGACTTTTGCGCGCCTTCCTTTCTTGTGGTGCGGGCCGCTCTGCTCAATCAGCTCGAAGGCTTCGACCACGACTGTGCGGCCGGCTACGAGGTCGTCGATCTTTGCCTGCGCATCGCCCATGCGGGCTGCCGCGTGCTCTACGACCCGTCCGTCATGATCGTCCACGACGATCCCGTGCGTCCCGGTGGCGCCGGGGCGCATTTCCCGCACAAGCACGAAGCCCTTCTGGCGGAGCGTTTCGCCCCCGGCGGTCCGGTCCAGGTCTTCGCACGCCACGCCGGTAAGCGACCGCCGAGCATCCTGTTCATCGAGGACACGGTGCCGTTGCGCCGGATCGGGTCCGGCTTCGTGCGCGCCAACGACCTCGTCAGGGTCATGGCCTCCCTCGGCTACGCGGTGACGGTGTTTCCGGTGAACGACTGCGACCACGAACCGGCTCGCGTGTTCGGCGATATGCCCGAGTCGGTCGAGGTGATGCACACCCATGCGATCGACCGCCTCAAGGAATTCCTCACTGGCCGGCCGGGGTATTACGATACGGTGTGGGTCGCACGAACCCATAATTTGGCGCGGGTGCGGCCAATTCTTATCCAATTGGCGGCGGAAGGCATCCTCCGGGCACGGATCGTGCTGGATACCGAAGCGGTCACCCCGCATCGTGAGGCGATGCAGGCGGGGTTGACCGGTCAGCCCTACGACCTGCAAGCCGCGATGGGGACGATCCTGGCCAATGCCGATATCTGCCAGCAGGCGGTGGCAGTGACCACGGCCGAAGCCGACACCTTGCGCCGGCAAGGTTTTCCGCATGTCTCGGTGATCGGCCACATGATCGAGCCGCGTCCCACACCGCGGTCCTTTTCGCAGCGAGCCGGTCTGCTGTTCGTCGGCGCCATACACACCGCCGATAGTCCCAATCTCGACAGTCTCGCGTGGTTCGTCGATACGGTCCTGCCCTTGATCGAGGAGGAACTGGGGTGGGAGACCCGGCTGACAATTGCCGGCTACATCGCGCCCGGTATCGATCTGAGCCGTTTCGACCATCATCCGCGGATCAGCCTGCGCGGTCCGGTCGCCGACCTGGAACCGCTCTATGACAGCCATCGCATCTTCGTCGCCCCCACGCGGTATGCGGCGGGCGCCCCATACAAGGTGCTGGAAGCGGCCTCTCACGGCTTGCCGGTCGTCGCCACCGAGGTGCTGCGCAGCGAACTGGATTGGGTCCAGGAACAAGAGATCCTCGCTGCCGTGGCCACCGATCCTGCCACCTTCGCTGCGTCGGTAATGGCGCTGTACCGCGGCGAGGCGCTATGGCGCACGATCCGCGAGGGGGCTCTGCGTCGATTGCAACGGGAGAACGGGCAAGCGGATTATGTCAAAGCGGTCGCCGCCGTCCTGGCACTGCCGCCGGCCCAGGAAATGCCGCATTAAGCGGGAAACGCGGAGAAAAGACGTCAAAAGACCTAACTGGTGTCTTTGTTGGTCCGTTCATACAAGAATGACTTCTGGTCCGATCCCGTTTCAGCCGTGTCGAAAGGCCACGGGTGTTCCCGCACCCTGTTTCTTCGGCTGCCGGCCTTGAGTTTCTCAGTCCCAGGGGAATACTGCCCAGGGCATCGCGATAAGACCTGCCGGATTTACCCGGCCGCGATCAGGCCCGATCGGGACCGCTATGGGTCGAATACCAGGTCACGTTGACACCGACGCTCCGTCGGTTCCCTCCAGGTCATGCCCGGACCTGATCCGGGCAGCCGTTGCACGTCGATAAGTGGTTATTCATCAATGACCTGGTCCGGCACGGATGGCCGGATCAGGTCCGGCCGTGACAACCATGGACAGCGGCCGGCGTGTCAGTCTTAGCGAACGGGGTATAATGACGTTTCTTTGCGAGACTGGAATTCCGTGGGTGTCATCGAACATACGACCCACGTGTGATTCTCGGTGATGGGAACTGCTCTACAAGAGAGCGCCGCGGGAGGAAGCTCCCGCGGCTAAGTTCAGGGGAGGAAACCCCGCCTTCTTAACTTGCGTTTTTGCTGGATATCAATATTTTTTCAAAAGGAGCGCGATCACAATTATGGTATGGTGTCAAAATTATATGCAAAATCCGTGATCACGGCTCCATTAATTCAATTGCATCTCCGATCGCGAACCGGCCGCCCTCGATCACTTCGGCATGGACGCCAAGTTCGGTATGGCCGTACAGCGAACGAAGTTCCGTCACTGGGTCAGCATCGCGCTCTCCGGTCTCCGGATTAACTTCGGTTGCGGCACATCGCGTAGTGCCCTTCAGTACCCGCAGCACCGCTCCGCCAACCTGCAACTCCCGTCCGATCCAGTCTCGTTCGGCCCAGGCCGGCGCCCCGCTGAACCACACATTGGCGCGGAAGCGGCGGCGGTGCCGGCGCGCACCGACTTTCGCCTCGAAGTCCCGCAGGCTCGCCAGGTTGTTCAGGCTGACGACCTTGGTCCGCTGGTCGCCGAAAACATGGCCTGGGATGTGGTGGAATGCGGGCGTGCCGCGGGCTTCCTCGCCCAAATAATCGGTCAGGAAGGCGCCGATCTGCGCCTGCCCGGCTGGTGTCAGCGCGTTCGCCTCTACACCGCTGCCGTCCGGTGCCCTGATCCTGAGCCTGCCGGACGCCGGATCGAATACGCTGAACAGCAGCGCGGCCTTGGCATTTTTCATGAGGCAGAGAAAATTGTATTTTGGAAGCCAGACCGGGTGAGCTGGATCGAAACCCGCGTCCCCGCCGGCATCCCCTTGCGCAAGCGCGAAGGCGCGGTCCCACGGAATCGCCCCGCCCGCCTCGACCTCCGCCTGCTCGAGCGCCTCCGCCGTCAGGCCCTTCACCGGATACCGATAGAGATATTCGATCCGCATCGTCCACGCCCCCCTTGAGCGGCAGTCTGCGCCGCCCTACTTCGTTATGAAAGCCTTAACGTGTTGCCTCACGAGGGGTACGGAAAGGCATGTCGCCTGATGAAAGGGGCAAGGTATGGATATTCAGAAATTCACCGAGCGCTCGCAGGGCTTCCTGCAGGCAGCTAGTACGATCGCCATCCGCGAATTCCACCAGCGCATCACCGCCGAACACCTGTTGAAAGCGCTGCTGGACGATGAAGAAGGGGCCGCATCCGGCCTTATCAAGGCCGCTGGTGGCGATCCGAAAGCCGCCGCCGCCGCCAACGACGCGGAAGTCGCCAAGCAGCCGAAAGTCAGCGGCGGCGGGGCCGGTCAGCCGCAACTCACACCAGAACTTGTCCGCGTGCTGGATGCCGCACAGCAGGCCTCCACCAAGGCCGGTGACGAGTACGTCGCGCAGGACCGGCTGCTGATCGCGCTGGCCGACTCCGCCACGCCCGCCGGGCGTGCACTGAAGGCGGCGGGCGTGACGCCTCAGGCCTTGGACAAGGCGGTCAACGACATCCGCAAGGGTCGCAAGGTCACCAGCCCGAACGCCGAATCCAGCTTCGACGCGCTGAAGAAATACGCCCGCGACGTGACGGCAATCGCCCGCGAGGGAAAACTCGATCCGGTCATCGGCCGCGACGAGGAAATCCGCCGCACCATTCAGGTGCTGGCACGCCGGACCAAGAACAACCCCGTGCTCATCGGCGAACCCGGCGTCGGCAAGACCGCGATTGTCGAGGGCCTCGCGCTGCGCATCGTCAACGGCGACGTGCCCGAGGCGCTGAAAGGCAAGCAGCTTTTGTCGCTCGACCTGGGTGCGATGGTCGCCGGGTCCAAGTACCGCGGCGAGTTCGAAGAGCGGCTGAAAGCCGTCCTGAAAGAGATCGAGGACGCTCAGGGCCAGGTTATCCTGTTCATTGACGAGATGCACACGCTGATCGGCGCCGGACGGGCGGATGGCGCGATGGACGCCTCCAACCTGATCAAGCCCGAACTGGCACGCGGCACGCTGCACTGCATCGGCGCCACGACCCTGGCAGAATACCGCAAGCACGTCGAAAAGGACGCCGCCCTCGCACGGCGGTTCCAGCCGGTGTTCGTGGGCGAGCCGTCGGTCGAGGACACGATCAGCATCCTGCGCGGCATCAAGGAGAAATACGAACTCCACCACGGGGTGCGGATTGCTGACGCCGCTTTGGTCGCCGCGGCGACGCTGTCGAAGCGTTACATCACCGACCGGTTCCTGCCGGACAAGGCGATCGACCTGATCGACGAGGCCGCGAGCCGCCTGCGCATGCAGGTTGATTCCAAGCCCGAGGCGCTGGATGAACTCGATCGCCGCGTCATCCAGTTGAAGATCGAACGCGAGGCGCTGCGGAAAGAGAGCGATCCGGCGTCGAAGGACCGGCTGGTCAAGCTGGAGAAGGAACTGGCTGACCTGGAAGACAAGTCGAACGCCATGACCGCGGCATGGAAGAGCGAGAAAGACGAGGTACAGGAAACCCAGAAACTGAAAGAGCGTCTGGATCAGGCGCGGTCCGAGGTCGAGGTGGCGCAGCGTCGCGGCGATCTGGGGCGGGCTTCGGAACTGCTGTACGGCGTCATTCCAGACATCGAACGGCAGCTGGCGAAATCGTCCGATGGCAAGCTGGTGAACGAGGCGGTAACCGAGGAAAGCATCGCGGCCGTCGTCTCCCGCTGGACCGGCGTGCCGGTGGACAAGATGCTGGAAGGCGAGCGGGCCAAGCTGCTGCGCATGGAAGATGAGCTGCGCAAGCGAGTGATCGGCCAGGAGGAGGCGCTGAAGGCCGTCGCCAACGCGGTGCGGCGCGCGCGGGCCGGGTTGCAGGACCCGAACCGGCCGATTGGCAGCTTCCTGTTCCTCGGCCCCACCGGCGTTGGGAAGACCGAGCTGACAAAGGCGCTGGCGTCGTTCCTGTTCGACGACGACAAGGCGATGGTGCGCATCGACATGAGCGAGTTCATGGAAAAGCATGCCGTGTCCCGCTTGATCGGGGCGCCCCCAGGTTATGTCGGCTACGATGAGGGCGGGGTGCTGACCGAGGCGGTGCGCCGGCGGCCGTACCAGGTGATCCTGTTCGATGAGGTCGAGAAGGCGCATGAGGATGTGTTCAACATCCTGCTGCAAGTTCTGGATGATGGCCGTCTGACGGATGGGCAGGGGCGGACAGTCGATTTCAAGAACACGATCATCGTGCTGACGTCCAATCTCGGCAGCGATGTCCTGGCGCAGCAGAAGGAAGGCGAACCGACGGCGATGGTGCAGGGGGAGGTGATGAAGGTCGTGCGCCAGCATTTCCGCCCCGAGTTCCTGAACCGGCTGGATGAGATCGTGCTGTTCCGGCGGTTGCAGCGGAGCGACATGGCCGCGATCGTGGAGATCCAGTTGGCTGGCCTGCGCAAGCTGCTGGCTGACAGGAAAATCGGGCTGGAGCTGGATCGGAGCGCACTGGATTGGCTGGCGGCCGAGGGTTACGACAGCACATACGGGGCGCGTCCGCTGAAGCGGGTGATCCAGCGGTCGTTGCAGAACCCGTTAGCTGGATTGATCCTGGAGGGTGGGGTCAAGGAAGGCGAGACGGTAAAGGTCTCGGCCGGAGCCCAAGGGTTGGTGATCAACGGGCAGCTGGCTGAGGCGGCTTGATGGTGGGAGGGGAGGGGTGTTTCGCCTCTCCCCTCCTCGCCAGCGTCTGCGCCTTTGTGGGGGCAAACTTAGGCTGGTCCATACAACGATGGGCGGGTTAAGGGCGGCGTATCGATGGCGGCCCACCGCTTTGCCGGACTCAGTTGACGATACGCGGATATATCGGTCTCTCTAACCGCGCTCCAAAAAACAAGCATCGCCATACGAGTGGAACCGGTACCCCGCCGCTACCGCATGCGCATACGCCGCCAGCATCCGCTCCCGTCCTGAAAAGGCCGATACCAGCATCAGCAACGTGGACCGGGGCAGGTGGAAATTCGTCACCAGGCGGTCCACCGCCTTGAACCGGTAGCCGGGCAGGATGAACAGCGCCGTGTCGCCGGTGAACGGGCGCATTGTCCCATCCGGCAGCGCCGCGCTTTCCAGCAGCCGCAGGCTGGTCGTCCCCACTGCGACGACCCGGCCGCCATCCCGCCGGGCCTGGTTGATTGCCTCGGCGGTTTCGGCCGTGATTTCACCGCGCTCCGAATGCATCCGATGCTCGGTTACCCGCTCGACCCGCACCGGCAGGAACGTGCCGATCCCGACATGCAGCGTGACAGTGACCCGCCGTACCCCGGCCGCCTCCAGTTCGGCGAGCAGTGCCGGGGTGAAATGCAGCCCGGCGGTCGGCGCCGCCACCGCGCCCCGCCGCGCCGCAAACACCGTCTGGTAATCGGTCGAATCGGTTGGAAGCGGTCCGTCCGGCCGATGGATATAGGGCGGCAGAGCCAACGCCCCGGCCTGCTCGAACGCCTGCATCAGGGCCTCGCCGTCCAGGTTGAACGCCAAGCCGATGCTGCCGTCCTCCGCCTTGTCCACCACCTGGGCGGTCAGCGCCGAGGATCCCTCGATCGCCAGCGTGTCGCCGGCCCGCAGCCGCCGGCCGTTGCGAGCGAGCGCTTTCCAGGCGCCGTCGGCGCGTGGCCGGTCCAGGGTGATGCCGATCCGGGCCTCCCCACGCCTGGCCTGGAGTTGCGCCGGGAAGACGCGCGTGTCGTTCGCTACCAGGATATCGCCGGGGCGGAGCAAGGAGGGCAGGTCGCGGATCGTCAGGTCGGCCAGCCCGTCGTCGCGGACGTGCAACATGCGGGCGGAATCGCGCGGCCGGGCGGGTTCATGCGCGATGCGCGCTGGGGGAAGGTCGTAGTCGAAGTCGGCCAGCGTCATGGCCGAGGCAGACGCGGCCTCGGCCGGGTCACGGCCAAGTGCGTCCCGGCCATCTGCGCACGACTGGCTGGGGGTGAATGGCCGGGTCACGCCGCCCGGCCATGGCAACGAGAGCGGAGCGGACGAACCCGCATCACTTTTACCGAGACTGATACGAAGAAATCTCGATGAGATTCCCATCCGGATCGCGACAATATACTGACAGGATCGGCCCCAGGGCACCGGCCTTCTCCACCGGACCTTGCACGATCTGCACCCCGCAATCGTGCAGATGCCCAATGACCTCATCAGGCGGGACAGCGGTTATGAAGCACAAATCGCCGGCGCCGGGATCGGCATTCACGCCGGTAGGCCAGGCGCCGACATCGGCGTCGATCGGCCGCAGGTTGATCTTCTGCCCGCCAAACTTCAATGCGGTACGATTCTGCTCGCCGAAATCCTCACGCTCCATTCCCAGCACGCGCTGATACCAGGCAGCGCTGATCTCGACGCTTTCGACGTTGAGGACGACGTGGTCGATGCGGTCGATGGTGAACCGCATCAGCCGAGACCGTCGTAGAAATCGTTGCCCTTGTCGTCGATCACGATGAACGCCGGGAAGTTCTCGACCTCGATCCGCCAGACCGCTTCCATGCCGAGTTCAGGGAACTCCAGCACCTCGACCTTACGGATGCAGTCCTGCGCGAGCCGGGCGGCCGGGCCGCCGACGCTGCCCAGATAGAAGCCGCCATGTGCCTTGCAGGCATCCTTGACGGCCTTGGAACGATTGCCCTTCGCCAGCATCACCAGCGAACCGCCGGCGGCCTGGAATTCCGCGACGTAGCTGTCCATGCGGCCAGCAGTGGTCGGGCCGAAGCTACCGGTCGCCATGCCGGCCGGGGTTTTGGCCGGGCCAGCATAATAGACCGGGTGGTTTTTCAAGTAATCAGGCAGAGGCAGCCCGTTATCCAGCCGCTCCTTCAGTTTGGCGTGGGCGATGTCGCGCGCCACCACCATGGTGCCGGTCAGCGACAGCCGCGTCTTCACCGGATAGCGGGTGAGTTCGGCCCGGATCTCCGCCATCGGCCGGTTCAGGTCGATCGCGACCGAGTCGTCGCCCAGGTGGGTATCGGTGGTTTCGGGCAGATATTTCGCCGGATCGGTCTCAAGCTGTTCGAGGAACACGCCATCCGGCGTGATCTTCGCGAAAATCTGCCGATCGGCACTGCAGGAAACGCCGATGCCGACGGGCAGAGACGCGCCGTGCCGCGGCAGCCGCACCACACGTACGTCATGACAGAAGTATTTTCCGCCGAACTGGGCGCCGATCCCGATGTTACGAGAAATCTCGAGGATCTGTTGTTCAAGCGCGACATCGCGGAACGCATGCCCCGACTTGTCGCCGCTGGTCGGCAGCCCGTCCAGCCATTTGGTCGAGGCCAGCTTCACCGTCTTCAGGGTCATCTCGGCGGAGGTGCCACCGATGACAATCGCCAGATGATACGGCGGGCAGGCCGAGGTCCCCAGCGTCTTCATCTTCGTTTCAAGAAACTTCGCCAAACTCGCCGGCGACAGGATCGCGCGGGTTTCCTGGAACAGGAATGTCTTGTTGGCGCTGCCGCCGCCCTTGGCGACAAACATCAAGGAAAATTCGTCGGCGTGGTGTTCGCCGGGGGCGGCCATGATGTCGAACTGCACCGGCAGGTTGTTGCCGGTGTTGACTTCCTCATACATCGACAGCGGCGCCATCTGCGAATAGCGCAGGTTCGTCTCGGTATAGGTGCGATGCACGCCCCAGGACAGCGCCTCTTCCTCGTTGCCATCGACCCAGACCCGCTGACCTTTTTTGCCGAAGACGATCGCGGTGCCGGTGTCCTGGCACATCGGCAGCACGCCGCCGGCGGCGATGTTCGCGTTCTTCAGCAGATCCAGCGCCACGAACCGGTCGTTGGAACTGGCCTCGGGGTCATCCAGGATCGCCCGCAATTGCGCCAGGTGGGCCGGACGCAGCAGATGCGACACGTCATGGAAGGCGCGGAGCGCGAGTTCACTCAGCGCTTCCGGCGCGATGCCTAGGACGGTCTTGCCCTCGACGGTAATTGTGCGCACGCCCTCGATCGGCAGCTTCCGCCATGGCGTGGTGTCCGCCGCCAGCGGGAACATCGGGGAATAAAGGAAGTTGGCAGGCCGCTGAGCCGGAGAATCCACGAATCTGTCCTTTCAGCCCTAACGGGCTCAACCTTGGGGTGAGCGGCGACGAAACGCGTCCAGGCTGACGACCTGACCCGGTTCGGCGTCCTTCGCCGCCGGCTGCTCCGGTTCTTCCGGCGGTGGCTCTGGCTCCGCTTGTGCCTCGGCTTCCGGCGCCTGGAACCGCAGCCCGTAGCGGATATGCGGATCGGCGAACTCGACCACGGCGTCCAGTGGGATGGTCAGCTTGGCCGGGACGCCGCCGAAGGACAGGCCGACATTAATCGTCTGGCTTTCCCGATCGAACCCGAGGTCCCAGAACTGGTGCTGCAGGACGATGGTCATCTCTTTCGGATACTGCGCGCGAACCCGCTGCGGGATGCCAATGCCCGGATGGTCGGTACGGAAGGTAATATAGAAATGGTGGCCGCCGGGCAGACCCTGCACCGCCACGTGTTCGATCGCCTGCGCCACGACGTGCCGCAGCGCCTGTTCGATCCATTTCTCATAGGGCAGCAGACTGTCCGGCCGCTGCTTCTGATCGTCGTCCATCAGTGCCCTCGCGCCATTCGGCGCCACCCATAGCGCGAACCCGCCGGGCGGCAAAGAGGCTTGATTCATCACGCGCCGTTGTCGTTGCCTGTTTGTCCGCGCACCGCATAGTGCTATTCATCGCCTTCGCGCGGAGCCCTATAGTCAGACCCATGACCCAGACCGCCATTTCCACTTTCCCGAACCGCCAGGCTGGTTTCGCCCGCCTCAGGCAATTGGCCGAGCGGCCGGATGGACGCCGGATCACGCCGTTATTCGCCGCCGATCCGGGGCGGGCGGCACGGTTCACCGCGAATTTCGATGATTTGTCGCTGGATTTTTCGAAGTCTGCTATCGACGACGCGGCGCTCGACACGTTGTTCGCTCTCGCGGACACGGCCGACCTGAACGGGTTCCGCCAACGCCTGTTCGCCGGCCAGCAGGTGAACGAAACCGAGCATCGTGCTGCCATGCACATGGCCCTGCGTGCGCCGGCCAATGCCGGGCTGAAAGCGGTGATGCCCGGCGGCACGGAAGACGCCGCCGCGATGGCGGGTGCCGAGCGTGAAAAGATGCGCCGCTTCGTGGAGGCGGTGCACAGCGGCCAGCAGAGGGGCGCCACCGGACTGACCTTCACCGATGTGCTGACCATCGGCATTGGCGGCTCCGACCTTGGCCCACGTGTCGCCACCGAGGCGCTGACCATTGGCCGCTCCGACCAGAGGATGAACGCGCATTTCCTGTCCAACGTCGATGGGCATGCCTTCCTTGAAGCCACGCGCGGCCTCGACCCCGCTCGCACGCTTGTGCTGGTGGCATCGAAGACTTTCACCACGTTGGAAACCTCGATGAACGCGGCGGCGGCGCGGGCCTGGATCGTCGCCGCTTTGGGCGAAGCGGCGGTGGCGTCGCATTTCGCCGCGTTGTCCACCAACCTGAAGGCGGTCGCCGCGTTCGGCATGAACCCGGAGCGGGTGTTCGCCTTCCAGGACTGGGTCGGCGGTCGATATTCGTTGTGGTCGCCGGTTGGGCTGGTGATCCCCCTCGCCGTCGGCTGGGACAAGTTCCAGCAGATGTTGGATGGCGCCTGGGCCATGGACCAGCACTTCCGCGACACGCCGTTACGGCAGAACCTGCCGGTGCTGCTTGGCCTCGCCGGCATCTGGAACACCAACGCGCTGGGCTGCGCCACGCAATGCATCCTGGCCTATGACGACCGCCTGCGGCGCCTTCCGGCCCATCTGCAGCAACTCGAGATGGAATCGAACGGCAAGCACGTGATGCTGTCCGGGGAACAAGTTGGCTGGGATACCTGCCCGATCCTGTTCGGGGAGCCTGGCACCAACGCCCAACACAGCTTTATGCAACTCGTGCATCAGGGCACGCGCCCTGTGCCGGTGGATTTCATCCTCGCGGCGAACGCCGACCATGACAGGCCGGACGCTCACCGGGCTTTGGCCGCTAACGCCTTTGCCCAGGCTGAAGCGCTGATGCGGGGCCGCTCGGAAGCCGAGATCCGGGCTGAGATGGCGGCGAAAGGCGCCAGCCAGGCCGAGATCGACGCTGTCGCCCCGCATCGTGTCGCGGTGGGTGAACGGCCGTCGAATACCGTCATGTTCAACCGGCTGGATCCGTTCAGCCTGGGGCGCCTGATCGCGCTGTATGAACACAAGGTCGCTGTGCAGGGCTGCCTCTGGGGCATCGACAGTTTCGACCAATGGGGCGTGGAACTCGGCAAACAGCTTGCCAGCGGCATCCTGCCCGAGCTCACCCCCGGAGCACATCGGCATGGACACGACTCGTCCACGACGGCTTTGATCGAGCGCTTCCTGGCCCTGCGTGGGGACGCCTGATCGCCTGATGTCGCGCATCCGCCTTCTGTCCGAGACCACCGTCAATCGCATCGCCGCCGGCGAGGTGATTGAGCGTCCGGCTGCCGCCACGAAAGAACTCGTCGAAAACGCGCTCGATGCCGGTGCGACGCGGATCGTGGTGTGTCTCGACGGCGGCGGCATCGACCGGCTGGAGGTCACCGATAACGGCATCGGCATGTCTGAAGAGGAACTGGCGCTATGCGTGCTGCGCCATGCCACCTCCAAGCTGACCGACGAAAATCTGGTTCGAATCACCACGCTGGGCTTCCGCGGTGAGGCACTTCCGTCGATCGGCGCCGCCGCGCGGCTACAGATCACCTCCCGCCCGCATGGCGCGGACCATGCCTGCGTCATCTCGGTCGAGGGTGGCCACGTCGCCGCCGTCGCGCCCACCTCTGGTGCGCCGGGCACGCGGGTCGTCGTCCGCGACCTGTTCTTCGCCACGCCGGCCCGCCGGAAATTCCTGAAAAACCCCCGCATTGAGGCCGAGCACGCCGAGGCGGTGGTGCGACGACTGGCGCTGTCCGCGCCCGGCGTCGCCTTCCGCCTGGAACTGGACGGCCGGGTCGTCTTCGAAGCCCCCGCGCAGGAGCGCGTCGAACGGGTCGCCGCGCTGCTCGGTTCCGAGGCCGCCGCGGTACTGCTGCCGGTCAATGAGGACCGCCAGGGCATGCGGATCAGCGGCTATGTCTGCTCCCCGGCGATAACCCGGGCCACGCCGGCGGCGCAGACCCTGATTGTCAATAACCGCCCGGTCGCGGACCCGGTGCTGCGGACCGCGGTCAAGGTCGCCTATCGTGACGTCATCACCGTCGGCCGGCATGCGATCGTGGCACTTTACCTCGACCTGCCGCCGGACGAGCTGGACGTCAACGTCCACCCGGCGAAGACCGAACTGCGGTTCCGCGACGGCGCCGCGGTGCGGTCGCTGGTGATCGGCTCGGTGCGCCGCGCTTTGGGTGTTGGTACCGGACAGGTGGTGCCGATGCCGTCCCCGTCGCCATCCTGGGGGCGTCCCGTCCGGCCGACCTATCCGGTCAGCGTCAGCCCGCCGCCGCTTTCTCTCAGCCCCGGTGCCTTCCCGCGCGGCAACCTCGCCGAGGCCCAGCTTCCGTTCATGGCACCGCCGGCCGCGCGCCAGATCACGGCACTGGAACCGTCACCGGACCACCCGCTGGGCGCGCCGGTCGCGCAGGTGCTCGATACCTACATCATCGCGGTCGCTGCCGATGGATCTTTGGTGCTGGTGGACCAGCACGCCGCGCACGAGCGCCTGACGCATGAGGCGATCCGCGATCAAATGCTGGACGGCACCGTCCGCAGCCAGCCGCTGTTGTTGCCGGCCGTCGTCGATCTGCCGTCAGGCGATGTCGCCCGCCTCGTCGCCCGCGCCGATGATTTGGCGCGACTGGGACTGGAATTGGAGGAATTCGGCCCTGGCGCCATCCTGGTCCGCGCCATCCCGGCCGTTCTCGGCGCGCCGGAACCGGCGCCGCTGCTGCGCGACCTCGCCGATGAGCTGGCCGAGACGGACGAGCAGACGGTGCTCTCTGCCCGCCTGGACGCGATCATTGCCCGCATGGCCTGCCACGGCAGCATCCGCGCCGGCCGCAAGCTGGGGCAGGCGGAAATGAGCGCGCTGCTGCGGCAGATGGAGGAGACTCCGCGGGCGGCGACGTGTAGCCATGGGCGGCCGACGGTTTTGAAGCTGTCGAAGGCGGATATCGAGAAGATGTTCGGGCGGCGGTGAGTGAACGGTGCACGTTCGTGCGGTTTCCACGACCGCTTTAACACAAAGGCACTAAGACACAAAGAAGTAATGCCATTATAATACCTGGCAGTGGAAACCTTAACTGCCTATGAGCAAGAAATTCATGCCTGTGGGTAAGACATTTATCTATGCTTCTTCGTGTCTTAGTGTCTTTGTGTTAAATCGATCCTATCGGCCGCACAGGCCGACGCCCATCCCCAAAAGACGCATCATCAAATCGTGATCCGCACGCCAAGCTCCACCACACGATCGCTCGGTATCCGGAAGAACTCCGTCGCCGGCACCGCGTTCCGCGCCATCACCAGGAACAGCGCCCGGCGCCACCACGACAGTTTCGGTGCCATGCCTGGCACCAGCACCTCCCGCCCCAGGAAGTAGCTCGCCTGCGATACCCGCACTTTTAACTGGTCCGTCAGATCCTCCAGTTCGCGCGGAATGTTCGGGCTCTCCATGAATCCGTAGTGCAGGATCACGCGATGAATGCCCGGGGCCAGTTCGGAAACCTCGGCCCGGCGCGCCTGCGACACCTCAGGCACATCCTCGTTTTCCACCGTCACGAACAGGACGCTCTCGTGCAGCACCTTGTTGTGCTTCAGGTTATGCAGCAGCGAGGTCGGCACGTAATCCGGGTTCCCGGTCATGAACACCGCCAGCCCCGGCACCCTGATGATTCGGGACTGGGGCAAGCGCGCCAGGAACGGGGCCAGCGGCATGCTGGACTGCTTCCAGCGCGACAGCAGGATATCCCGCCCGCGCTTCCACGACGTCATCATTCCGGTCAATGCCATGCCGAGGACCAGCGGCACCCAGCCGCCCTCGACGATCTTCACCGTGTTCGCGCTGAAGAACACCGTATCGACCACGAACAGCGCGCCGAACACCGATACCGCGGCCGCACGCGACCAATGGAACTGCCGGCGGAACACCACCATCGCCAGGATCGCCGTGCACAGGAACGTGCCGGTCACCGCGATGCCATAGGCTGAGGCCAGATTGTCCGAGGTCTTGAATGCCAGCACCAGCAGCACGACGCCGACCGCCAGTGCCGTGTTCACTTGCGGGACGTAGATCTGTCCCTCTTCCAGGTTCGACGTATGGCGCACCGTCATGCGCGGCAGGAAGCCTAGCTGCATGCACTGCCGCGCCATCGAGAACGCACCGGAGATCACCGCCTGGCTGGCGATCACTGTCGCCGCCGTCGCCAGAATCACCATTGGCAGTCGCAGCCAGGAGGGGCCGAGCAGGAAGAACGGGTTCTCGATCGCCGCCGGGTGGCTGATCATGAGCGCACCCTGGCCGAAATAGTTCAGAATCAGGCAGGGCAGCACGAAGGTCAGCCAGGTGATGCGGATTGGCCGGGCGCCGAAATGGCCCATATCGGCGTACAGGGCCTCCGCGCCGGTGACGCACAGCACCACGGCGCCCAGCACGAAGAACGCCAGCCCTTTGTACTGGATGCAGAGGGCGAGCGCATAAGTTGGGGAAATCGCCAGCAGCACGAACGGATGCTGCAAGATCTCGGCCAGCCCGGTCAGGCCGATGATGAAGAACCAGATCACCATGATCGGTCCGAACACCCGGCCGACGCCACCGGTGCCATGATACTGCACGGTGAACAACGCCACGATCACCGCGATGCTGATCGGCAGGACATAGAACTTGAGCTCGGGGGCCGAGACCTCCAGCCCCTCCACTGCCGACAGCACGGAGATCGCCGGGGTGATCACGCCGTCGCCGAAGAACAGGCACGCGCCGGCAATGCCGACCAGGGCGATCGCGCTTTTCACGCTACGGCCGACCGAAACGCGCTGCGCCAGCGCCATGAGTGCGAGAATGCCGCCCTCGCCCCGATTGTCGGCGCGCATCACCAGAAAGACATATTTCAACGTCACGATGACGATCAGCGACCAGAAGATGAGCGACAGCACGCCCATGATCTCGGTCTGCGTCGTCTTGGCGGTATCGAAAAGCTGCAGGCTCGCCTTGAAGGCATATAACGGGCTGGTGCCGATATCGCCATAAACGACGCCCAGCACCGCCATCAGCACACCGAGGCTCGGCTTTGTGGTGCCGCGGTCCCCGGGCTCCCGATCGTGGCTCAAATGCATGACCTCATGATGCGCGGCTCCGCGGCAAAGGCTTTGTCCCAGCCCGAAGCAAGCTGACCCCAGGCGGGGGCGCGGCGTCCCTTACCTTGGCGTCCACTTTGGAGCAAGCAAGGCGTAATCTTTGCCGCCGGTCAGCCCGCCTGCTCCGCCCGGAAGTGCGCGGCGAACTCCACCCATTCGCGACGGTTCAAGCCGCTTGTCTCCTGGGTGACAGCCTCCCCGGCCAGCATGCGCTTCAACACGGCGATCATCTGCGCCGACAGCGTGACCGCGCCCAGCCGGTAGTCGCGGAAGGCGGCGGAGGCGACCGGCACCCAGGCTTCGGTCATCCGCAGCATGACGTCGGCATAAGCCCGGATCTCGTACTGGGCATGCGCGTCCGCCCGCAGCGACAGGAAGTGAAACAGGTTGTGGAGGTTCGTCTTCCAGTACCACTGCGTGTAGGTGTTCAGCGTCAGGTTCATCCGCGCTAGCTCCCGCGCCAGGCCGCGGCGATTGGGATCGGCCGTTTCCCCTTCGTTCAGCATGGTGGCGTAATCGGCGTAGCAGCGTTCCGCGTCCGAGCGCAGCAGGTCCAGCACCTCCGCCGCCTCCTCGCCGTCCAGAATTTCGCCCCGGCCCTGGCGATTGCTGACCGACTGCGCGGCGAGATGCTCAGGCGAGGGGATGTAGAACTCTTTATCCAGGATCGAGTAGCGGGCGGAGTACTCGTTCACGCTCGCGGTGCGGTGACGGATCCACTGGCGCGCCACGAAAATCGGCAGTTTGACGTGGAACTTGATCTCGCACATCTCGAACGGCGTGGTGTGGTGGTGCCGCATCAGATAACGGATCAGGCCGGCGTCTTCCTGCACGCGTTTTGTGCCGCGTCCGTAGGACACGCGGGCGGCCTGCACAATCGCCGAGTCATCGCCCATGTAGTCGATCACCCGGACGAAGCCGTGGTCGAGCACCGGGAAAGCCTCAAACAACATGGCTTCCAGTGCCGGTACCGTCGGGCGGATGGTCGAAGCCGCGCGTTGCCGTGCGTCGGCGATCTCGGCCGCCTGCTCTTGCGTGTGCGAATTGTCAGTCAAAGAGACCTCCGGGGACTGGAGCGTGGTCAATACAGCCGTGGGCCAATCCGACAAAGCGATCTGTTGGCGCGCTTGTCATCTCGGGGGCACGGTTCGAGGGCAAGGAAATTGGGGCCGCGGGTGATCGCCATGTCGATCATGGTGTGTCATCCCGTGTCGCGGCACGCGCCACCGGGAGTTTCCAGCCGCGGTAGATCGCCATCATCCGCAGGAAAACGCACAGCCCGGCGCCCGGCAGTGTCGTGGCGGCGGGTGGCAACCCGGCGAGATTGCCGGCCACAACCACCCCCGCCCCGGCCAGGGCGGCTACGGCATAGATCTCCGACCGCAGCACGACCGGCACCCGAGCCATCAGCACGTCGCGCACCATGCCGCCGCCGATGCCGGTCAGCATGCCCAACACGGCCGCCATCGGCGGGGTAAGCCCGTGATCCAGCGCTTTCTGCGTACCAGCAACGGCGAACACGCCAAGGCCTGCGGCGTCGAAGAACTGGACCGGATTGCGCAGCCGCTCCAAAAGGTCGGAGAAGCGGAACACCATTAGCCCGGCCACGACAGCGATCGCCAGCGCGTGCCAGTTCGCCACGGATTCCGGCGGGATGGCGCCAATCAGCACGTCGCGCATGATGCCGCCGGACACGGCCGTCACGAAGGCAAGCACCAGCACCCCGAACAGGTCCATGCCGTGACGCACCCCTAGCAGCGCACCGCTAAGCGCGAACACGAAAGTTCCGATGAGGTCGAGTGTCTGGATCAGAATCGTCGTCGGCTCGATGTGGGGCAGGGTGTTCTCTCCTCTTCCTGAAGCTGTGGAGCGGCAGCGCGACGGCGGCGACGTTCCGGCACGTGATCCCGAGAGGACGGAATGGTCGGCGCCAAATACGCTACGGTCGCCGATAAGACATGCGACCCAGCACACGCGATTGCCTACCGGGCATTGGCGCGATGTTCAATGCAGTCTGGGCGAACAGCCGGAAGGTGGTGACCGCGAGGACGATGCCGGCGACCAGCCTATCGCC
>JARLIN010000497.1 GCA_031291715.1 Rhodopila sp. | reverse complement strand
CCCCCCGGCCCCATGACGAGGATTGAGCCGGGCCATAACGAGGATTGAGAATCGGCGCCAACGCGGATTGGTATAGGCACTCAAACGGCTGCGCCTTCGTTATGCCCCGGCAGCGCAATGGTAAGCATCAGCGCACTCAAACTCTTGCCATGCGGGTCGATGGCCAGCGACCGCGTCACTCCGCCCCCCAGTGCGTTTTCGATGACAAAGTTCAGCGCCCGTAGTTGCGGCAGCTCGTACCGCCGCACCGGCCCGGGTGTCAGGTGCCGGAAATGCGCCAGCACCCGCTCGGGCGTCAGTTCCCGCCGCAGCACCTGCCAGCCCTCATCGCTATACGCCGTCACCGAAATATTCGACGTATTCCCCTTATCCCCCGCCCGAGCATGGGCAAGGTCGTAAACATGGATGCTCATGCGGCGCGCTCCATGACGATCTCCGGTTTCACCCAGTCCCGAGGGATCAGCACCGACTTCACCGCCAGGATCTGCCTGGCGCCAAAATTCACCCCACCGCCGGCGCCGGTCGGGCCTTGCATGTGCAGACTGCGCACTTCCGCGCCTACCGCCTCGGCAGCCTTTTTGTCTGGCGTGCGCGCGGCGATGCGCAGGCGCACCTCATAGGGTTCCGGGCACAGGCTGGCATCGTTGCCGTGCAGGGAGTTCATGCCGATCAGGTCGATGCGCATTTCCTGGTAGGTCAGCCCGCGGCGACGCAGGCGTTCCTTCACCACCTCGATCCCCAGCTTGGCGCGAGCCACTGCGTTGATGCCGGCGAAGCCCATCTCACCCGATCCCATATAGCCGTCGAAATAGCCGACGACGACCTTGTAGGTAGCCGTACGCGGCTTCCCTCGCGCGCCGCTCAAGGCGACACGGTCCTTTTCGACCTGGCGGAATGTCACAGCGGACACATCCAGCACGCAGTCCGGCGTGATGTAGGCGGAGGGATCGTGCATCTCGTAGAGCAATTGTTCGGTGCACGTGGCGATGTCGAGCCGTCCACCGGAACCGGGGGTTTTCGAAACCTCGACCCGCCCATCCGCCCACACATCCGCCAGCGGATACCCCAGGCCGGCGAGGTCCTCGACCTCCTTCTTTCCCGGATCGGCGAAGCAGCCCCCGGTAAGCTGGCCGGAGCACTCAAGCAGATGCCCGGCAAGCGTGCCATTGGCGAGCTTCGGGTAATCGTCGTACGACCACCCGAACGCATGCAGCATCGGGCCCAGGAACAGCGCCGGGTCTGCGACACGGCCGGTGATGACCAGATCGGCGCCGGTGGCGAAACCCCGCGCCACTACATCCGCGCCGAGATAGGCATTGGCGGAGGCCATGCGCGGCAACAGCGACTCCAGTGGCGTACCATCCTCCATCAACGGCAGTTCGGGATGCGCGCGCATGATGTCGGTGACTTCATCGCCCTGCACCACGGCGCAGGCGTAGTCCGGGCAGCCCCAATCGGACGCATGCTTGCGTACGGCGCGCGCCGCCCCCATCGGGTTGGCCGCGCCCATGTTGGTGACGATCTTGATGCCCCGCTTCAACGCCGGCGGCATGATCGCTTCCATGCGCTCCAGCAGCACCGGCGTGTAGCCCTTGGACGGGTCCTTGGCACGATCCAGGGTTTCGCGGGCAATAGTACGTTCGGCCAGGCACTCCATGGCGAGATAGTCGAGTTCGCCGCGCTCCACGATTTCCACACCGGGTGGGATGCGATCGTCGGCAAAGCCGGCGCCACAGCCGATTCTGATTTTGTCACGTGCCACGGGGTCCCCCTATCGGCACGGATCATATTCAGTCTTCGCGAACGCCGTCCACGGCCGCGCGCGGATCGATTGGTCTGCGGCGCGGCCATCAGGTGCGCGCGGGTAGTGTGTGCCTATGGCAATGTCTTGTCCGGTCGCGGGCGTTCATCTGGCTGCCGTCGCGGCCGCGGTTTTTTGATGCCGTCGTGTTGCACTGGTGTCTGCAATCCCTCATTCTGCATACGAACACACGATTCAGTGATCGTTCACGACACAAAAAAAGACGACAAAGGGAAACGGACCATGCGGATTTCGCACAGCATCGCCTTGCTCAGCGGCGTATTCGGTTTCGCGCTGGCGGCGCCGGCCGCTCACGCGGCGGACCCGATCAAGATCGGTGTCATCGCCGAAACGTCGGCGATCAGCGGCGTGGGCATTCCCAACGGCGCCAAGATGGCCGCCGAGGAGATCAACAAAGCCGGCGGGATCAACGGCCGGATGATCGAGATCGTAGATTACGACGACCACAACTCCGCTTCCGACGCCGTGCGTGCCTTTCAGCGTGCCGCGCAGCAGGACAAGGTGGCCGCCGTCATCGCCAGTTATATCAGTGAGGTCGTGCTGGCGCTCGAACCCTGGGCCGGGCGGCTGAAAATGCCGATGATCACGCCGGGTGCAGCGAGCAACGAGATCACCAAGCGTGTGCACGACGACTACGACCACATGAAATATGTCTTCCACGGCTACCTGGCCTCCACCCAGATCGCCGACGTGGTCTGCGAAGCGTCCAAGACCCTGATGGTCAATGACCTCCACATGAAGACAGCGGTGGTCATGAGCGAGGATGCCGCCTGGACCATCCCGCTGGACGAAGAATACCTGAAATGTCTGCCGGCTGGGGGGCTGAAGGTGGTGGATCATATCCGCCTTTCCCCCGACACCACCGACTTCACCCCCATCTTCAACAAGGTCGAGGGCGAGAAGCCGGACGTGATCGTCACCGGCATCAGTCATGTCGGCGTGCAGCCGACCGTGCAATGGCAACAGCAGCAGGTGCCGATGCCGATGTATGGGGTGTCCAGCCAGGCGACCAACAGTACCTTCTGGAAGGACACCAACGGTGCGGCCGATGGCGTGATCTTCAATATGGTTTCGGCCCCGGATGTGGCGGTGACGCCCAAAACCATCCCGTTCGCCAAGACCTACCAGGCGAAATACGGCAACCTGCCTGGCTACGCCGCATATACTTCGTATGACGATGTGTACATGTGGGCCGAGGCGATCCGGAAGGCCGGCAGCACCGATCCCGACAAAATTGTCGAGGCGATGGAGAAGACCGACCACGTCGGCACGATCGGGCGTATCGCGTTCCTGCCGAAGGGCGACACGTTCGCCCATGGTATGAGGATCGGCGAAGGCTACATCACCGGATTGATGGTGCAGTGGCAGAAGGGCAACCCCGTCACGGTGTGGCCCGCCAATGTCGCGACCGGCAAGATGATCTTTCCGGCCTTCACCAAGCTGCCGCAGTAATGTCCCGTCTGGGCGGCCCCACGATTGGGCCGCCCATTTCTCAATACTGGCCGCGCTGGACGGAGACTTATGCTTGCATTGCAGATCCTGATCGACGGTTTCGCGATCAGTAGCCTCTACGCTCTCGGCGCCACGGGTTTCACGCTGATCTTCGGCGTTTCCGGCGTGCTGAACCTGTCACACGGCGCGATTATGGTGGTGGCCGCGGTCATCGCATGGTGGGTCGCGGGGACGTTCGGTGCGGGGCCTTACCTTGGCGCGCTGGCCGGTGTCGCCGCGAGCCTTGCGTGCGCCTTCTTCACCTACCGGGTGATCGTACGGCCTATCCAGAACTCGCCATCGATTCCGCGCGAGGAGAAAGAGATCTTTGTGCTGACCGGGACGTTGCTCTGGGGCATCATGCTGCAGGAGGCGGTGGCCTATCTGTTCACCAACAACCCAAAGACCGTGCGTCCGCTGGTCGAGGGGGTGGTGATGATCCTGGGCGTGCGCACCCCGCTGAATGAAATCCTGACTGCCGTGCTGTCCTGGGCGGCGATCGGCCTGCTGTATCTGTTGGTCAACCGCACGCGTACCGGAAAATCACTGCTGGCAGCTTCCATGAATCCGCGCGGGCTGACACTCCTCGGCTTCGAACTGTCGCGCATCTACGTCCTGGTCTGGGCGATCTATGGCGTGCTGGCCGGGATCGCCGGCGTGTTGCTGGGTGCCTTCCTGGGTGTGAGTTCAGACAACGCCGGCACGCTGACGGCCAGCGCCTTCTCGATCGTGGTGTTGGGTGGTCTTGGCAGTGTCTCCGGCTCCCTGATGGCGGCGTATGTCGTTGGTTACCTGGAAACAATGACGGCATATCTGATCTCGCCGTCGATCCGCACGGTGCCGGTGCTCCTGCTGTTGGTCGCGGTGGTTTATGTGCGGCCGCAAGGCCTGCTGGGGCGGAGGTAAGCCATGTTTCGATCCCGCACCTTCCAGATTGTGGTCCCGGCGCTTGTGGTGATGGCGCTGCTGCCGCTTGGCGTTAGCGGCTACATCCTCGGTCTGCTGACGCTCGCCTACTACTATGCGGTCTTCGCGATGTCGTGGGACCTGCTGTTCGGCTTCGCCGGTGAGGTCAACTTCGGCCCGAGCTTCCTGATCGGCGTCGGCGCCTACACCGCGGCGCTGCTGAACCACTACTGGCTGTGGCCAATTCCCCCCTGCCTCGCGGCCGGTGCCGTCGCTGCGGTCGTGGCCGGTGCCGTGTTGGCCGTACCGGCTCTCCGCCTGACCGGACCCTATTTCGGGCTGGTGACGCTGGTCGCGGTTCTGCTGTTGCAGAACGTGCTAGTGCTGTTCGCCGGCATCACCGGGGGAGAGATCGGGCTTGACCTGCCCGACGTGCTCTCGATCGACGACAACACCAACTACTATTATGCGCTCAGCTTCATGACCGTCAGCGGCGCCATCCTCTACGGCCTGTCCCGCTCGCCGGTCGGTTTGATCCTTCAGGCCAGCGGGCAGGATGCGATCGAGGCGGCGGCTCTCGGCTTCAACGTCGCCAAGCACAAGCTCGCGGCGTTCTGCATCAGCGCGTTCTTCTCCGGATTGGCCGGGGCGATGCTGATCTTTTACCTTGGCACCGCATCCGTCGGCACGGTCGTGGACATCGCCGTCGGCGTGAACGTAATCATCGCCGCCGTGCTGGGCGGGCGACGCACCATCATAGGTGCCGCCGTCGGCTCGATCTTCCTGATCGCCGCGGGTGAGGTCCTGCGTCCGCTCGGCCAGCTCTCGACCTTCGTGGTTTCGGCGGTCGCGTTAATTGTAATCCTGTTCTTTCCCGGCGGCTTCATGGGCCGGCTCTTGCAGGCGGGAGGCCGCGAATGACCGCGCTGCTCGAAGTCAACGGCCTGACCAAGCGCTTCGGTGGCCTGGTCGCGGTCAAGGACATCGGCTTCTCGATCGAGGCTGGCGAAATCCTCGGCCTGATCGGCCCGAACGGTTCCGGCAAATCCACCGTGATGAAATGCATCATGGGGATCGAGAAGCCAAACGCGGGCGAGGTGAAGCTCGACGGCACCAACGTCGCCGGCTGGCCCACCCATCGCATCGCCCGCCACGGCGTTGGCATCGTCTTCCAGCACGCCCGTCCGTTGCAGCGGCAGACGATCCTGGAGCACATCAAGCTCGCGCTGTTGCCAGACAACTTGTTGATGCTCGCGACCGACCATGGCGTCACCCGCCGAGCCGAGGAAATCGCCGCCCGCGTCGGGCTGTCGCAGGTGATGCACCGGCTGCCACGCACCCTGCCGTTCGCCGATCTGCGCCGGCTGGAGCTGGCGAAGGCGATCGCCCGTAACCCCAAGGTCGTGCTGGTCGATGAACCTTTCGCCGGCCTGACGTCGGCCGAGGTAGCAGATTTCTCGAGTCTGATCGCGAGCTTCCGAGCAGAGGGGCACGCCGTGCTGCTGGTCGATCACAACGTCAAGGGCGTCGCGGCCCTGGTTGACCGCGTGCTGGCGATGTACCTGGGCGAACACGTCGCCGAAGGCACCGCCGAGGAAGTGATGCGCAACGAAACCGTGCGCAGGGTCTATCTCGGCGGCAAGATCGAAACCGCGGCCCGCCCCGAACGCGAGGGCAAAGGCCATACCCCGCTTCTGGATCTGCGGAATCTGGGGGTGCTCTACGGCAAGGCGACTGCCCTGGACGATGTGTCGATCCATGTCGGAGAAGGGGAGTTCGTTTCGGTTGTCGGCCTGAATGGCGCCGGGAAGACAACGCTGTTCAACGCGATTTCCGGTTTGCTTCCCTATAACGGCATG
>JARLIN010000496.1 GCA_031291715.1 Rhodopila sp. | reverse complement strand
CTCGGTGTTGTAAACCCGCACGGCCTCGATGTAGTCGTGGCGGGCGACCGCGATCCGGTTCTCCGTGCCCTCAAGCTGCGACTGCAAGGCGAGGTAGTTCTGGTCCGATTTGAGGACAGGGTAGTTTTCGGAGATCGCGAGCAGGCGGCCGAGCGAACCGGATAGCTGCGCCTGGACCTCCTGGAACTTCTTGAACATCTCCGGGTCGGTGATGGTACTCGCATCGACCTTGACCGAGGTGGCGGTGGCGCGGGCCGCGGTGACGGCCTCCAGCACGCTGCTCTCCTGCTTGGCGAAGCCTTTCACGGTCTCGACCAGGTTGGGGATCAGGTCCGACCGGCGCTGATACTGGTTCAGCACGTCCGACCATTTCGCCTTTGCCTGTTCCTCGTAGGTTGGGATGTTGTTGTATCCGCAGCCCGCCAGAAACAGACTGATGAGGGGCACCAGGAAGGCGACGCGGAATGCGCGCGGTGCGCGCGCGAATGAGCCGGACATGGTGGTTCTCCGAAAGGGCCGGTGGCCCTGGCTTGTTGGCTGTGTCTCACAAATGTGCCGCCCGCAGCCGCAACGCATTGGCGATGACCGACACCGAACTCAGCGACATCGCGAGTGCCGCGACCACCGGGCTGAGCAGGATGCCGAAGGTCGGGTAGAGCACGCCGGCGGCCACTGGAATGCCGATCGCGTTGTAGGCGAAGGCGAACACCAGGTTCTGCCGGATGTTGCGCATCGTCATGCGGCTGAGCACCCGCGCGCGGGCGATACCTGCCAGGTCGCCCTTGACCAGCGTCACCCCGGCGCTCTGGATCGCCACCTCCGTGCCCGTCCCCATTGCAATGCCGACATCGGCCTCGGCCAACGCCGGCGCGTCGTTCACGCCATCGCCCGCCATCGCGACGATCTTGCCATCCGCCCGCAGCTTCTTGACGATACGGTTCTTGTCCTCGGGCAGCACGTCCGCCTCGACCTCGTCGATGCCGAGTTGCCGGGCGACGGCCTGCGCGGTCGTTTTGTTGTCACCCGTCAGCATGACGACGTGGATGCCGTCCGCGCGCAGGCTGTCCAGTGCCGCGCGCGTGGTCGCCTTGATCGGGTCGGCGATGGCGACAATGCCGCCCGGCTTGCCATCCACCGCCACGAACAGCGCCGTGGCGCCGGATCCCCGCAGAGCATCCGCCTTCGCGGCAAGGTCGCCGAGGTCGATGCCTTGGTCAGCCATCAGCTTGGTGTTGCCGAGCGCGACGGATCGCCCGCCGACCTTGCCTGTGACGCCTTTCCCGGTCACCGACGCGAAATCCGACGGCTCGTCGGCGGCGATGTTCCTCGCACGCGCGGCGGCCATGACGGCGGCGGCCAGCGGATGCTCGCTCGACCGTTCAAGGCTGGAGGCCAGCCGCAGGACGTCGTCTTCGCTCAGCCCGGCGGCGGGAACGACCGACGTGACGCGGGGCCTGCCCTCGGTCAGCGTGCCGGTCTTGTCCACCACCAGGGTATTGATCTTCTCCATCCGTTCCAGGCTTTCGGCCGATTTGATCAGCACGCCAGCACCGGCGCCCTTGCCGACCGCAACCATGATCGACATCGGCGTGGCCAGCCCCAGCGCGCACGGGCAGGCGATGATGACGACGGAAACGGCCGCGATCAGGGCGAAGGCGAGCGCGGGTGCCGGCCCCCAAACCGCCCATGCGACGAAGGCCAGGATGGAAATGCCCAGCACCGCCGGGACAAAATAGCCGGCGACAGTGTCCGCTAATTTCTGGATGGGCGCGCGGCTGCGCTGTGCCTCGGCGACCATCGCGACGATGCGCGCCAGCATCCCGGCCGCGCCAAGCGTGTCGGCGCGCATGACGAGGGCGCCCGTTCCGTTGACGGTTCCGCCGATGATCTTGTCATCGCGTCCCTTCGGCGACGGCATGGACTCACCCGTGACCATCGATTCATCGACCGCGCTGCTGCCATCGACGACGGTACCATCGACCGGCACGCCATCGCCGGGACGGACGCGCAAACGGTCGCCGACGTGGACCTGGTCGAGCGGGATCTCCTCGTCCTCGCCGCCGTCACGCATGCGCCGCGCGGTTTTGGGGGCGAGGTTGAGCAATGCCCGGACCGCCCCGCCGGTCCGGTCGCGCGCCCGCAGTTCCAGCACCTGGCCGAGCAGAACAAGCACCGTGATGACGGCGGCCGCCTCGTAGTAAACGGCGACCGTGCCGCCCGTCATGCGGAACCCGGCGGGGAACAGCCCCGGCGCGAATGTCGCGACAAGGCTGTACAGATATGCGGCACCCGTTCCGAGCGCGATCAGGGTGAACATGTTCAGGTGGCCGGAGCGAACCGACGCGGCGCCACGCTGGAAGAACGGCCACCCGGCCCACAGGACAACGGGCGTTGAAAGGGCGAACTGGACCCAGACCGACGCCCGCTCCGGCACGAGAGTGTGCAGGCCCAGCCACGGGATATGGCCACCCATCTCAAGTACGAACACCGGCAGCGTCAGCACGAGGCCGATCCAGAAGCGTCGCGACATATCGGCAAGTTCGTGGTTGGGCGCCGCCTCGGCGGTGGCCTCCACCGGCTCCAGTGCCATGCCGCAAATGGGGCAGTTGCCGGGGCCGCCCTGGCGTATCTGCGGGTGCATCGCGCAAGTGTAGATCGCGCCAGGCTTGGCGGGTGGCGTCTCCCCGCTCTTGGAACGCGGGCCGCCTTGCGGGTCCACCGCCGGCGTGCCGACCGCGGCCGGCGACGCATCTCCACCGCGGCCGCTCTTGCCGGAGGTTCCAGCGCGATGCTCGGTGTCGTGCTGGCTCATGATACTCTCGGGTTTCACCGCGCCAAATGATCAGGCGTGGACCCGGACGTCGTGATTGCCCTCGTGGGAAGGACAATCCCCTGGGTCACCTCGGTCGTCCGCTTCGGGCCGGCTGACGGCGGGTGGGCCGCCGCGAAGCCCAGCAGGGGCACAACGAGCCACTGGGCCAGGGGCGTCAGCCCAGTTCCGAGCCCCGGCAGGATGGGCATCAGTGCCGCATAGCTCCAGGCATTGCGTGCCGTGTTCAGACGTTCGCTCATGACCGTGTAGGCGAGCCCGGCGGCCACGGCGAAAATGGCGACACGCGTGAACCTGGTGTTCGGCCAGTCGGCGTTTCCGAACATAAGCAGCGCGCCTATCAGCGCCACCCCACCGATCAGTACGTCGGTACCCGCGCAGTGGACGGCCGCAATAGCGATGTCCGTCGCGGAGCCGGTACTCCATAGGGTATAGAGCGGCATCTGCGCGAATTCCCACATGAGGTTTGCCACGGCGAGCACAGCGAGATACCGGCCCATCGCGGAAAGCCCTGTGCGGGGTGAGATCATCAATTGGTGTTCACTTTTGTCACATCATTCCCATCGGACCTGACATCATCTGGTCGAATGCTTTCCGCTGGTCTTCCGAAAGCGCCGCATAGAGCGCCTTGGTGTTGGCCTCGGAGCGTTCCATAATCCCGATGCGCGCGGACATCATCTTGTGCTGGGCTGCCATACGGTCGGGCATTGTGGTCGGCATCCCGCCCTTCATCATCCCGTCGTGCATGGCCTTCATCGCGGTCGCGTCGGCGCGCATCGTGTCGGCGAATGCGTCCCAAGGCGCGGACTGGGCGTCGGTGATCTTCAACTCGGCCTTCAGGTAGGCGATGCGGCCCTCGACATGCTCGAACGTCATGCCCATTCCGCCGCGTTCGGCCATCATCGGGCGCATCATTTCCATCATGCGCCCCATGCCCGCGCCCATCACTCCGGGCCGTCCGCCCTGCGCATCCGTTTCCGGCATCGGCATGCCTGCCTGCTGGGATGGCCCCGACGCCTGGGCAACGGGATGCTGTGAGTCCGCGGTCTGCGCACGCGCGACCGCAACGGAGGCTACCAAGGCGAGCAGGGCAAGCGAAAGGCGGGACCCGGTGGGGCTCATCGTCGTATCCTTCGTTGATTGGATGGGAGCAGCCGCCGATGAAGCCGGGACGCTGCCATTGCAGCGGCCACCGCGCCTTGATCAGAGTCAAGGCATCCGCACGCCGGATGCGACGCATATTTACCCTGAACCTTGCCAACGATTGGAGACAGCATCGGAAACTACTCAGGGCGGACCATGGCAGGCCGGTGGGGGCACCCGGCGTGGTCACTGAACGGCCATGCGACAGCCGCGATCTACCTCCGCAATGTCAATTGTCAAAGGTTCACGTCTCTATCGGGGGGATCGCAGCATCTTAATCCAGATTTGGCCGCTCTGGAGCGACCGCATCCGTAGGCCGTGTGGACGGATTTGACCAATATCATGGCGCAGGCGAAACTGATGAAGGCGGCGTAGCTGGTGGTGGTCTTGTCGCATCGCATGGCGACGCGCTTGAACCGCTTGAGCTTGCCGATGGTCTGTTCGATACGGGCCCTCAGGCGGTAGAGGCGCTTTGGGAAGAATCGGCCTCTTTGCTTGGAGTTTTCGCGACGTGGGATGACCGGCGCGATGCCACGATCACGGGCGGCTAGGCGATTGACGGCACTGTCGTAGCCCTTATCGGTGATCGCGATGCGCGGGCGGATGTCGGGCCCAAGGTCGAGTGAGGTCTCGAATTGGGTACTGTCGCTGGCCTCGCCGCCGGTCAGATGGAAGTCGAGCGGGTGGCCGTCGAGATCGGTCTTGAGGTGGATCTTGGTCGAGAAGCCACCGCGCGAGCGGCCGAGGGCCTGCCGCTGCTGCCCCCTTTTGCCCCGGCGGCCGAGACGTGGGCGCGGGCAGTCGTGCTGTCGAAGAACTGCACCAGATGGGCGGTCTGACGTATCCCTCCGCCGAGGGCCGCCTGGGCGTCCCGCCAATCTCCACCTTAAGTTGCTACTTAAGTCGGCGTTTGAGGTGTGGTGATGGATGGGGTGGTGGAGATCATCACTG
>JARLIN010000495.1 GCA_031291715.1 Rhodopila sp. | reverse complement strand
GCCGTGTCGCGGCTGATCAGAAGCCGGGGTCAGGACAAGCGCCAAGCCATGACCTTCCTGCATGCCCTGGAGGGCCAATCCGGCCGCCGGGCGTTCGAGCGTTTCAGGCGGACGCCGGTCGGACAGCGCGTGCTGCGGGACAGGTCCAGACTGCTTGACACCCTTACCGAGGCAGAAGCAGCGGACCGGTTTCCGCCAGGTACACTTGGGCATGCCTATCATTGTTTCTTGAGACGGGAAGGCATGAGTGTCGCGGGCTTGATGGACTTCGCCATGAGTCCGCGGGAGAGCCCCCTTCCCGAGGACGAGCGCTTCGTCGAAGAACGATCGGCCGTCATGCACGATCTGTGGCATGTCGTAACGGGCTATGACGCGAGTGTCCTGGGCGAGGTTTGCCTCATGGCATTTCGCTGTGCGCAGGCCGGTCATCTGGGGTTCACGATCTTGACGCTGTTCATGGCGGTCAAGCCGCCCCGGCATGCGCCTGGAGCCCCTGTCAGGCGGGCGATGGCCGAGGCCTATCGCATCGGCCAACAGGCCGAATGGCTGCGTGGCGCCGACTGGGAGGCGCTGCTGCCTATGAAGCTGGAAACCGTGCAGCGCTTGCTGGCCCTGCGTCCACCCGTCACCTATCATCGCGTGCTGGCGATCAACTCATCGCAGTGTCTGGCATCGGGACGCTACGACGCCGCGGACACAGCCGCGCCTGCGACCTAAACGTGGAAGTCGATCTTGCGTCGCCGCCGGCGGTTGGCCCATCCGCCGGTAGAACCCCGCCTTCGCGCCGCTTCCCCTTCACGCCATACCCCACGGGCTGGTACCGTGTAGCTGCCAGCCGCGACCTGGGCCCGAACCAGGTGCGCCCGCTGCGGTGCTTCGGCCGGGATCTGGTGTTGTTCCGAACCACAAACACATCGCCCGCGGTGCTGGATGCACACTGCCCGCATCTCGGTGCGCATCGTGGCCATGGCGGCCGCGTTGTCGATGGTTCCATCGTTTGCCCGTTTCACGCGTGGCGGTTCAACGCGGCCGGGCACTGTGTGGGCGTACCGAACACCACGATCGTGCCCAGCCGCGCGCGACTGCGGGCATGGCCCGTCCAAGAGGTGAACGGCGCCATTATGGTGTGGTTCGACGAAGCATGCCGGCCGCCGCTGTGGGACGTACCGGTCCTGCCCGAAAGCCTTTCGCCGGCGTGGACCCGCTTTCGCCCCACGCGCCCGCGGCAGGTTCGCACCCATGTGCAGGAGCTGGCCGAGAACGGAATTGACCTCGCGCATTTCACGGCCATCCATGGCGGTCAGATATCCCGGATCGAGAGCGAAGAACTGAAGATCGAGGGGCACACCCTGACACACCGGATGCGAAATCGTTTTGCCGGCCGGATCAGCAGGAACACCCGCCTGTTCGGCCTCGCCGAGGACAGGCAGACACGCCTGCCCGGCCTTCTGGAGTTTACCTATTACGGGCTCGGCACAATGGTTTGCCGGGCCGAGGTCGCCGGACGGTTTCCCGTGTCGTTCATCACGGTGCTTTATTTCCTGCCGGTGGACGATGCTTTCGTCCAAGTCGCCGGTGAGCTCGCCATCCGGCGATACGGGATTTTGACATTTCCTCTGCTGGCGCTCGCGGTACGTGAAGCAGAACGCGCGATCGCCGCCGATACAGCGATCCTGGAAAACAAATCGTATCTGAATCGTCCTCAGCTCGGTGATACGGACGGCCCTATCATGCCGTATCGCAAGTGGGCCCAACAGTTTTACATGCCATCCTCACCGACTCCGGCCGGCGCCCAGGCCTGACTTGTCGCAGGCGGCGCAAACGGCATGCACAACGTCCTGCACCTGCTCGAGATGGTAATCCAATACGGCAACGTCGATCTCCACGCCGAACTGCTCCTCCATCAATGCGAGTGCATGCAGTGACTTCAGGCTGTCCATGCCAGGGAGTTCATCGAGCCTTGTGTCCAGCGCCAGATCGGGCA
Source organism: Rhodopila sp. (assembly GCA_031291715.1). Classification (GTDB taxonomy): domain Bacteria; phylum Pseudomonadota; class Alphaproteobacteria; order Acetobacterales; family Acetobacteraceae; genus Rhodopila. The sequence goes on along the minus strand of JARLIN010000495.1, from coordinate 11,261 downwards.
AGGGATCTTTGCACAGGTTCCGAAGCACCGAGGCGATAGTGGCGAACGCGGCCTCGGGTGTAAATGGTTGCAGCATAGGAAATTCCATTCGTTCAACCGCACCTGTGCAAGTTCATGGCCTTGGTGCAGATTTGCAGCCATTGATCAAATGGCCCGTCGGGTTTGACGAATTCGCTGATGTAACCTGCATACAGTCCATCCGCGAGACGCTCCGCCCCGCCGGCGGGGTCGCGTTGCCCCGCGCGTTTGACACACAGCAGGGAAGCCGGGCCGATACGACGCAGTGCCGCGTGAAGTCTGCGCATCTGGGCGAAACTGAAGTCGGGATTGGGGCTCGCGAACACGAAGATGCGCCTCGCCTCGGCGATGTCCCTCAGCAGCTTGCGGCGCAGGATACGAAGCGTGGCGCGGCCACATGCCGCTATTTCGGCGATGCCGGCGGCATCCTGCTCGACGATGCAGTTGGTATGCATGGACAGATAAGGCGTGTGTAAGAAATACTGGGTGCCGGACCAGGCCACTTCAGTGCTCTCGACGTCCCCCAGGCCGTAAAATTCACATTCCAGACCGCGTATCAGGTCCTCATATCGGATACCGGACCAGCGGAGCAGGGTCAAAGGCGGCTCCACGTCATAGCTTCGTTGTGCAAGCCCGAACTCGCAATCCTCGCCAAGGCTCTCGAACGCGTTCAGCACCTGCGCTTCGGCATTGCCAGGCGGGTTATGATCGCTGCCGCGCCATTCTTTCAGCGACAAGTGGAGGATGGTTTCGCCGCGCCAGCGCGGGACCATGTCCGGCGGCAGTCCGGCATCGCCCGTGGTCCAGCGAACCGGTTTATTTTGCGGTTGGCGGGTCTCGAAATGATGGAATCCATCGATGAAACTAGGCGAATCAATCGGGACGTCGATCATCGCTTCGCCATTCGCCCACCGCATTTCGCTCAACTCCACCCCCAGCCGGCGGCTATCGGGCGACAGCCCTAAGTCGGCTGGTCGCGCTGAACCGGATACCAGACGTATTTCCTGGGCAGGGAGAAAAAGGCGAAACTGAAACCGGTCGCTTCCGGCCATCTCCGGCTCGATGCGCGTGCCGTCCACAAGCAGGTAGGCTGTCATTGCACCGTTTCAAACGAATAGATAATTCATTGCATTATCGCGCAGCTTGATCTTTTTGTCAAGATATTGCAACGACCCAGCCCCACGCTTCCCAAGACCCTGATTACTGCAAGAAGTCGCAGAAGCGTCTCCGACCTGGCGCGGCCATCGGTTGTGGTGAAACTGCCGCGCGGCCTTCATCAGACACCAGCTCTTTATTTTCAGTGGGCTGCTTATCCCCGGAAATGGCTGCACGATACGACGAACTTCGGAGGCAGGACACGAGCGCCCTGTCGTGCCCCTTGCCACCGGGGAACCACCCGGTATTTTGGCTCCCAAACAAACGTCCAAGGATTCCGACATGCCTACCCTCCATCGTCGCACCCTGCTTGCCGGGGCCGCGCTGCCTTTGTTCGCCATCAACACCCGCCCCGCCCGCGCCGCGGAGTTCAGCCTCAAGCTGGCGAACAATGCCCCGGTGACGCATCCGCAGAGCATTCGCCAGCAGGAGGCGATCGACCGGATCAAGGCGGCGACCAACGGCGCGGTCGAGATCCAGTTGTTCCCCAACAACCAGTTGGGCTCCGACACCGACATGCTGTCGCAGCTTCGGTCGGGTGCCATCGACTTCTTCACCCTGTCCGGCCTGATTCTGTCGACGCTGGTGCCCGCGGCGTCGATCAACGGCATCGGCTTCGCCTTCAAGGACTACGACACGGTCTGGAAGGCGATGGACGGCAAGCTGGGCGCCCATGTCCGGTCGGAGATCGACAAGCGAGGCCTGATCGCCATGGACAAGATGTGGGACAACGGGTTCCGCCAGATCACCAGTTCCACCCATCCAATCAAGGGACCGGCCGACCTGAAAGGGTTCAAGATCAGGGTTCCGGTGTCGCCGCTGTGGACCAGCATGTTCCAGGCGTTAGGCGCCTCGCCGATCAGCATCAACTTCAGCGAAGTTTACTCGGCACTGCAGACGAAGATCGCCGAAGGGCAGGAGAACCCTCTTACACTGATCCAGATCGCCAAGCTGTACGAGGTGCAGAAATACGTCTCGATGACCAGCCACATGTGGGACGGGTTCTGGATGCTTGGCAACAAGCGCAGCTTTTCCGCTCTGCCCGCCGATGCGCAGACGATCATCGCGCGGGAGCTGAACACGTCCGCCTTGGAAGAGCGTGCGGATATCGCCAAGCTGAACGGATCCGTCGCCGATGACCTGAAGTCCAAGGGGCTGACGTTCGTCGAGGTGGACAAGCCGGCGTTCCGGGAGGCGTTGAAGACAGCCGGCTTCTATGCCGACTGGAAGAAGAAATACGGCGACGAAGCCTGGGGCATCCTGGAATCCGAAGTCGGCACCCTGTCTTGAGGCCCCCTGGCACCAGCCCTGCCCCCAGCTTGGCCGCGGCCCGGATCGACGGGCTGCTGCGGCTGATCGCCGAAGTGCCGGCGGCGTTGCTGGTGCTGGCCGAGATCGTCGTGCTGTTCGCTGGCGTCACCGCGCGCTACGCCTTCCATGCGCCGCTGGTCTGGACCGATGAACTGGCCTCGATCCTGTTCCTATGGCTGGCGATGCTGGGCAGCGTGATCGCGCTGCAACGGTCGGAGCATATGCGGCTGACCGCCATCGTGGCGGGGATGTCGCCGGCGGGGCGGGCCCGGACCGAAGCGCTGGCGTCTGCGGCGGTGGCGGTGTTCCTGTTGATGGTGGTGCCATCCGCCTGGGATTACGCCTCGGATCAGTGGTTTATCGAGACACCGGCGCTGGGCATCCACGACACCTACCGGGCGGTCGCGATCCTGGTCGGCGGCGTGCTGATGGTGATCACGGCACTGACAAGGCTGCTGCGGCTGTCCTGGAAGGACGCGCTGTTCGGCGTGGTCGCGGTCGTCGGGCTGGCGGTCGTGCTGCATTTCGCCGGGCCGTGGCTGAAGGGGTTCGGCAACTGGAACCTGGTGCTGTTCTTCGTCCTGCTGCTCGGGGCCGGCGTCCTGCTGTCCGTGCCGATCGGCTTTGCCTTCGGGCTGGCGACGTTGGCGTATCTGGCGACTCTGACCCGCACCCCGCTGACCGTCGTCGTCTCCCGCATGGATGAGGGCATGAGTTCCCTGATCCTGCTGGCGGTGCCGCTGTTCGTGTTCCTCGGCCTGCTGATCGAGATGACCGGCATGGCGCGGGCGATGGTGAACTTCCTGTCGGCGTTGCTGGGGCATGTCCGCGGCGGACTGTCTTATGTGCTGCTGGGGGCGATGTATCTGGTTTCCGGCATTTCCGGTTCGAAGGCCGCCGACATGGCGGCGGTGGCGCCCGTCCTGTTTCCGGACATGAAGCGGCGCGGCGCCAACGAAGGCGAGCTGGTCTCACTGCTGGCCGCTTCAGGCGCGATGAGCGAGACGATCCCGCCCTCCCTGGTGCTGATCACCATCGGCTCGGTTACCGGCGTATCGATCGCCGCGCTGTTCACCGGCGGGTTGATGCCGGCCCTGGTGCTGGCCGCGGCCTTGGCGTTCATCGCACGCTGGCGCGGGCGGAACGAAAACATGGCCGGCGTGGTCCGGCCGCCCTGGAGCGTCATCGGCAAGGCCTTCATCATCTCCCTGCCCGCATTGGTGCTGCCGTTCGTGATCCGCACCGCGGTGATCGAGGGGATCGCCACCGCGACCGAGGTCTCCACCATCGGCATCGTCTATGCGGTGATCATCGGCATACTGGTCTATCGGCAATTCCCGCTCCGGCGGCTGTATCCCATGCTGGTGGAGACGGCTGCGCTGTCAGGCGCAATCCTGCTGATCATCGGCACGGCGACCGGGATGGCGTGGGCGCTGACGCAGTCGGGATTCTCCCGCCAGTTGGCAGCGGCGATGACGTCCATGCCCGGCGGAGCCGCGGGGTTCATGGCGATCTCCATCGTCGCGTTCGTCGTGCTCGGCAGCGTGCTAGAGGGGATCCCCGCGATCGTGCTGTTCGGGCCGCTGCTGTTCCCCTCCGCCAAGCTGGTGGGGATCCACGAAGTCCACTACGCGATGGTGGTGATCCTGGCGATGGGGATTGGGCTGTTCGCCCCGCCGTTCGGGGTTGGTTACTACGCGGCCTGCGCGATCGGGCGCGTGTCCCCCGATGCGGCAATGCGGCGGATCTGGCCTTACCTGCTGGCGGTGCTGGCGGGGCTGATCGTAGTGGCCGCGGTGCCGTGGTTCAGTATCGGGTTTCTGTAGCCGCGCGAATCTGACGCTTTGTCTCCTCAAGCATAGAGGCCCTGGCGGACCGCACGGCCCGGCCGAGCAGTACGCCGGCGACCTGGCCGGCGGAGGGGTGAAAGCCCGGTTCAGCGATGGCGTCCGTCAAGTCGCGGAACCGCGAACCAGGATATCGGGGAGCCACTGGATGTTGGCGCCGCAACGACCTCGGCCGCTCCAAGCGACGCGGCCAGATCGGCGAAATTGACGTGTCGTTTAGGCGTGTCGGTTAGCTTCACACGCCGTTTGGGTTCATCCGTCAGAATCAACCATCGCGTCATGATCGTCTCCATCAACCGCGGTCATACTGCCTCACTTTATAATGGCACCTACCGAACGCAACGACGACCTCGCCCTGGCGAGTCTGCCGACCCATCCGGTGAACGAACTCGCGCAACCGACGGAGCGAGGTTTCGAACTTGTCCGGGTCCACGTAGGTATAGGTCAGCACCACGTTCTCCCGGATCGAACGCCCTGTTTCTGGATTGAACCAAGCCCCTTCGGCAGGAGGCAAGACAGCCGCCCCCACCAATATCAGATTTTGCGGAGCACCGATCTCTGCGAGTGCTGCGATTTCACGCGGCATCACCCAGCTGTAGGGCAAATACGTTGCTGAATGGTTAAGGTCGTTATCGCGGCCTATCGGTCAAAAAAATGGTGCCTGACCCACGCAACGGGTGAGAAGTCGTTCAACACGAACAGCGTGATCAGGCCGATCAGGAACAGAAACATAAAGTTAGCGGTGAGGTTGTTGTAGAGTTGCGGCATGAATTTCAGCCGGTCGCCGATATAGGCCTGGATGGCCTCCTGTTTCTGTGCCTCGATTTCGTCGTGGAGCAGGTTTCTCGCGAAATCCGAATACCAATCAAGCGCCTGGCGGCCTTTGTCTTCGAAGTAGGAGCCCGGCTTGTCGGCATACCAGTGTTCAATCTCGGCGGCCGCCGGCGCAATACCATCGCATTCGCATCGGCGATGCTCTATCCAATCGAACTTGTCCTTTTCGACAAGGGCAAAGCTGAACAGGCCCAACGCGTAGGGATCGCCATCTTCATCGAACCCGAAGCTGCCAATAAAATGCCTATAGACCTGTTCCGGGCCCTTTAGCGCTACCATCGAACGGTGTTCTCCTGCTCGACGATCCGATTGGGCCACCCCCGACGCGGATGACGCCGCCAGTCTTACGCTTTGCGTACCGGGCTGCCTCACAGAACCGAAGGTACCGATCCACGACCGTCAGGCCGTGGCGATCGCGCTTGCGCCCAACGATATGCGGTGACTGCCTATATGCCTGGACCACTGGGGTACCCTCGACTTGTTGGGGTCAAAAAACCTTAACAGTCGCGCGTATCGAACGCCACCGGAATGCATGAGACACACTGGCGGCGGCCCGGAATGCGGCTCCAAAAATCGTCATGGCTCGATGATGCGGCAAAAGCCTTAGCGAAAGGTTAACACCGGCGGGGGTCACGCCGCCGAGGCACGCCTGGCCGAACCGACCGCGGCGCGGGCGGCCGCACCAACGGCGGCGGCGGGGTCGGGGATCATCGGCGAAGCCGAACCTTGCGCCCCGTTCTTGGAGAACACAGCCATCATCACCCGGGCGTCGCGCTTCATCGTCTCGATATCCATCGGGAATTCGGACACACCGCCGTTGGGCAGCCTCGGGGCGGCCGGGACATTCACCGGCGGTGCGGGTTTCGGAGCCGGCGGCGCGGCGGCAACGCTCGGGCGGGGAATTTCGCGCTTGACCTCCCGCCCCGCCTGAAGCGCCTCCAGCATCTTGCGCGCCTGATCCGACGCCCGGCTGAGGGTGACGGCGTTGCAGCGGTAGCGAAGCACCTTGGTATCCGACAGGCCTGGCGCCATGGACAACCGCAGATTGTCCATCGCGGCGATCGAAAAGCCGATGACGCGGCCTGCGAGGTCGAGTTCGGTCGGGGTACTGGCATTGTAGGCGTCGATCAGTTCCCGAATCGCGGCCTTCGCAACCCCCTCGTCTCCTCCGGCGCCGGCGAGAAAGAACGGCAGCATGAAGCCGACGATGGTCGAGAAAATGCATTCGGTGGTCGGCGCGTTCGGGTCTGTTTGGGTCATGGACGGGCCTCGCGGCTGGTGTTCGGTTTATGTTCCGACGTTCTATCGCAGGTTGTATTGGAACGCAACATGAATCTGCGACCGCGCACCTGTGGCTGGTTCAGCCGGCATTCGCATTGAGGCGGCTTCGTGGAGGCAGCACTTTTCAGCGCGAGAAGCCTCGGGTTGGCAGGCCAATCGTTTCGACACGGACTGGAAGGAATAGATCGGTTCGGTCGCCGACAACTGACGATGACGTAATGGACGCGCCTCATATCGCCGTGAACAGGGCCGCACATCTCGCATCCAAGGCGCCCGGATTGTGCATAGCAGCATGGCTTGCCAAACCGATATAAGAAGCTAGCTTACGATCAGCAAATAGTACGATCGGGTGTCCAAGATGTCCCACGCGACGACCACTTACCGGGAGGACATAACCTCCCGTCCCGCTTCGCGCGGACGCTCCCGCAAGAAACTCGTCCGCTGGGTCCTGATGGCAGGTGGTGTGCTGGCGGTCGTCGCCGGCTCCGGCTTCTACTGGCTGTCCAGCGGTCGCTGGGTGGAAACGGACGACGCCTATGTCCAGGCGGACAGCATGACCCTGTCCACCGACGTATCCGGCATCGTCGCTTCGATCCCGGTGCACGAGGGTGACAGCGTGGCCAAGGGTCAGGTGCTGTTCAGCCTCGACCCGCAAAAATTCCAGATCGCGCTCGACAATGCACGTGCCAACCTCGCGCAGGTCCGGCTGAACGTGCAATCCATGAAAGCCGAGTACCAGGCTGCCTTGCGCGACACCGCCGCCCGGCAGCAACAGGTCAACGCCGATCAGGCGACCTATGATCGTTACGCCAACCTGGTGAAGCAACACGCGGTCACCCAGCAAGAAACCGACGATGCCCGCTACAAGCTGGCGGCCGACCAGCAGGCGGTCCGCGCCTCGGAAAGCCAGGCGCGCGCGCAACTGGCGAAGCTGTCGGGCAACCCGGATATCGCCGTGGAGGACACGCCCGCCTTCAAACAGGCACAGGCGCAACTGGCGGAAGCCGAGCGCGAGATGGACCACTCGGTGGTGCGGGCGCCGTATGCCGGCATCGTTACTCAAGTGAACAAGCTGCAGCTTGGCATGTATCTGGGTGCCAGCACGGCGGCATTCGGCCTGGTGTCCACCGATCATGTCTGGGTGGAGGCCGAGCCGAAGGAGACTCAGTTGACCCACGCCAAGGCCGGCGACCATGTGGATGTCAGTTTCGACCTCTATCCCGGGCGCACCTGGGACGGGACGGTGGAGAGCCTGGCACCGGCGACCGACCAGAATTTCTCGCTGCTGCCGGCACAGAATTCGTCGGGCAACTGGGTGAAGGTGGTGCAGCGGATACCGGTTCGCATCCGGGTGGCTATGAAACCCGGCGATCCGCTGCTGCGCGCGGGCATGAGTGCGGATGTCGAGATCGACACGGGCTACGTCCGCACCCTGTCCGATTTGTTCTAGGCCTTTCGTGATGCACGGTCAGGAAAAGGACGTCGTCCCACATCGCGCGATCATTACGGTCTGCGCGATGTTGGCCACCCTGATGCAATCGCTGGACTCCACTATCGCCAATGTGGCGCTGCCCTATATGCAAGGCAGTCTGTCAGCGAGTTCCGACCAGATCACCTGGGTGCTGACGTCCTACATCACCGCCGCGGCGATCATGACGGCGCCGGTGGGATGGCTGTCGGCGCGATTCGGATTGAAGCGCCTGTATCTGATCTCCATGATCGGCTTCACCGTCGCGTCGATGCTGTGCGGTATCGCCGGATCGTTGACCCAGATGGTGGCGTTCCGGTTGCTGCAAGGCCTGTTCGGCGCCGCCCTGGTGCCGCTGTCCCAGTCCACAATGCTGAACATCTACCCGCCGGAAAAACGCGGATCCGCGATGGCGGTCTGGGGCATGGGCGTGATGGTCGGGCCGATCCTGGGTCCGACTTTGGGGGGCTACCTGACGGAACTCTACAACTGGCGCTGGGTCTTCTTCGTCAATCTGCCGTTCGGCCTGGCAGCGACGGCGGGCATGGCGGCCTTCCTGCCCAAGACCGTCGCGCAAGCCGGCATGAAATTCGACTGGTTCGGCTTCGGCGTCTTCGCCATTGGCATCGCCGGCATGCAGTTGATGCTGGACCGGGGCGAAACGCAGGACTGGTTCAGTTCGACCGAAATCATCGTCGAGACGCTGATGGGTGCCCTCGGATTCTATCTGTTCATCGTGCACATGTTCACGGCGGAAAAGCCGTTCATTACGCCCGCGGTGTTCAAGGACCGGAACCTTTCGGCCGCGCTGCTGGTGATGTTCGCGGTGGGCATGGTGCTGCTGGCGGTCTCCGCGCTGCTGGCGCCGTGGTTGCAGGAACTCGGCGGTTATCCGGTGGAGACGGCGGGGCTGGTGATGGCGCCGCGCGGCATCGGCACGATGGCGGCGATGATGGTCGCGGGGCGGCTGTCGAGCCGGGTGGACCCGCGATTGCTGATGGCATTCGGCATCGTGGTGCTGGCGGGGAGCCTGTATCGCATGACCAGTTGGACGCCGGACGTTTCGGCGACATCCGTGATCGTCAGTACGATGCTGCAAGGCGTCGGCTTGGGGTTCGTTTTTATTCCGTTGCAGGTGATCGGCTTCGCGACCCTGGACCCGGCGTTGCGGACCGAAGGCACGGCTCTGCTGAGTCTGTTGCGGAACGTGGGCAGCGCGATCGGGATTTCCGTCACCGGCGCGCTGGTGACGCGGAACGGGCAGATCGAGCACTCGATCCTGTCCGGGTATGCGACGCCACTGAACCGGGCGTTTCAGGGCGCGAGTGCCGCCTTGTCCCCGGTGACCGCGCATGGCGCGCAGATGCTGGACGTGGTCGTCAACCGGCAGGCGGAGATCATCGCCTACAACAACGACTGGATGCTGATGATGCTGATGGCGTTGCCGATGCTGCTGTTGCTGCCGCTGATGCGCGGGCCGAGACAGGGGGGCGGCGGTGCCGATATGGAGCACGCGGCGGTCATGGATTGACACGGGACGCCGTGCGCGGCCCGTGTCATCCTCATCCGGTCGTGTCCGGCTTAGAGCATGCCCATTTGCCTAAGAGGGCGATTCACGTCTCTAAACAGGATCCCAGCCAAACACTTCCTCCGATGTATCCAGCGGCATGAACGCCTGTTTCAGCGCGGGTGCCGCGTGGGTGGCGATGCTTTCCGGGGTCCAGCCCTCGGCGTTGTGCACGATGCGGATCGGACGCGGCGAGCTGAACAGGTAGATCTCGTTCATCCGCGTGCCGAAGACCTGGCCGTTCACGTCCTTCGCGGCGTCGGATGACAGGAACACGGCCAGCGGCGCGTTCTTGTCCGGGGTCATCTTCTGCAGCTTCTCCACCGCCGCCTTCTGCTCTGGCGTCGTGGTCGGGATGGAGCTGGTCATCCGGCTCCAGGCCCAAGGGGCGAGGCAGTTCGACCGCACGTTATACCGTTGCATATCCAGTGCGATCGACTTCGACAGCGCGGTGATCCCCAGCTTGGCGGCGGCGTAGTTCGCCTGCCCGACATTGCCGATGACGCCGGAGGTGGAGGTGATGTGGACGAACGATCCGCTCTCCTGCTTGCGGTAGTGCTCGGCCGCGGCACGGGAGACGAAGAAGCTGCCGTTCAGGTGGACGGAAATGACGGACATCCAGTCGTCCTCGGACATCTTGTGGAAGATGCCGTCGCGCAGGATGCCGGCGTTGTTCACCACGGCGTCGATACGGCCGTAGTGATCGAGCGCGGCCTGGATGATCTTCCGGGCCGAACCCCACGCAGCGACGGACTCAGCACAGATCTCGGCCTGGCCGCCGCGCTGCTCGATCAGAGCTTTGGTTTGCTGGGCCGGGCTGGCCGAGCCGCCCTCGCCGTGCAGCGACGCGCCAATGTCGGCGACGATGACCTTCGCGCCGGCACCGGCCATCATGATCGCGATCTCGCGGCCAATACCGCCGCCGGCGCCGGTTACAACGGCGACCTTGCCTTCCATCAGTCCAGGCACTTGGGGGAGTCTCCTGTTGGGATATTAAAATGTTTCATGGCCGAGCCAGGCCCGGCCATGACACGCTTGGGCGATTAAGTCGAATAGTCCGAGAACGCCACGCCAGAGAATCGCGCCCGATAGTCGGTGCGTACGTTCACCAAGGCGACCATGCCCTCATCGACCTTCTTCTGCGCGCGTTCCAGCGCCGGGCGGATATCTTCCACTTTCGTGATGTATTCGCCGTAGCCGCCGAGTGCTTCGCAGATTTTGTCGTAACGCGTGTAACCAAGGTCGCGGCCCGGCTTTTCGCGCTTCGGATCGCCGGTCCAGCCGCCGTTCAGGCTGATCACCACCAGGATGGGGATCTTGTGGCGGATGGCCGTATCCAGTTCCATCGCATTCAGGCCCATCGATCCGTCGCCGTGCACCACGATCACCTGCTTGTCAGGACAGGCGACTTTCGCGCCGACGCCGAACGGCAGGCCGACGCCCATGGTGCCGAACGGGCCGGAATTCAGACGATGCCCCGGCGCGAAGGTCGGCATGGTCTGGCGGCCGAAGTTCAGCGTCTCCTGGCCGTCGACGCACAGGATGGCGTCACGCTTGGCGAAATCGCGGACCGCTTCCAGCATGCGGACGGGATGGATATCGCCGTCCTCGACCAGCTTGTTGGCACCGGCGGAGGACCGTTTCGCGACCTCACCATCCGCCAGTTGCTTACGCCAGCCGCTATAGTTGTCGGGCTTGATGCGGCCCTTGATGCCTTGCAGCAACTGCCCCAGCACGGCCTTGCAATCACCGACGATGGGGATATCGACATAGCGGGCGG
>JARLIN010000494.1 GCA_031291715.1 Rhodopila sp. | reverse complement strand
GGTCGCCACGGCCGCGTCAACCGCGTTACCGCCGGCATCCAGGACAGCGACCCCCGCCTCGGCGGCGCTGCGGACCTGTGAAACCACGACGCCACGCCGCCCCTGGGCGGATGGCTTCGACAAGACCCAGTTCTGGGTAAAGTGGGGCGACGGGGCGTAGGTCATCCATTTCTCTCCTGCCGGAAGCCGGGGACGTTCGCCCCGATCATATGCGATGATAGCCGTTCCCGTGAAATGTCGCCGCCCGCGGCCGCCGTTAGAAAGCCATTCATGTTCACACCGATCGCCCGCGCCTTCAGCCAATTCGACGACCCGGCCTTCAGGAGCGTGGTGCTGCAAAGCATCGCCTGGTCTCTCGCGAGCTTCGCCGCTCTCCATGTCGGCGCGATCTGGATCATCCACCGGGTTCTGGACCTGCACGGTTTGCTGGCATGGGGCGCCGATATCGTCGGCTCCATCGGCGCATCGCTGCTCGCGCTCTGGCTGTTCCTGCCTGTCGCCACGGCGATCGGCACGCTGTATTTCGACCGGATCGCCCGCGCCGTCGAACGCCGGTTCTATCCCTGGCTGCTGCCACCGGAAGGTGCCTCGATCGTCGAGCAGACATGGGACGGTCTCGCGGTGGCTATGAAGGTGTTGGCCTTGAATGTCGTCGCACTGATTTTGGCGCTCATACTGCCGGGCGTCGGCCTGATCTTGAGCTGGATGATCGCGGCCTACGCGATCGGCCGCGGTCTCTTTGTCGCGGTCGCGATGCGGCGGATGCCTCGAAACATGGCGGAGTCCCTGTATCGCCAGAGCCGAGGCACCGTTCTGGCGCAAGGTGCGATCCTCGCTCTTAGCGCATACGTCCCGATCATGAATCTGTTGATTCCGGTCATCGGCACCGCGGCTATGGTCCATGTCCTCGACATGGCTCTCACCGCAGCGGAAGCGCCGGCGCGTACGGCCCCCTGATTGGTCTGTAACCGTATGAATGTGGATAACCCAAACAGAATGTTGTTCCGCGCCCTTGCTCCATGCTAGGCGGAGGCTCCATTTTCAGTCTGGTAAAGTGTCTTGTTCAAACGTCGAAAGCCCGACGAACCCACTCCGGCGCCGACCGGCACCCCGCTGCCGGCGGGTCTGCCTTCCGTATCGGAGGAAGCCAAGGCCGAACAATCCGATGCGGATGTTCGCCCCTCGACCGTGACCCCTGGCCAACCCTCGTTGGACAGCGGTCTTGGTGTTCCGCCTTTCCGTCCCGCTCCGCCCAAGGATGCGCATAACATGTCACGACCGCCCTTTTCGTCTGCTCCGACCACTCCCTCCGCACCGGCCGCCGCCGCAAGACCGGGTATGGCGATGAGCCGTCCGACTTCGCGCGATCCTTCCGAGCGCCGGACGCTCGTTGTTGGCCGCGGCATCAGTGTCCAGGGCGTCGTCCAGGACGCCGAACGCCTGGTTGTCGAGGGCACGGTTGAAGCCACGATGATCCACGCAACCGAGCTCGCGATCGCACCGGGCGGCATCTTTAAAGGCGAGGTCGAAGTCGAAGAAGCCGAGATCGCCGGCACCATCGATGGCACCCTGACCGCACGCGGCAGCCTCGTCGTTCGCGGCAGCGGCAAGGTCCTTGGGACTGCGCGTTGCCGTCGGCTGCAAGTCGAGGACGGCGGTCAGATCACCGGGCGGATCGAGATGATCAGCGACCAGCCGCAAAGCGATTTGCCGCCTCGGCAGACCGCCGAACCGGCGGTTTAGTCCTTGCTCGGCGCTTGCATGAGCGCCGAGCGAAGCCTTTTGCCTACGGGCTGACGGACTGGTACGCGGCAAGGCATGCCAGATCGACGATCTGGCTCGACGAAGCATCCATCGGGACGATCTGCACCGGCTTTTCCATGCCGATCAGCAATGGTCCGATCGAGGTGCCACCGCCGAGATGATGCGCGAGGCGGGCAGCGATGTGGGCTGAGTGAAGGCCAGGAACCACCAGCACATTCGCATCCCCGGTCAATCGGCAGAACGGGTAGAGCGCACGAATAGACGGCTCTAAAGCGACATCGGGACTCATCTCTCCGTCGTACTCGAAATCGACCTTCCGCTGATCGAGGATCGCGACCGCATCACGCATCGGAACCGCACGGTCGTGCGGTGGGTCGCCAAACGTCGAGTGCGACAGCAGGGCGACACGCGGCTCGTGGCCCAATTGGCGCGCCGCGGCTGCGGCGCCGATGGCGATGTCGGCCAGTTGGACCGCGTCCGGCCGAAAATTGACCAGTGAATCCGCCAGGAAGAGCGTCTTTCCGCGCATGCCGCACAACAAGGTAAGCCCGAACGGAATGGCACCGTTGGCAGGCCCGATCGCGTGGCGGATGTCGGCCAGACAGACCGATGCCGATCGGGTAAGGCCCGTGACCATGGCATCCGCGTCGCCGGTCGCCACCATGCAGGCGGCGAACACGTTCCGGTCCTGGTTGACCATGCGCTGGACATCACGCTGCAGATGGCCTCGGCGCTGCAGGCGGGAGTACAGGAAATTCACATACTTGCTGTTGTTGCCGGAAAGCCGGGCGTTGTGGATCTCGATGCCTTGGATGTCACCAAGGCCCAGGCTGGCCAAGGTGCTCCTGACACGATCTTCGCGCCCGATAAGCACTGGCTGGCCATAGCCGGCGTTGCGGAACGCGACCGCCGCACGGACGACCTTCTGCTCCTCCCCCTCGGCGAAGACCACACGGCGCGGGTTTTCCCGCACCATTTCCATCGTGGCGTCCAGCGCGTCGGCGGTTGGGTCGAGCCGCCCCGAGAGGCTGCGCGTATACCGGCGAAGATCTTCAAGCGGCTTCCGCGCGACCCCTGAATCCATCGCTGCTTTCGCGACCGCCGGCGGAACCCGGGCGATCAGCCGGGGATCGAACGCATTGGGAATGATATATTCCGGCCCGAAAGCAAGCCGGCGCCCCGTGGACGCGGTGTGGACCTCGTCGGGCACGTCTTCCCTCGCCAGCTTGGCCAGTGCCTCGGCGGCGGCGATCTTCATCGTGTCGTTGATCGTGCTGGCACGAACGTCTAACGCGCCTCGGAAGATATAGGGAAACCCAAGGACGTTGTTCACCTGGTTGGGATAGTCGCTGCGCCCGGTGGCGATGATCGCGTGCGGGCTGACCGCCCTCGCCTCTTCCGGCGTGATTTCGGGATCGGGATTGGCCATGGCGAAGATGATCGGCTTGTCGGCCATCGACGCGACCATTTCCTGCGTCAGGGCGCCCTTTACCGAAAGACCGAAGAAGACGTCGGTTCCTTCCATCGCCTGGCTGAGCGTGCGAGCCTTGGTCACGGCGGCATGCGCCGATTTCCATTGGTTCATGCCCTCTGTGCGGCCCTGATAGACGACCCCCTTGGTATCGCACAGGATCACATGGTCCGGCCGCATACCCATGGCCTTCAGAAGCTCGACACAGGCGATCGCCGCCGCACCAGCGCCGTTCACCACCAGCTTCGTCTCGCGAAGGTCGCGGCCGGTGAGGTGACATGCGTTGATCAGGCCGGCGGCGGCGACGATGGCGGTGCCATGCTGGTCGTCATGAAACACCGGAATGTCCATGAGTTCGCGCAGCCGCTGCTCAATGACGAAGCATTCCGGCGCCTTGATGTCCTCCAGGTTGATCCCGCCGAAGCCGGGGCCCAGGAAACGGACGGCATTGACGAATTCCTCGACATCCTCCGTTCCGATCTCGAGATCGATACCATCGACGTCGGCGAAGCGCTTGAACAGCGCGACCTTGCCTTCCATGACCGGCTTCGACGCGACAGCACCCAGGTTGCCGAGGCCGAGAACCGCGGTTCCATTGGAGATGACGGCGACCATGTTGCCCTTGGTCGTGTAGTCATAGGCAAGCGTCGGATCGCGGGCGATGTGGAGGCAAGGCTCCGCGACACCGGGCGAATAGGCCAGCGAGAGATCGCGGGCGGTGGTGATGGGCTTGCTGATCCGCGTTTCCAGCTTCCCTGGCCGGCCGCTCGCATGCATGGCCAGCGCCTCTTCCGCGGAAATCCGCGCGGTGCGTGTATCGATCGCGCCTTCGGCCATTACCGAATCTCCCCCCTTGCTTACCAGCGCCCTGGACGGCACTGCTCCGGCCATCATGGGCTTGCTTCGCTGCTGACGAAAGAGGGTTGCCGTTCAGGCATGGCGAGAACAGCCGGTTCTGTGGCAGAAAGCCGGGCATGAGCAACCGGTTCGATGTGATTGTTGTCGGCGGCGGGCACGCCGGATGCGAGGCCGCGGCCGCCGCTGCGCGGGTTGGTGCCCGCACGCTGCTGCTGACTCACTCCCTCAGCACGATCGGCGACATGTCTTGCAACCCGTCGATTGGCGGTATCGGCAAAGGCCATCTTGTCCGTGAGGTCGACGCGCTGGACGGACTTATGGGGCGCGCCGCCGACGCCGCCGGGATCCACTTCAAGCTGCTCAACCGGAGCAAGGGACCCGCGGTGCGCGGCCCGCGGGCGCAGGCGGATCGTTCGCTATACCGGCGTGCGATGCGGACGCTGCTAGAGGAGACGCCCAATCTCACACTCCGTGCCGCCGCGGTCGAGGACCTCGAAACGGATCGGGACGGACGCATCGCGGCGGTTATCTGCACCGGCGGTGAGCGGGTCGGTTGCGCCGCGGTGGTGCTGACAGCCGGAACATTCCTGCGCGGGATCATCCATATCGGTGACCGCCAGACGCCGGCCGGCCGTATGGGCGAGGCCCCCTCGGTTGGTCTGGCGCAAACTCTCAGCCGCCTGGGCCTGCCGCTTGGCCGGCTGAAGACAGGGACTCCCCCCCGTCTGGACCAGCGGACCATTGACTGGAACGGTTTGCGGGCAGACCCCGGCGACGAGCAGCCGCAACCCTTCAGCACGCTGACGGACCGTCTGCTGAACCGCCAGATTGAATGCCGCGTCACCGGGACGACGCAGGCAACCCATGACGTGATCCGGGCGAATATCCATCGTTCGGCCGTTTATTCGGGCCAGATCGCAGGGAGAGGG
>JARLIN010000493.1 GCA_031291715.1 Rhodopila sp. | reverse complement strand
GGGGAAGCTGGTCATGTCCACGCCGAAGCGGCGGGCGCCACCTAGCTGCGGGACAAGGCAGATGTCCGCGATCCCGGGGCGGTCGCCGAAGCAGAATGGGCCGGCGGTGTTGGCCAACAGCGCCTCGCAGGCGGCTAGTCCGTCCGTGTTCGCCCTCGCGGCCCAGACTTGCACATCCGATTCCGGCAACCCCGCGGCGCGCAGGCGCTCCAGTATTTTCAGGTTCTGCAAAGGATGCGTGTCGGCGGCCAGCACGAGGGCAAAGGCCCGCGCATGGGCCCGATCCTCCGGGTTGGCGGGCAGCAGCGGCGGCGTGGGGAACGTTTCTTCGAGCCATTCAATGATCGCCAGCGACTGGGTCAGCACCGTGCCGTCGTCCAGGACCAGCGTGGGCACCAAACCCTGCGGGTTCATCTTCACATAATCCGGCGCAAGCTGTTCGGCGCGGCGTAAATGATGCGCGACGTGCGTGACCGGTAAGCCTTTCAGGTTTAGCGCGATCCTTACCCGCCACGCGGCGGAGCTGCGGAAATAGCCATGCAGCACGGACGGATTTATCGGCGCGGTCACGACAGCTTCCTCCTTATTGGTGTTTCTGATATTGACCGTATGCTGACTATATGTATTCAGTCAATATCGGAAAAACCAAAAAAGGGAGAGGACCATGCCAGCCGACACAACGACCGCTCGACAGGATTTCTATGACCGCATCGGCCGTCAGAACATGACGCCGCTGTGGACGTCCCTCGCGGACCTGGTGACGCCGGAGCCGCGCAGCGCCTGTCGTCCCGCGAGCTGGCGGTTCGCCGACATCCGCGCCGCGATGATCGAGGCGGGCGGCCTGATCTCGGCCAAGGAAGCCGAGCGGCGCGTGCTGGTGCTGGAGAACCCCGGGCTCCGGGGACAATCGAAGGTCACCACCGACATGTATGCCGGCGTGCAGATGGTGCTGCCGGGTGAGGTTGCCCCTGCCCATCGGCACACGCAAAGCGCGCTGCGCTTCGTGCTGGAAGGGGGCGGCGCCCATACGTCGGTGAACGGAGAACGGACGATCATGCATGAGGGGGATTTCATCATCACCCCGCCGATGACATGGCACGACCACGGCAACGAAAGTGACTCGCCGATCTTCTGGCTCGACGGGCTGGATATTCCGGTCGTGCAGTTCCTGGATGCGTCGTTCGCCGAGCATCTGGGCGAAGACGAGCAGCCGATCAGCCGGCCGATCGGCGACAGCGATGCGCGGTTTGGCGCCAATCTGGTGCCGGTGGATTACCGCCCAGGCGCGACGTCGCCCATGTTCAACTACCCCTATGCCCGCACGCGGGAGGCGCTGGAACGGATGCGCCGCGCCGATGCATGGGACCCGTGTCACGGATTGAAGATGCGCTACAGCAACCCGACCAACGGCGGCCATGCGATGACGACGATGGGCACGTTCGTGCAGTTGCTGCCTCAAGGTTTCTCCACCGCGGCGTATCGGTCCACCGACGCCACGGTGTTCGTGCCGATCGAGGGCAAGGGACGGTCGATTATCGGCGAGGATTTCGTCGTCGAGTGGGGCCAGCGGGATATTTTCGTGGTGCCGAGCTGGCATCGGGTGCGGCACGAGGCGGCGGCGGACTCCGTTCTGTTCTCCTTCTCCGACCGGCCCATTCAGGAAGCGTTGAATCTGTTTCGGGAGGATCGTGGCAATGTCTGATCTCGTGTTTCCGGCGATGCCGACACCGACTGTCGCGGTGGCCGGGACTTCGGCCCGGTTTCCGGTAAGGCGAATTTTCTGTGTCGGACGGAATTATGCGGCGCATGCGCGGGAGATGGGGCGAGATCCGGACCGGGAGCCGCCATTCTTCTTCACCAAACCGGCGGATGCGGTGGTGGAGAATGCCGCGACCGTGCCGTATCCGCCGGAGACGTCCAATTTCCATTATGAAATCGAACTGGTCGTCGCCATCGGCGTCGGCGGGGCGGACATCCCGGCGGAGCGAGCCCTGGAGCATGTTTTCGGTTACGCGGTCGGCATCGACCTGACGCGCCGGGATCTGCAACTCGCGGCGCGGGAGCAGGGCCGGCCCTGGGATTGGGGGAAAGCGTTCGACCAGTCCGCACCGATCGCGCCGATCCATCGGGTTGCCGAGGTGGGACATCCCTCTGCCGGCCGTATCTGGCTGGCGGTGGACGGCGTGGTGAAGCAAGACTCCGATATCAGCAAGCTGCTGTGGTCGGTGCCTGACATCATCAGTATCGCGTCTCATTCGATGACGCTCCGGCCAGGAGACCTGATCATGACAGGTACACCGGAAAACGTCGGACCGGTCCGGCGGGGTGAGGTGATGACCGGGGGAATTGAGGGACTGGGGGAGATCAGAATCCTGGTGGGCTAGGGCTTCGTGCGGAAGTAATACCAACGCGTGCAACGGAAGTAATACCAACGCGTGCACCGGAAGTAATACCAACGCGTGCACCGGAAGTAATACCAACGCGTGCACCGGAAGTAATACCGGCTCGTGCAAAGACTGACACACCGGCCGCCGTCCCTGGTCGTCATGGCCGGACTTGATCCGGCCACCCGTGCCGGACCGACGTCTTGATGAATAACCACTTACTGAGGGGCAGCGGGTGTCCGGAGCAAGCCCGGCATGACGTGGAGGGAACCCCCGGACAGTCGGTGTCAACGTGACCGGCGCTAACCGCATCGCCAGAGGCAGCGCACGGACCTCTCACCATTTCGCGGGCCACCCACTGTGACAATTCCGCTCAAGCGCTTCCAGTCACCGCGATACTGCGCTAGCTCACCCGGGCGCCCCCCCCGCCCGGGTGACGCGGGCCTGTATCGACGTGTGGCCGTCTGAATGCCGCTCAATACTTCATGCAATCTGGAGTCCTCTCGATGTCGACACTCTTCGCACCATCCAGTTCCACGCAGGATCTTGGCATGCTCGTCGGGCGCGTGCTCATGAGCGCCATATTCATCTGGAGCGGATACGGTAAATTGATGGCCGCCACGGCGACGCAAGCCTACCTTGCCGGCCTTGGCGTGCCGCTGCCCGCGATCGCATGGCTCGTGGCTGTCGTGATCGAGCTGGGGGGCGGATTGGCATTGCTACTCGGCATTCAAGCCCGCCTCCTCGGCTTGGTCCTGGCCGTCTGGTGCATCGTCACCGCACTGGCCGGCCATACAAACTTCGCCATCCCCGATATGCAAATCCACTTCATGAAGAACGTCGCCATGGCCGGGGGCTTCCTGCAGGTCGTGGCGTTCGGGGCTGGCCGGCTGAGCGCCGATCGCCGTTAGCCGCCGACCGCCGTCAGACCATTTTAAGCCTGCCTGTACAGGCTGTAAATTGTCTGACTTTTTTTTTTATAGCATGATT
>JARLIN010000005.1 GCA_031291715.1 Rhodopila sp. | reverse complement strand
TTCCACCTGGTCAGGGTCGCCGCGATCCTGACAATCCAGGGCTATTCAACAAACGACAAGGTGGTGGTGTATGTCCGGGTGCGCGAAAACCTGCGCAAATACAAATCGATGCCGCTGCGGGAGCTGATCGATCTGTCGATCAACGAGACCCTGAACCGCACGCTCGGCACCTCGATGACCGTGTTCCTGGCCAGCCTGCCGCTGGCGCTGTTCGGCGGCGAGTCGATCTCCGGCTTCGCCTGGGTCATGCTGTTCGGCATCGTCGTCGGCACGTCGTCGTCGATCTTCATCGCGGCGCCGATCCTGCTGTTCCTTGGTGAACGCCGTCTCCGCCGCGAAGCCGCCGCGCCGGTGCCGGCCAAAACCACGACGGCCCAGCGACCGTGATCATCCGCCGGCGGGGATTGCTGGCCGGCCTGTCCGCCTCGGCTGCCCTGGCCCTGCCAACGATCCCCGCCAGCGCCATTCAGACGCCTCGGCCGAAGCGGCACCTCACGATGCTGCTCGGTGTTCCGGAAGGCTCCGGTCCCGACAGGGTGGCGCGTGACTTCGTCGGTTTTCTGGTCGCGCGCCTTCCCGGTTTCGACATCACCCTGCACAACCTGCATGGCGATGCCGGGCACGCGATGCTTACCGCCCTAAGCAACGCACCGCCCAGCGCGACCACGGTAGGGTGGGTCCTGACTCCGACATTGCCGGCGCGCATAATCGACCGCGACGACCCTGCTCTTATCCAGCGGATCCAGTTGATCGGACAGGTGGAGCGAGAGCCGGTGGCATTCGTGTCCCCGTCGAGCGATCCGGCGAACACCGTCCAGGATATCATCCAGCGCGCCAGCGATGACGCCGATGCGGTACCACTGGCGACGCCGCCCGCGGGCAGTCCGCCGCATCTGGCGGCACTGCGGTTGCAGGTGCTGGCGCAGACCCAGCTGAACATCGTTACCTTCCCGTCAGCCTCCGCCGCACGCCAGGCTGTCCTGGCGGGCAACGTCTCCGCCGCCGCGCTGGGTCTGTCGCAGGTGATCGGGGATATCCGCGACGGCAACCTGACCGCCATCGGCATTGCCGCCCGGCGCCGCTTCGGCCTGCTGCCGGATGCCCCCATCCTGGATGAGGGCGGCATCCCGCTGGCTGCGTTCATTCGCCGCGGCATCGCGGTGCCCGTAGGCACGCCGGCCGACCTGATCGCAACGCTGACGGACGCGATGCGCGCGGTGACCGAGGACGATGCATTCCGGGAATATGCCGAAGCAAACGGTTATTATGCCGCCTGGGCCGACGGTCCAGCCTGGCTCGCACAGATGCAGACCGAGCAGGTGGCGCTGGCGAAGCTGTGGGAAACCGACCCCTGGCTGTCCTCGTCGGGCGGGTGAGGCAACAACAAACCTGCCTGCCGGCGCGGTCCGTGCTAAACCGTTTTCAGGCTGACGCTGCAACCCGCAAATGGTCCAGTTCTTTGTTTGCCAGCTCTTTGTTTGCCAACGCTTTGTTGGATCGCATGATTTGCACGCCGGGGACGTTCCGCCCGGCGCTATCATGCTCTAAAGCGATTGAGACTCGAACCGCGCCCTGACAGGAGCATGCCGATGGCCGCCGACAACAAGCCGCAACCCGGTACGATGACCGACCGCAACCTGGCGCTGGAGCTTGTCCGCGTCACCGAAGCCGCCGCGCTGGCCGCATCCCGCTGGATCGGTCAAGGCAAGAAGAACGAGGCCGACGGCGCCGCGGTGGAGGCCATGCGGAAGGCGTTCGACGCGGTGGCGATCAGCGGCACCGTGGTCATCGGCGAGGGCGAGATGGACGAGGCCCCGATGCTGTTCATCGGCGAGAAGGTCGGTGCCGGCGGCCCGCCGATGGATATCGCCGTCGATCCGCTGGAAGGCACCACTCTGACCGCGAAGGGCGGTCCGAACGCGATCGCCACCGTGGCCTTGGCCGAGAACGGCAATTTTCTTCATGCCCCCGACATCTACATGGACAAGATCGCCGTCGGCGGTGGCCTGCCGGATGGCGTCGTGAACCTTGACGACTCGGTGGCGAGCAATCTGCGGAATGTGGCGCGGGCGAAGAAGTGCGTGATCGCCGACCTGGTGGCCTGCATCCTGGACCGTGAGCGGCAGAAGGTCGTGATCGCCCATTGCCGCGAGGCCGGTGCCCGCATCATGCTGATCAGCGACGGCGACGTGGCCGGCGTCATCGCCACCGCGATGCCGGATTCGCAGATCGACATCTATCTGGGCTCGGGCGGTGCGCCCGAAGGCGTACTGGCCGCGGCGGCGCTGCGCTGTGTCGGCGGGCAGATGCAGGGCCGGCTGCTGTATGAAGCCGAGGACCAGATCGAGCGCGTCCGTTCCATGGGCCATGCCGACCCAAGGCGGTGCTTTACCTGCGAAGAGATGGCGAAGGGCGACGTGATGTTCGCCGCGACTGGTGTCACGTCAGGCGCCATGCTGCGCGGCGTGAAGCGGTTTGGCGGCGGGGCGATCACGCATTCCATCGTGATGCGCAGCCACTCCGGCACCGTCCGCTATATCGAGGCGCATCATAACTTCGCCCAGAAGACCTGGACGCCGAATTAGGACCGGGCGGTTGAACGAGGCCGCCGGCCATCATGCCATGGGCGAGGCGACTCGCCGGTGCTGACCCCAATGAGCGCCAGCCAAACCGGGACTGTGCTCGGCGTCACGCACAGCCTGTCCGGCCGGCGCTGGCTTTGGCGCACGGGTGAGGAACGGGTGGCCGCCGGCATCGCCCAGCGGCTCGACCTGCCGGAGATCGTCAGCCGCCTGCTTGCCGCCCGCGGCATAGGCATCGAGGCGGCGACCGACTTCCTGGAACCCACCTTGCGGGTGCTGCTGCCCGATCCGTCCGCCATGGCCGATATGGAAGCCGCCGCCGATCGCCTCGCCGATGCGATTCGCCGGAGTGAGACGGTGGCGGTGTATGGCGACTATGACGTGGACGGCGCCTGCAGCGCCGCCCTGATGGTGAGCTTCCTCCGCGCCCTCGGCTGCTCCGTTCATCACCATGTCCCCGACCGGATCAAGGAGGGTTACGGCCCCAACGCACCGGCGTTGGAATCCCTGGTCGCTCGCGGCGCCAGCCTGATCGTCTGCGTCGATTGCGGTACCGCCGCCGCGGTCGCGCTGTCCGCGGTCGCCGGACGTGCGGACGTGATCGTGCTGGACCACCACAAGGCCGAGGGGCCGCCGCCGTCCATCCTGGCGACGGTGAACCCGAACCGGCTGGATGACGCCTCCGGCCTGAATAACCTGTGCGCCGCCGGCGTGTCCTTCCTGACCGCCATCGCCACCGTTCGCGCGCTGCGCCGTTCGGGGTTCTTCGCTGCCCGCCCCGAACCCGACCTGATGGGACTGCTGGACCTGGTGGCACTGGCCACCGTCTGCGACGTCATGCCGCTGACCGGCGTCAACCGCGCCTTCGTCTGTCAGGGGCTGAAGGTGATGGCCCGCCGGGCCCGCCCCGGCATCGCCGCCCTGCTGGAGGTGACGCAGGCGCGCGAAAAGCTGAACGCCTTCACCTGCGGCTACGCCCTTGGGCCGCGCATCAACGCCGGCGGGCGCATCAGCGAGGCCGATCTCGGCCTGCGTCTGTTGCTGACCGAGGACCGGATCGAAGCCCTCGCTTTGGCTGAGAAGCTGGAGGCGGTGAACCGCATGCGCCAGGATGTGGAGGCCGGCATCATGGACACCGCGATGCGCGCCGCCGAATCCCAGGTCGCCGCCGGACGCGCCGCCGTGCTGGTGATGGGGCAGGGATGGCATCCCGGCGTGGTCGGCATCGTCGCCGGGCGCATCAAGGAACGCTTCAATCGTCCCGCCTGCGTCGCAGGCGTGGCGGATGGGCTGGGCAAGGGCTCCGGCCGCTCGGTGCCCGGCGTCGATCTGGGGTCAGCCGTGATCGCCGCGCGTCAGGCCGGCATCCTGGTGACCGGCGGCGGCCATGCGATGGCGGCTGGTTTCTCGGCCCGGGCCGAACGGCTGGACGAGTTCCATGCCTTCCTCGACGAACGCCTGGCTGCCGCGGCTGACATGCCCAGTGCCGCCGACCTGATCATAGAGGGTACGTTGGCTGTCGGCGGCGCCACCACCGAGGTCGCGCGCCATCTGGAGCGCCTGGCCCCGTTCGGGGCCGGCAACGAGGAGCCGACGCTGGTCCTGCACCGGGCCCGCGTCGTGCGGGCGGACCGGGTGGGCCGCGAAGCCAGCTCCATCCGGACGTTCCTGGAGGGGGAGGGCGGCGGTCCGCGCCTGAAGGCCATGATGTTCCGCGCCCGGGAAGGCGCCCTGGCGGACGCGCTGCTGTCGCGGACGGACGCCGTGCCGCTTCATCTGGCCGGCCATCTTCGCGCCGAGGAGTGGAACGGGTCGGTCAGTCCGACCTTTATCATCTCGGATGCCGCGGTCGCCTGATCGCGAACATCGACAACACCACTTGACCGGCGAACACGGGTCCGCTACCCACCGCCGGCCCGACAAATGATGCTGTCGGCACCGGCCTGTCCCGTTCGTCTAGAGGCCCAGGACACCGCCCTTTCACGGCGGTAACACGAGTTCGAATCTCGTACGGGACGCCATATTTCCAAGAAGATGCCAACGCCGCTCGCGGTCACCTCCAATCCCATCCCCAATTTGACATCGAATCGCACAGTAAACCGGATGTGCGAGCGCAGCGGCAATCAGCCGCACGTCATGATTGAACTTGAGATCGCTTCATCATACCGTCCCGCTCGATGCCCCGTACTTCTCGCCAAGAAGCCGCATGAGCATTCCCTTCGTGGCCTGCATGATCGCCGCCGCATCCTTCTACAACCTGCCGCCGCGGGTCCTTCCCTCGATTCAGGCGGTGGAGGGGGGGCGGGTCGGCTTGGTGCGGTTCAATGAGAACGGTTCAGCCGATCTCGGCCTGATGCAGGTCAACACGACCTGGGTGCGGCCGCTCGCCCGATACGCGGGCATGAGCCAGGATGCCGTCGTGGACGACCTCATCAACGATCCTTGCTTCAATATCGCTGCCGCTGCTGCGATAATGCGGTTGTATCTCGCCGAGGCGCATGACGACCTGATGGTTGCAATCGGATATTATCATTCCCATACACCGGAACGAGGTTCGGCATATCAGGCGAAGGTCATGGCCGCGGCCGGCGCGCTATTTGGGCGCCAAAGGAATCCCCAGCCGCGCCCGGCCCGAGAGTAAAGACTGCGGTACCGCCGCTTGCCTTCATCTGACCGTGACTCCCCCGAACGCGATCGACTGCTATGCCGGTGTTTCATCAGGATGGATTGCCGCATGCGCTCTCGATTCCGTGATCGTGACGCTGGCTTCACGCTGCTGGAGCTCTTGGTCGTCATAGCCCTTCTTGGCCTCCTTATAGGTCTCGTTGCACCCGCCGCACTGCGTCAGCTTGGCAACGCGCGGAATTCCGTCGCCCGGCAGTCGATCGAGCGCATCTCGTCGGTCCTGGATATGTACAAGCTGGATGTCGGCAGCTATCCGACCTCCGACCAGGGGCTGCGTGCGCTGGTCGAACGGCCAACAAACGTTTCCAACTGGAACGGCCCCTACGTGAAGGGCAGTGTGCCGATCGATCCCTGGAATCACGCCTACGTCTATCGTGACCCGTCGAACCGATCCGGGCACGACTTCGATTTGTGCTCAGAGGGGCCGTCGGGCACAGGTGGCGATGAGGAAATCTGTAACCAATAGATCATGACCGCGTCGTGCGGAGCGCCGGAAGCGCGTGGATCTTGCTCTCAAGCAAGGAACAAGACCGCGACCAGCCTGGACGCGGACTGCTTATGGCTGCAATCGAAGCTGCTGCCGCAGCCGAGCGGACGGGTCGGACTGGCCGGAGGGGCCGAGGTTGTTCAGCAAGCCGGGGACCGCGGCCGCGTTGATCAATTGGTCGCGCAAATCCTCGGTCAGGGCTCGCGCATCGCGTTGATCATGGACGACATGCGGGGTGATCAATATCAGCAGTTCCGTCCGCTGCCGCGTATTGTTCTGGTTGCCGGTCAGCAGTCCCAGGATGGGCACATCCTTCAGCCAGGGGATACCCTGGTTGCCCAGGGACGCGGTGTCGGTGATCAGTCCCGCCAGGCCCACCGTCTGCCCGTCCTGGACAACGACCCGGGACGTCACATTCCGTTCGTTAAACGTTGGCGAGTTGATTCCTGGCGTCGTGATGGCTGTAGCGACACTGCTGACGTCCTGCATGATGTCCAGCGTCACGAGGCCGCCGCTGTTGACGCGCGGCGTGACCTCCATGATGACGCCTGTCTGTTGATAGTTGATCGAACTGACCACCGGGGCGTTGGTCGTAATGGTGCTTTGCGACGTCTGACTAAGATAGGGCACCACGCTGCCGACCTGAAGCCGGGCAGGCTGATTGTCCAGCACAAGCAGCTCCGGCGAGGAAAG
>JARLIN010000492.1 GCA_031291715.1 Rhodopila sp. | reverse complement strand
GACTGCTGAAAGAACAACATCCATGGTGCGATGGTGGTGCCGATATTCGCCATCAGGAAGAAGAACAGTTGCCCATCGAAGCCGCCCGCGAAATTCGGGATCAGGCCCTGGCTGAGGACGTCGGACAGCCGCGGGTGCACCATGAAGGCGCCGGGGATGTAGATCAGGTTGACCACGCAGAAGGCCATGGCGATCTTTTCCCAGGTCCAGTAGCGCCCATTGACCACCATCACGCCCATCAGGATGCAGACCGCCGCGACCGTTGCCCAGGCGGGAACGCCGAAGATCGCGAGCGCCGCAGTCATGCCGACGAACTCGGTGATCAGGGTGACCCAGTCCACCAGGATCAGGTCGACCAGCGAGAACCATCCCCAGAACGCGCCGAAGCCATCGAAGATGGCCTCGGCATGGCCGCGTTTGGTGACCGCCCCGAGCCGGACCGTCATTTCCTGCACGTAGTAGGCGACCGGAATCAGCAGTAGCAGGAACCAGATCAGGTGATAGCCATACTTGGCGCCGGTGGCGGCGTAGGTGGTGATCCCGCCGGCATCATTGTCGGCGATCATGACCACGAGCCCCGGCCCGGACAGGACCAGATAGAGCCGAAATGCCTTGAGGTTGCGCCGGAAGCCGTAATAGAAGGAAGTAACCGGGTTCATTCCGCCGCCTTCAACCGCGCCTCGATGCTCCCAGCCCCTGGAGCCGCGCAGACCATTGCATGCACGCGGGACGGGCGCCCCGGCGCGCGGGCCTTATACCGTTCGAGAGTTGCGGTTCAAGCCTCGATGTCGCGCTTGGACGTCATGGCAGGTGAGGCCGCCGGAACCGCGGCGAACCGGCGACTCAATCGGCGCCAGCCTTGCCAGGCACGGCGGGCGACGGAACGACAGCACCGCCACCGCCAGGCGCGACCGTCATGCCGGTCCCTGCCGTCGTCCAGGCGGTTTCTCCGGACCCCGCGCCAGCAAACTGATTCTGTTTGCTTTTCGCCAGCACGACCCAGGCTTGATCTAGGTCAAGGACAGTGCAGCGTCGCTACTATAATTGAAACGAGTTCGGTCGTGGAACCGTCGCCTAAGGCGGGTACACCGGAAATGTGGATACCAGGAGGAAAACCATGGCGCTCTTCCAAAGAATCGCGGCCTCCCTATTGGCCATCCTCGCGATGCTGTACTCGCCGGGTGCCGTCGCCGATACTAGTGCGGTGCCCACGGAAAAGACCACCATCGAGATCTGGTGGCACGAATACGGGCCGTTCACGGCCTACGTCAAGGAATTGATCCCCGCCTACGAGAAGCTCCATCCGAACGTCACGATCAATCCTACCATTCTGTCCTCGGCCGATATCAACCAAAAGATCTCCGTGGCACTGGCCACCGGCACCGGTCCCGACATCATGGACAACGATGCCTCCTTCTACCTCCTCTACTACACCAAGGGGGTGCTGGAGCCGTTGAACCTCGATGTATTTGGCGCGAAAAGCTATTCGGACATCATCGCGAAATATACAACCGGCGGGCTCGCCGCCGCGACATTCGCCGGAAAAGTCTACGCCCTGCCGTACCAGGGCAATTCGATGAGCCTCTTCATCAACAACAAGGAGTTTGCCGCCGCCGGGCTCGACCCGAAGAAGGACGCGCCCAAGACGTGGAACGACGTGATCGCACTGGGACCCAAGCTGAAGATTGTCCAGGGCACCCGGACGGTGCAGAAGGCATTCGACTTCCCCTATCACAGCCAGCGTTGGGAAGTGCAGGACTTCCAGCCCCTCACTGAACAGTTCGGCGGCAAACTGTTGAGCGACGACGGCAAGACCGCCTACCTCAACAGTCCCGAGGCCGTGAAGGCGCTGACTCTGTGGCGGGAAGTGACCAAGGCGGGGGGCGACCCCAGGACGACGATGAACACCCCCAGTAACCCGAACCAGGACTTCGTCGACGGCCGCGTGGCGATGTGGATCACCGGGCCCTGGGCGACGCCGCAGGTCCAGCAGTCGCCGGTTGGCAACGACTTCACGGTCGTCTCGCTGCCTCAGGTCGATCCGGCCAAGCCGCACACCCTGGTCTACGGGTGGATGTGGGGCGTGAACAACGCCAAGCCCGCGGCGGAGAAGGCGGCCGCGTGGGACTTCGTCAGGTTCATGCTTGCCAAGCCCGATGTGTGGCTGGGCAAGGTCGGTTTCGTGCAGCCGGTCGTCGGTGTGGATCAGAGCGACGTCGCCAAGAAATTCCCGTATTTTGACGTCCACATGAAGGATGTCGCGACGGGATCGTGGTATCTCAGCTCCGAGTTCACCAACGAGATCACCCAGGCGCTTGGGCGCGCCATCGAGCGGGTCGTGTATGACGGCGCCGATCCCAAGGCGTCGCTCGATCAGGCCCAGGCCGAGGCGGAAAAAGTCCTGAAGAAGTAACCGACCGGAGCGGGAAAGCGCGGCCCCACGCGCCGCGCTTCCCCGCCCGGTGATCCGGCGCTATCGTTGGCGGCACCGTCGGCGCTCGCGCGGCGCCGCCACCTGACGAATGCAGAAGGACGCTGCTGTGTCTTCGGCTGTTCATGCGGAATCCCACACAGTCAGGCGGCGGCTACGCGTCGGCCTGGCTGCGAAGCAGGCCATGTTCGGCTATGCGATCCTGTTCCCGACGATCGCCATACTTTGTATCTTCCGCTTCGTGCCGATGATCCAGGCATTCATCATCAGCTTCAGCAAGTACGATCTTATCCACCCTCCGCAGTTCGTCGGGCTCGCCAACTTCGTGGACCTTGTCCAGGACCCGCTTTTCCTGAACTCCTTCTGGGTTTCGCTGATCTACGTGGTGTTCAGCGTTCTGCCGGTCTGGCCGCTGTCGCTGGCGCTGGCGATATTGTTCAACCGGCGTCTCGTCTTCAAGAACGTGTTGCGATCCGCCGTGTTCATGCCGGTCGTGATGCCCGCGGTCGTGATGGCCGTCGTCTGGACATTCATCTACCAGCAGGATGGCGCGCTCAACACGATCCTGGGCTGGGTCGGCATCGATCCCATCCCCTGGCTGCGCAGCAGCGCCTTCGCCTTGCCGGCCGTCATCCTCATCGGTATATGGCGCGCCACGCCCTATTACATGGTGATCTTTCTGGCCGGCCTGCAGGCGATCCCCGCCGAATACTATGAGGCCGCCGAAATTGACGGCGCCG
Organism: Rhodopila sp.; assembly: GCA_031291715.1. Taxonomy (GTDB): domain Bacteria; phylum Pseudomonadota; class Alphaproteobacteria; order Acetobacterales; family Acetobacteraceae; genus Rhodopila. The sequence goes on along the minus strand of JARLIN010000492.1, from coordinate 4,378 downwards.
GCCACTGGTCGAGTTTCTGGAACATCACCCTGCCGCTGCTCCGTCCCACCACCCTGCTGGTGATGGTGATGACCGTGATCGTGGCGATGAAGGTGTTTGCCGTGCCGATGATCATGACCGGGGGCGGCCCGGCGGATTCCACCCGGGTGTTGCCGCTGTTCATTTACCAGACGGCCTTCGAGTTCTTCGACATGGGGAGGGCGTCGGCGATGAGCGTGTTCCTGTTCGTTGCCGTCATGCTCTTCTCCGTGGCCCAGATCCGCATCTTCACGCGCGGCGAGGAGTAGGATGGGCAAGGTAACGCCAGCTCCGGCGATGGGCCCGACATACACCACGAAGCCCATGGTGAGCTTCCTCCGCTGGGCAGCTCGCCAACGCGGGAACGTCTTGGCCTACGCGCTCGTGGCGGTGGCGGTGGCGATCGCGCTGGTTCCCTATTTCTGGATGGTCTCGTCATCGCTCAAGACGATGACGAACATGTTCCGGGTGCCGGTCCAGTGGATTCCCGACCCCGTCAACTGGCGATCATACGTCATCGCTTGGCACGCCCAGGACTTCCCCCGCTATTTCCTCAACAGCGGCTTCGTCGCGGCCGCCATCACGCTGGGCAACCTGGTGTTGGCGTCGCTCGCCGGCTACAGCCTGGCGAAGTTCCGCTACTTCGGTCGCGGCCTTTTGTTTCTCCTGATCCTGAGCACCATGATGCTGCCATTGGAAGTCACCATGGTGCCGCTGTTCCTGATCATCAAGCGCCTGGACTGGGTCAACAGCTACCAGGGCCTGATCGTGCCCTTCCTGATCGACGGCTTCGGCGTTTTCCTGATGCGCCAGTACATGCTCGGGATTCCGAAGGATCTGATCGATTCGGCGCGGATCGACGGCGCGTCCGAGCTTCGCATTTTCTGGCAGATCGTGCTTCCGTTGTGCAAGCCGGCCCTCGTCGCACTGGGCGTCTTCACGTTCCGCGAAGCCTGGGACATGTATATCTGGCCTCTGATCATCGTCAGCAAGGACTCGCTGCGCACCCTGCCGCTCGCGATTTCGCTGTTCATGAGCAGCTACGGCACCGCCTGGGACCAACTGATGCCCATCGCGGTGCTGGGCACGTTGCCGATGATCATCTTGTTCTTCTTCCTGCAGCGCGCCTTCATCCAGGGAATTGCCATAACGGGACTGAAGGAATGAGCATGCCCGAGCTGATGCGCGCCGTCGTGATCTCCCGCTATGGAGCGTCGCTGGAACCCAGGCACTGTCCGGTCCCGCGGCCCGGCTTCGGCGAGGTTCTCATTCACGTGCACGCCAGCGGCCTGTGCAGCACCGACCTGCACCTGCTTTCGGGCCGTCAGCCCCTCGGCGACCTGCCCCGGATCGTGGGTCATGAGCTTGCCGGGGAAATAGTCGCGTTGGGCGAAGGCGTGGCGCATTGGCGCCCGGGCGATCGGGTGACGGCGGCCATCGATGTCACCTGCGGCCATTGCCGGCACTGCCGGACCGGCGAGACCCAGCGCTGCCTTGCCATGCGGCGCATCGGATTCGAAATCGACGGCGGGCACGCGGATTACGTGACCGTGCCAGCCGCCAACCTGGTCGCCGTGCCGGAGGAAATCTCCTACCCGGCGGCGGCGATCCTTCCCGACGCCATTGCCTGCATGTACCACAGCCTGATCCACCAGGGTAAAGTGGGGCTCGGGCAACATGTCCTGATCCTAGGCGTGGGCGGGCTCGGCATCCACGGCGTGCAGATCGCGCGAAGCGCCGGCGCGGATGTTCTCGCCACCAGTCGCCGGCCCGAGCGGCTGGCGCTCGCGGAGCGGCATGGCGCCGTCGGGGTCGATACGTCGCGCCAGTCGCTGGAGGCGGAGGCGGCGACGTTCACGCAAGGCGAAGGCGTCGACCTGGTCGTGGACAATATCGGCACGCGCGAAAGCGTCCGCCAGGGCCTGTCGGTGTTGCGGCCCGGCGGCAAGCTGTTGGTCGTCGGCTACCTCGACGAGACGCTGGAGATTCCCTCCATGCGTTTCTTCAAGAGCGAGTTGGAGATCATCGGCTGCCGCGGCAGCACCAAGCAGGATTTGATCGATGTCGTCCGTCTGGTCGGGACCGGCCAGTTGACACCGGTGATTGGCGCCTACTATCCGCTCGACCAGATCCAGGCGGCGGCTGCGCGTCTTGAATCGGGCGACCTCGTCGGACGCATCGTGCTGACGCGATCCTGAGAAGCGGTTCCTTAACATACGGCTCGAACAAGGAGACTTCCGTGTCAACAACCCTCACCGCACAGACACAAGGTTCGGCATTGCCCGATCGGATGCGCGCCCTGGTGCTGACCTCTCCCGGCAAGTTCGAGATTCAAACCGTGCCGGTGCCCCGGCCCGAAGCGCGCGAGGTGCTCTGCAAGGTGGGGGCCGTGGCGATCTGCGGCAGCGATCCGGAAATCGTCCGTGGCGGTCTCGCGGGTACCTGGCCTCCCGCCTATCCGTTCATCCCCGGCCATGAATGGGCCGGCGAAGTCATCGCCACCGGCCCCGGCGTCGTCGACCTCAAACCCGGCGACCGGGTGGCGGGTCAGGCGCATTGCGGTTGCGGCACCTGTGCCAACTGCATGGAGGGGCGTTACACGATCTGCGAGAACTACGGCCGGCCCGAGTCCGGCCAGCGTCACTACGGCTTCATCACCAACGGGGCCTACGCGCAATACGCGGTGTATTCGGTCAGGAGCGTGAACCGGATGCCAGCCGCGATGAGCTTCCGCGAAGGGGCGCTGGTGGATACCGCCGGTGTTGTGCTGCACGGCCTCGAATTATCCGGTGTCCGGCCGGGAGGCACGGTGGCGGTCATTGGGCCCGGGCCGATCGGCCTCATCGCGATGCGCATGGCGCGCCTTCTGGGAGCGGCCCGGGTGATCGCGGTCGGGCGTGGCGCCCGGCTGGAAGCGGCACGCCTGGCCGGCGCCGACACCCTGGTGAACTTCGAGAACGAGGATGCGGTCCAGGCCGTCCGGGCCGCCGCGGATGGCCTCGGCGCCAACGAGGCGATCGAATGTTCCGGCGCGGCCGGCACATTCCGCCAGGCCGTGGAAATGGTGCGCAAGGGCGGGCGGGTCGTGCTGCTGGGCGTGCCACCGAACCACGTGGTGGAGCCCTTGCCGTTCAAATACATCGTGCACAACGAAATCGCGATCTTCGGCTCGCGCGCCAACCCGAATGTCTCGCGCAAGGTGATCAGCCTGATCGCCGGCGGACACCTGGGCGTCGCCGACCTCGTCACGCATGCTTTCCCGTTGGAAAATTTCGCAACGGCGCTAGACACCTTCGTCAACCGCCGCGACGGCGCGATCAAGGTCGTGGTCGAGCCGAACTGAAGATGGCGCCCCAAATGATCGTCTATGTCGGAACATACACCCAGCCGATCCGCTTCGGCACCGGGCAGGTCCTCGAAGGAAAAGGGGAGGGAATATACGCATTCCGGATGGATCAGGCATCCGGCGCGCTGGAATTGGTGGGCAAGACGACCGGCGTCGCCAATCCGTCCTATCTTGCCTTCGATGGCACGCAGCGTTTCCTGTACGCCGTCAACGAGTTGAAATCCTACCAGGACAGACCTGGCGGAACGGTCAGCGCCTTCACCGTGGACCCGGCGATGGGAAGCCTCACGTTCCTGAATAAGCAACCGACCCATGGCACCGATCCGTGTCATGTGATCGTGGATGCGCAACGCAAGCATGTGTTTGTCGCCAATTTCATGAGCGGCAGCATCTGCGTTTTGCCGGTGCGCGATGACGGCAGCCTCGGCGAAGCCAGCGATTTCATCCAGCACCAGGGATCGAGCATCGATCCGGCCCGGCAGAAGGGTCCGCACGCTCACTCGGTCTCACTCGACGCGACGAACCGTCATGCGTTCGTTCCCGATCTCGGGCTCGACAAGCTGCTCGTCTACAAGTTCGACGCGCAACGGGGCATGCTGGAACCGAACGGCGTTCCCTGGCTCAAGATGAAACCGGGCGCCGGTCCGCGTGCCGTTGCGCTGCACCCCGGCGGTAACTTTGCCTACCTCATCAATGAGCTCAACTCGACGCTGGCAGCCCTGGCCTATGACGCAAAGACCGGAGCATTTCAGGTACTGCAAATCGTTCCCACCCTGCCCAAGGGGTTCGGCGGCGACAGCACATGCGCCGATGTCCAGATCTCTCCGTCCGGCGCCTTCGTCTACGCTTCGAACCGGGGCCACGACAGCATCGCCGTCTATCGGATCGATCAGCGCGCGGGAACACTGACCTATGTCGATCACACGCCGACCCAGGGGCGTACGCCGCGCAGCTTCTGCATCGATCCCACCGGCGCGTTCCTGCTCGCGGCCAATCAGGACACCGATACGGTTG
>JARLIN010000491.1 GCA_031291715.1 Rhodopila sp. | reverse complement strand
CCTTGATCTCGACCAGCACCTCGCCTTCGCGCGGGCCATCCAGATCTATGGTTTCCAGGCTGAGTTTCTCGCCGGCCTTACGGGCCACCGCGGCGCGCACCTTCATATCCGCTCTCCGTGAAATTGCCCGCGACTTATCAAGCCTTCCCATTGGCGGCAATGCGCACGCATTTCCGCATCACCGACGGCAGCGCCGCGTCATCCAGCGCCTCCAGCGGATGAGCGAAGCCATCGGCCTCGATCCGGGGCACGTGTGCGGCCAGGACGTCGATGATCAGTTCGAAATGGGTGAACCCGTGGCGCACCTGGCCAGCGCCACGCCAGTCCAATCGCATGGGCGCATCGGCGAGCGCCTCGGCAAGCGTCCAAGGCGTGTCACGCCATTGCGTGCCAGGAAGCTCGGTCATACCCCCGAGCAACCCTTTGCTGGGCCGGGTCCGCAGCAGGACGGTCCGATGATCGTCCGTCAGCCAGAAATGCACGCCGTAGCGGATGGGCCGCTCTTTCTTCGGCGATTTGCGCGGCAGGGACGCCTGGATGCCGAGGCGCCGGGCGGCGCAGACGGCGATCAGCGGGCAAACCGCGCAGCCGGGCGCGGCTGGGGTACAGACCCCCGCCCCCAGATCGAACAGCGCCTGGGCGAAGTCACTCGGCCGAGCGCGGGCGGCCGGGTCACCACCGAGCCTCGCGGCAGCTTCGCGGATCGCGGGCTTGGCGGCGGGCATCGGTTGCTCGATGGCGAACAGCCGGGCAGCAACCCGCTCCACATTGCCGTCCACCGGCACGGCGGGGATGCCGAACGCGATCGCGCCGATCGCGGCGGCGGTGTAGGGGCCGATTCCCGGGAGTGCCAGCAATCCGTCCAGGTCGCGCGGAAATCCACCCGATGCGGCCACGACCTGGGCGCAGGCATGCAGATTGCGGGCACGGGCATAGTAGCCAAGCCCCGCCCAGGCGGACAGGACACTGTCCAGCGGCGCGGCAGCGAGGGCGTGAACTGTCGGGAACCGGCTTACGAAGCGCTCATAGTAGGGTATGACTGCCGTGACGGTCGTTTGCTGTAGCATGATCTCGCTCAGCCAGACGCGATACGGATCAGGAGTCTCGCCGGGCTCCGCCCGCCACGGCAGCCGTCGCCGGTGGCGGTCATACCAACGCAACAGGTCAACGGCGGGAGCAATGGCGGACGACGACACGCACAAGGGTATGGCGGGCCAGGCCCGGTTCGTCTATGGCCCGCGCGCCTTGGGCAGCCTGCTTCCGGACGTCACGCGCCAGACATACCGGAAACACAACTCCGCCTCGGCCCATATCGTCGCGGACTGGGAGATCATCGTCGGCCCGAAGGTGGCCTCGATGACCGTGCCGCGGCGACTCGACCGCGGCGTGCTGACCATCGCCTGCGCCGGCCCGGTGGCGATGGAACTGCACTATGTGGGCGTTGAGATGATCAACCGGATCAATACGCATCTGGGGGGTCAGCCGGTCCATTCGCTGAAGTTCACGCAGGCGGGGATGCCGCGAAAGCCCCCGCCGATCCATCCCTCGCCGCCGGAAGCGATTCTGGAGGCTGAAGCGGCGGTCGCCGACCTGCCGGATGGCGAACTCAAATCCGCCCTGGCCGCCTTGGGCCGGGTGGTCATTGGCCGAAGCAAACACTCGACACGACGCTTAAGAAAGCAGTAAATACCAGATATAGAGGTATCAATGACGTTTACCCGCCGCTCACTACTAACTGTGGTACCCACCCACCTCGCTGTCGCCGCCCTGGCGGTGCAGGGGATCGGCGCCGCGCGTGCCGATGACAACCTGACGCGCGCCGAGAGATTCATCGGTAAGCCGGACGCCAAGGTGACCGTGGGAGAATACTTCTCGCTCACCTGCACCCATTGCGCGGCGTTCGCGCAGGGGACCTTGCCGGACATCAAAAAGAACCTGATCGACACCGGCGTGGTCCGCTGGGTGTTCCACGATTATCCGCTGGACCAGGTCGCCCTCACCGCCTCCATGGTCGCTCGCTATCTGCCGGTCGATCGCTACGAGCCGTTCATCAACGCGCTGTTCGTCAGCCAGAACCGCTGGGCTTTCGGCCGCGGCAACGACCCGACCGAGGAATTGTGGAAGATCGCCGGCCTCGCCGGCATGAGCCGCGCCACCTTCGACAAGGCGATCGGCGATACCGATCTCCGCAACTGGATCCTGCAGCAGCAGAAGGCCGACTCGGACAAGTGGTCGATCGACTCGACACCGAGCTTCGTGATCAACGGCCAGAAATACGCCGGGGAAATGACTTACGACGCTTTCCGTAAGCTCATCCCCTCGTAACGCTTACAGGAGTAGCCATTGCCGGTCAGTTTTCGCCGCCTTCGCATCTCGGGGTTCAAGAGCTTCGCTGAACCCACGAGTGTGGAGATCCTGCCTGGACTGACCGGCATCGTCGGACCCAACGGCTGCGGCAAGTCCAATGTCGTCGAGGCACTGCGCTGGGCGATGGGCGAAAGCAGCGCACGCAATCTGCGCGGCGGGGAGATGGAGGACGTCATCTTCGCGGGCACCGCGGGACGGGCGTCACGGAACATCGCCGAAGTGACGCTTTTCCTGGATGAGGCGGAGGGGCGTGCGCCGCCGCCGTTCCACGAACAACCGGAACTGGAAATCGTCCGACGGATCGAGCGCGGCAGCGGCTCCGCCTATCGGATCAACGGCAAGGAAGCGCGCGCACGTGACGTTCAGACCCTGTTCGCCGATCTGGCGTCAGGGTCGCGCGCCTCGGCGATGGTCAGCCAGGGACGTGTCGGAGCGTTGGTCGGCGCCCAGCCGGAAGACCGCCGATCCGTCCTGGAAGAAGCCGCCAATATCACCGGCCTGCATGCCCGCCGGCATGAGGCGGAGCTGAAACTGCGGGCGGCGGAGGCCAATCTGGCGCGCGCCGACGACCTGCGCGCCCAGTTGGAGAGCCAGCTCGGCAATTTGAAGCGGCAGGCGCGGCAGGCCAGCCGGTACCGGAACATCTCGGGCGCGATCCGGGCGGCGGAAGCCGAGTTGCTGTCCTTGCAGCGCGCCCGGGTCGAGCAGGTTCGTGCCCAGGCGGCCGCGACCCTGCAAGAGGCGGAACTGGTGGTCGCCGCGGCAACCGACGCGGCCGCCGCGGCGACGGCGCATGCGGCCCAGGCCACCGCCGCCCTGCCCCCGCTGCGCGAGCACGAGGCAAATGCCCGCACGGTGCTTGAACGCCATCGCGTGTCGCAGGAACAGATCGCCGGCGAAGAACAGCAGGCCCGGGTCGCTCTGGGCGAGGCGCAGCGGCGGATCGAACAGCTTCGCCGGGATCTGACGCACGCCAACCAGTTGCAGCTCGACGCGGCCGCGGCCGATCAGCGGCTGGCAGCGGAAGATACCGGGCTGGCCGAGGCCGAATCGGGGCACGACGAACGGGCCGCTGCGGCCGAGGCGGCGGCGATCACGGCGGCCGAGGCCGTCCGGGTCGCTGAAGCCGAGGCCAACCGGGCGACAGAAGCCGCAGCGGAAGCGAATGCCCGCGCGCAGGCGGCGGCGCAGCTTCTGGCACAGGCGGAACTTCGGGCGAACCGGCTGAACGACCAGTTCCGAAACATCAGCCAGGAACGGGAACGCATCGCCGCTCAGCAGGTCGATCCAGCGTTGATCGCACGGGCAACCGAGGACGCCGCCCAGGCCGAGGCCGCGCTGACCGAGGCGCGGACTGCGGTCGAACAGGCGGAACAGGCCCGGGCAACGACTGCCACGGCCCTGGCATCGGCGCGGGAAAAGCAGGCGACGGCCGATTCGGCCCGTGCCCGGCTCGCGGCCGAGGCCCAGGCGCTGGCGGAAGTGCTGGCGGTGAAGGACGGCGAGCGTTGGCCGCCGATGATCGACTCCCTGACTGTGGCCGACGGGTTGGAGGCGGCGCTGGGCGCGGTGCTCGGAGAGGAGCTGACCTCGGCGCTGAATCCCGGGGCAGCGCGGCATTGGCGGGAACTGCCGGCCTTCGATCCGCCACCATCCCTGCCGGCCTGCGCCACGGCGCTGTCCGGATTCGTGCAGGGCCCGGCCGCTCTGGCACGGTCGCTGTCGCAGATTGGCCTGGTTGAAAACGAACAGGATGGGTCTGATCACCAGCCCCATTTGCGACCGGGTCAGTCATTGGTTTCCCGGTCCGGCGCGATCTGGCGGTGGGACGGCTATACGATTCGGGCCGGTACACCCACTCAGGCAGCCGTGCGGCTGCAACAGCGCAACCGGCTGATCGGACTCCGGACCCGGCTGGCGGCGGCGGAGCAAGAAGCCGCGACGGCGCGGACCGCCCGGGCAGCGGCCGAAACCGCGTCGCAGACGGCCGTGACCGCGGAGCAGACCGCCCGAAACCTCCGGCGCGAGTGGGAGCAGAAGCTGGAACGGGCCCGGTCCAGCCTCACCAGCCTCCGCAACCAAGCCACCACCGCGGCCTCGCGGCTGGCGGCCGCGGACGACCAGTTGTCGCGGATCACCGGCGAACGGGATGAGGCTCAGGCTGCCCTGGCGCAGGTGCGCGAAGCCAATACCGCGTTGCCGAATATCGCCGAACTGCGCGCGACCGTGGACCAGGCGCGGGCTGCCTTGTCGGCCGCCCGCTCGCGCGAAACAGCGGCCCGGACCGAACGCGACTCCCTGGCCCGCGAACATGCCGCGCGGGTCAATCGCCGCCGGGTGATCATCGCCGAACGTGCCGGATGGACCGAACGGGCCAAGGACGCCGCCGATCGGGTCACAGACCTGGCCGCACGCCAGACCGAGGCCGAGGCCGCGCTGAAAACCCTGGAAGCGCGGCCTGCCGAGATCGCGGCGCGTAGCGCGGAAGCATTGAATGCGCTTGCGGAGGCCGAAGCGACTCACCGGCGGGCAGCCGAGGCGCTGTCGGTGGCGCTGACCCAGTCCTCCGACGCGGATCGCGCCGCCCGTGCCGCCGAGGCGGCCCTGGCCAGCCGCCGGGAAGACGCGGTGCGCGCCGAGGGCGGCGCACAGCAGGCCAACCACGCTTGGGGCACCGTCGCCGAACGCATCCTGGAGCGGCTGGGCGCGGACCCTGCCCTGCCTGATCCGCCGTCCGACGTGTCTCAGGACGCCGAGGATAAGGCCCGCCGGCGCCTGGAACGGCAGTTGAAAGAGCGCGAGGAGATGGGGCCGGTCAACCTCCGCGCCGAGCAGGAAGCCGACGATGTCGAAAAGCAGATCGGCACGATCGAAACCGAGCGCGAGGAACTGACCACCGCGATCGCCAAGCTGCGCGGGTCGATTGGGCATCTCAACCGCGAGGGACGCGAACGGCTGACCGCGGTGTTTCAGGAAGTCGATCGGAACTTCCAGCAGTTGTTCACGCGCATGTTCGGTGGCGGGCGGGCACATCTGGCACTTGTCGGGTCGGACGATCCGTTGGCGGCGGGGCTGGAAATCTATGCCCAGCCGCCGGGGAAGAAGCTGGCCACGCTGTCGCTGCTGTCCGGCGGTGAGCAGGCCTTGACCGCGCTGTCGCTGATTTTCGCTGTGTTCCGCTGCAACCCCGCCCCGGTCTGCGTCCTCGACGAGGTCGATGCGCCGCTGGACGACGGGAACGTGGAGCGGTTCTGCACGCTGCTGGAGGATATGGTGCGCGATACCGGCACCCGCTTCCTGGTGGTGACGCACCAT
>JARLIN010000490.1 GCA_031291715.1 Rhodopila sp. | reverse complement strand
TCTCCGACGCCCTGCGCCTATATCAGGCTTCTTCAGCCTCTCGATCATCCCGCCGCCGGTTCCGGTGCCCGCGTGCTGATGACGGACGCGAAATCCGTCCTGGACTACGACGTGGACATCATCGTTACGCAGCGATACGCGCTTCCGGACCTTGCGGCCGCCGACGCACTTGCGGCCCATGCCCGGCATACGGGCGCCGCCCTGGTGTATGACCTGGATGATGATCTGTTGAACATCCCGACAAATCATCCGGACGCGGCGGAACTCCGGCCACGTGCCAGGATCGTGCGGCGAATGCTGGAGAAAGCCGACGCCGTCTGGCTTTCCACGCAAAGCCTCAAGGAAAGCCTGTCGTCAATCCGGCCAGACGCGGTCGTGATCGAGAACCGTCTGGATGAGCGTATCTGGACCAGCGCGACCATGCCGCGACCATTCCGGGATGAGCCCGTGCGCATCCTTTGCATGGGTACAAGCACGCATAACCGGGACTTCGCGATGATCGAGCCGGCGCTGGCGAGATTGAAAGAGGAATATGGCGACAGAGTCGTCATCGACGTTCTCGGAATGACAAACCAGGGCAGCATCGCGCCTGGGCTGAACCGGATCGGGCCACCGCCTCAGGCGAGGCGGTCCTATCCGGGCTTCGTGGACTGGCTGACCTCGGTGCAACCGCGGTGGCATATCGGTCTCGCTCCGTTACACGACACAGCGTTCAATCACTGTAAATCGCCGATCAAGACGATGGACTACGCGGCGATGGGCATGGTGGTCCTGGCTTCCGACGTCCCGGTCTATCGCGGCTCCGTCGCCGACGGACCAGCGGGCCAACTGGTGGCAAACGATCATCGCGCCTGGTACGCGGCGCTCGATTGGCTGGTTCGCGACCAGACCTTGCGACGGTCGATCGCCGGGCGGGCGCGCGAGGCATTTCTGGCCCATGCCGCCCTGGCCAGTCACCCGGACGCGAGACGGGAAGCCTGGACGCGGCTGCTGCACAGCCGGGCGCCTGGACCGGTCGGCGGCTTGCGGCGCGCGCCATCCGCATTAACTATACCGCATGATGCAACTGACCTCGTTACCCGAAAGAGGCGTCTTGGCGGTCGAGGGCGATGACCGCGTCGCCTTCCTCCAGGGACTTGTCTCCAATGACGTCGAAACGGCCCGGCCCGGGCATGCGGTCTGGACCGCGCTGCTGACGCCGCAGGGCAAGTGGCTCGCCGACTTCTTTGTATTCGTCCAGGCCGAGACGCTGCTGCTGGACTGCGAGCTTGCGCAGATTCCCATGCTGATCCAGCGCCTGTCGCGCTATCGGCTGCGCATGAAGGCGACCCTGCGGGCGGAGCCGGCGCTTCAGGTCCATGTCGCCTGGGGCGGGCGCCCCGACATAGCCGGGATCATCGCCCCGGACCCGAGGCTTCCCGATTTCGCCTGGCGGATTCTGTCGGCCGACCACCTCCCCGCGAACGCGACGCCCGAGGATTGGGACCTGTATCGACTGACCGCGGGCCTGCCGGATGGCTCAAAGGACATGGAGACGGACCGCAGCGTCCTGCTGGAAGCAGGGTTCGACGAGCTTGCCGGGGTATCATGGTCCAAGGGCTGCTACATGGGCCAGGAACTGACCGCCCGCACGAAATACCGCGGCCTGGTCAAGCGGCGGTTGGTGCCGGTGATGGTGCAAGGCCCCCTGCCGCCGCCGGGCAGTGTGGTCCTGCGCGACGGCATCGACGTAGGCACGATGCGATCCGGCCGCGATCAGATCGGCCTGGCGTCGGTCCGTCTGGACGCCCTGGGCGGCACACTGCGCTGTGGGGAAGCGACGCTTCTGCCGCGCGTTCCAGGCTGGATGCGCCTGCCGACCGAAGCCGCGCCCTCGGTCTGATACGTAGCGGCGGAAAGACTATCCCACGGCCGTTCCGCCCCCGTCATGACCCGGCTATTCTCGTCATGGGGCGGGGGGGGGGGGGGGGGGCGGGGGGGGGGGCGCGGGGGGGGGGGGTTGGGGGGCGGCACAGCCCCGCCGAACAGGTGTGGCCCCGGGGCCCCCAACACCCCCCGGGCCCATGACGGAGGCGGAGTAGCCATGACGGGGATCGAGAGTCGGCGCCAACGCGGGCCGGTCTGAAGCGTAATCGCTCCAGAAATGTTATTTGAAAGCGCGATCGTCTAAGGTTGATGCAACCTGAAACGATCGCGCTCTAATCCATTGCCATATGGGTGTCGGCCGGTGCTTCCGTGGTCGTGCGCGGCCGGCGCATCAACAAAAGCAGCAGCAACGATGGCAGCGTGGTGAACACCATCATCTTGTAATCGTCGATATAGGCGATGATCTGCGCCTGCTGATTGACGATGTGATCGAGCACCGCCGCGCCGTGAACCTGCATCGGGTTCCAGGCCCGGCTGATCACGCCACCATCCTGAAGCGCACGATTGAACGGGTTCACCGACGCGCCGATCTGCTCATGCAATACCTGGGTGTTATGGGCCAGCATCGCCGAGGTCACCGAAACCCCGATCGCCGCGCCGATATTGCGGAACAGGCTGAACAGCGAGGCGCCGTCGGTCCGGTATTGCGATGGCAAGGTCGCGAACGCCAGCACCTGGAGCGGCAGGAACACGAAGCCCAGCCCGGCGCCCTGCACCATGATCACGACGATGATCCGCCATTGCGCGATGTCAGGCGTCCAGGTCGTCATCTCCCACATCGACCAGGCCAGTGCCAAAATGCCAAAGGCCATCAGCTTGCGCGGATCGATCCGGCTCGAAAGCCGGCCGCCGGTCATCATAGCGGTCATCGTCCCGATGCCGCGTGGCGCCATGATCAGTCCGGCTGCCTCCACCGGGTAGTTCGCGAGGTTTTGCAGCCACGGTGCCATCAAGGAGGAACTGGAAACCAGAATGGTCCCGGTCGCGAACATCAGCACCAGCCCGGCCGAGAAATTCCTGTCCTTGAACAGCACCGGCGGAATGAACGGCTTCTTCGCCGTGATCATGTGGACGACGAACAGATAGACCCCGAGCGCACCCAGAACACCCTCGGTGATCACCTCCTTGGAGGTGAACCAGTCCTGGTCCTGGCCCCGGTCCAGCATCATCTGCAGTCCGCCGATCCCCAGCGACAGCACGCCAAAGCCGATCCAGTCGAAGCGTAGATTGAAGTTGCCGAACGACCGCGGCATGAAGAACAGCAGGCCGAGCGTCGCCAGGATGCCAAACGGCAGGTTGATGTAGAAGACGAAGCGCCAGTTATACATCTCGGTCAGGTAACCACCGAGCGTCGGACCCAGGATCGGCCCGACCATCACGCCGACACCCCAGATCGCCATCGCCTTGCCGCGCGATTCGACCGGATAGATGTCCATCATCGTGGATTGCGACAGCGGCACCAGCGCCGCCCCGAAGACACCTTGCAACAGCCGGAAGACCACCATCTGCGTGAGCGATTGCGCCGCCCC
>JARLIN010000067.1 GCA_031291715.1 Rhodopila sp. | reverse complement strand
AGATCCCGGATTTCTCGCCGCGCCATGGCGTGACGCGTCTGGCGCTGGAAGCGGCGATCCTGCGGCTTGATATTGACGCGTCGTTGAACATGCTGGCGGAGATTTTCCCGTCGACGGCCGATCCCGCCGCGGATTGCGATTTCGGGGAGCCGCCTGCACGGCGTCGCACCGCTGCGTATGTGCGCGAACATGAGGAGATTTTCGCCCCGATGCGCCGGCTGTTCGCGATGGTGCGGGAGATCGCGACGGCCGTGACGCACGAGGTCGGGGCCTTCGGGTAGAACCGCGTCAAACGGTCTTCATGGGCGCCGTGGTTTCAACCGAGGTTGGGCGTCCACATCCCGGCGATGCCTGCGGATGGGGCGCGCAGCCGGTGCAGGCGGGGCGCCAACGACGACAGGTTGCAACCTTTGCCTTCGTCACGCGAGGCTCTGGAAGGATGCGACCAGCGATGCCATCTCGGCGGAGCGGGGCCCTCTTTAGCGCAGGCAGCTAATGACCAACTGCAACGCGCGCATCGGTGCTACCGTCGCATGCATAGTATAACGGGAGGCCAGCGCGCATGACGGACGTTCGCAGGGAAACCGATAGCCTGGGCGTGGTGGAGGTGCCCGCCGACAAGCTTTGGGGCGCGCAGACGCAACGGTCCCTGGAGTATTTCAGTATTGGCAAGGATCTGATGCCGAGAGAGATGGTCACTGCCTACGCCATACTGAAGAAGGCGGCCGCCAGCGTTAACCATGCCGAGGGCCGGCTGAATGACCAGGCGCACACGCTGATGGTGCAGGCGTGCGACGAGATCATCGTCGGTCAGCATCACGACATGTTTCCCCTGTACGTGTGGATGACCGGCAGCGGCACGCAATTCAACATGAACGTCAACGAGGTTGTGTCCAACCGATGCTGCCAGCTTGCCGGTACCCCGTTGGGCAGCAAAACGCCGGTCCATCCGAACGACCACGTGAATATGTCTCAGTCCTCCAACGACACGTTTCCCTCGGCAATGCATATCGCCGCCGCGACGAGCGTGACCTGCCGCCTGTTGCCGGCGGTCACGGCCTTGCGCGATGCCATCGCGGCAAAGGCCGAGGAATGGAAGGATATCGTCAAAATCGGCCGCACCCATATGCAGGATGCCACCCCGATCACGCTGGGACAGGAGTGGTCAGGCTACGCGGCAATGCTCGGCGATAATATTGTTCGAATAGGCACTGCGTTGAATGACGTATATCCGCTTGCACTGGGCGGCACCGCGGTCGGGACCGGCATCAACGCCGCACCCGGTTTCGCCGAAGCAGTGGCGGCGGAAATCGCCAGACTCACCGGACTGCCATTTGTTACCGCGCCGAATAAATTTGCGGTGCAAGGGGCGCACGACGCCCTGGTGCAACTGTCCGGCACGTTCCGTACCCTCGCTGTATCACTCTACAAGATCGCCAACGACATCCGTCTGTTGTCCTGTGGCCCACGCGCGGGATTTGCTGAACTGGAGATACCCGAGAACGAACCGGGCTCCTCTATTATGCCGGGGAAGGTTAACCCCACCCAGGTGGAGGCGCTGACCATGATCGCGGCGCAGGTCATGGCCAACGACGTGGCCGTCGGGTTCGGTGGCGCCGGCGGTTATCTGGAGATGAACGTCTACAAGCCGCTGATGATCTTCAATATCATGCACTCGCTTACGATCATGAGCGATGGCTGCGCCAATTTCCGCAGGTTCCTCATTGAAGGCACCCGTCCCAACCTCGCCAGGATCAAGGAGCATGTCGATCGCTCCCTGATGCTGGTGACCGCATTGGTGCCGGTGATCGGCTACGACAAGGCCTCACAGATCGCGCACCATGCGATGGACAAAAATCTCACCTTGAAGGCCGCGGCGCTGCAACTCGGGTTTGTCACCGAGCAAGAGTTCGATCGCATTGTCGATCCGGCCAAGATGGTGAGGCCGTACGTCGCACACGAGTGATCACGGTGAAACCGTGGCTCCGGCCGCGCGCATCAGCACCGTGGCCGCCTCGCGCGCCTGGGTCGCGACGGTTGGGTCCTGCCGCACCTGCATCGAGGCGATCGCGCCTTCGATCAGCAGCGTGACCTGGCTGGCGAGGGTATCCGGATTGGACGCGCCGGCCTGGGTCAGCAGACCTGCGATATGCCGGCGCCGCTCGTTCTTGTAGTCCAAGGCGATGGCGCGCGCGGCGTCGCAGTCTTCGGCCAGCTCGGTGACCGCATTGACGAACGGGCAGCCGCGAAAGTCACCTATGGCGAAGCGCATAAACAGCTGGTCGAACAGGGCAAGTACCTGCGACGCGGGCGGCAGGTCCGACGCCGGGAAGGGCTGGATGCGCTGCCGCAGATAGGCCGCGACCAGCGCGTCCTTTGACGGAAACGTGTCGTAGAGCGACCGCTTGCTGATCCCGGCCTCGGCCGCGACGGCGTCCACGCCCACCGCGCGGATGCCCTTCTGGTAGAATAGCCGATCGGCGGCTTCCATGATTCGCTCCGCCATGGGCGCCCGTTCGGTCACTCTGATCAGCCCTCCTGTTCGGTGGCGCGATTTAACTTGCGGAAGCCGGGATCGCACCCAATCTGCGTTTCCACACAGATCGGTGTGCCCACCCCGATCGGCAAGGAGGACAGGCATCATGGACGTCATTTCTTCGCTTCCTCAGGTCGCGGCCGAGGTCGTCTATCTGGCGAAGACCCCCGAGAAACCGCACACCTACACCTATGATCCGCCGGATGGCGTGCCGAAGACCAACATCGTCAACGAGCCCCACACAGTGCAGATCTCCGATATGCGCCCGATCGCAGATGGCCTGACGCTGGACGTGCAGGGCTTCGCGCTGGTTGATGCGCCGTCTTCGGTGACGGATTTCTATGACGAGGCGCAGGTTCGGACGACCTATTACCGGGAAGCCGAAAACCTGGTGAAACAGGCCACAGGTGCGAACCGGGTGGTGGTGTTCGACCATACGATCCGCCGGCGGACGCCGGGCGTGGAAGACCGGACTCCTGGCATTCCGCGCCAGCCGGTGACGCGCATTCATGGCGACTACACGGAGGTTTCCGGTCCTCAGCGGGTGCGCGACCTGATGGGGGCGGAGGCGAATGAGCTGCTGACCCGCCGTTTCGCCATCGTCAATGTCTGGCGGCCGATCCGCGGCCCGCTGTACGATGCGCCGCTGGCGGTCTGCGATGCGGCCTCAGTGGCCGAGGGCGATCTGGTGGCGCAGGATCTGATCTATCGCGACCGCAAGGGGGAGATCTACGGCCTGACGTTCAATCCGGCGCACCGTTGGTACTATGCCCCGGCGATGCAGGCGGAAGAGGCGCTGCTGTTGAAGTGTTTCGACTCGCTGAAGGATGGGCGGGCGCGCTTCATGCCGCATACCTCGTTCGCGGACCCGAACGCGCCGGCGGATATGCTGCCGCGCGAAAGTATCGAGTTGCGGACACTGGCTTTCTTCGACGCGTAGCTAATTCCAGCGGCCCGTCATCGCCCCACCCAGAAGTTGTTCGTTGCACCGGCAACAAAGCCAAGGCGTTCATAGAGCGTCACGGCGGGTGTGTTGCCGGTGACGACCTGCAGGCCGATCCAATCGACGGCCTGCTGAGCCGCCCATTGCTCCAGAGCGGTGAGCACGGACAGCGCGGCGCCCTGGCGGCGGGCATCGGCGCGCGTTGTTACGCATTCGATCACGGCGCAGCTGAAGCTGACGACGCATAGGGCGGTGGCGACGATCTCACCGGCGCGGTGACAGCCGAAGAACGCGCGTGGTGCTGGTATCCTATCCAGGATCAGCCCGTTGGTCGCGCGCCGGTTCTCGGTAACCTCGCCCAGATAGACGTCGCGCCACGCGGGCCAGGCGTGGTCACTGACCTCGACATCCGAAACGGTCCCCGTGCCTTGGGCACGCTTGAACATCGTCGTCGTTGGATCGCTCTGCCGGTATCCGCGCCTGCGCAACAGATCGGCCAGGCCGGGCGGGGACGTTTCGTCGAACGTCTGGAACCGTGCGGGCATGCCAAGCGCCCGATAGCGGGATTCAGCTTCGATCACGGCGGCCTCAAGATCGGCGCCATGGAAGTCGATCGTCGAAACGGAGTTGGCGCGCTGAGACCCGCCGCCAGATGAGCGCCATAGCCAGCCGTCGATAACGGCGGTGTTCAGTGCCGGCCACGCCAATACATGTGCACGCTCCATCCGCACGCGGTCGTCGCGGCTGATCTGCATTCTCCAGGCTCCGAAACTTGCAAGCCTGTGCCGGCTGGCCCAGGATCGCGGCCAATCATAGAGGGAAGGGGCTCCAATGCCAGCGTTCGATATGGTCATCCGAGGCGGTACGGTTGTCGATGGCACCGGCAGCGCCCCGCGCGAAGCCGATGTCGGGATCACCGGTGGCAAGATTGCCGCGGTCGGCGCGATCAGCGGCGGCGGCGCGGAAGAAATCAACGCCAAGGGCAAGCTGGTGACGCCGGGATTCGTCGATATCCACACCCACTACGATGCTCAGGCCGTGTGGGACAGTCACATGGCGCCATCATCCTGGCACGGCGTCACCACCGCGGTGATGGGCAATTGCGGGGTCGGCTTCGCCCCCTGCAAACCGGCCGACCGCGAACGGCTGATTGAACTGATGGAAGGTGTCGAGGACATCCCTGGCGCGGTGATGCATGAAGGCCTGAAATGGGAATGGGAGTCGTTCGGCGAATATCTGGACGCCCTGGACCGAAAGCAGCGTGACATCGACATCTGCGCGCTGCTGCCGCATGCCGCCATGCGCGTCTTCGTCATGGGCGACCGCGCAATCAACCTGGAGAACGCCAATCAGGCCGACATCGCCGAGATGCGGCAGATCACGAAGGACGCGATGCGGGCCGGCGCGTTCGGGTTCTCCACCTCGCGCAGCCTGTCGCACAAGACACTGCGGGGCGATCCGACGCCGACACTGCGTGCGCAGGAAGAGGAACTGCGCGGCATCGCGATGGGCATGAAGGATGCCGGGTCGGGGATGCTCGAAATGGTGTCCGAGTGGGCGCCGGACCATAACGAAGAATTCGCCATGCTGCGGCGGGTGATCGAGGCGAGTGGTCGTCCGTCCGTGTTCACGCTGACGCAGCGTCACTCACGCCCGGAGGTGTGGCGCGATCTGTTGAACCACGCCGACAAGGCGGCTCGCGACGGGTTGTCGATCCGTCCCGTCGTCGCCCCCCGCGCGATCGGTGTGCTGCTGGGCTTGGCCGGCAGCCAGAACCCGTTCTCCGGCACGCCGACCTACAAGGAAATCGCCGACCTGCCGGTGGCGGAACGCGCTCGCCGCATGAGCGATCCGGCGGTGCGGGCGAAAATCCTCAGCGAGGATCCCAGGAAGGGTAGCACCTTCCCGTTGTTCCATCGCCTGTCGTTCGACTTCATGTTCCGCTTCGGCAATCCGCCGAACTATCAGCCTAAGAAGGAAGACAGCGTCGCGGCGATCGCGGCGCGCGAGGGGCGGACGCCGCCGGAAGTCGCCTACGACATGCTGATCGAGAACGACGGCGCCGACTTCATCTACATGCCGCTGGGCAATTATGCGTACGGCGACCTGTCGATGCCGGAGACGCTGCTGGACAACCGCAACTGCATCATGGGCCTGGGCGATGGCGGGGCGCATGTCGCGTTCATCCTCGATGCCGGCTACCAGACGTGGCTGCTGACGCATTGGGGCCGCGACCAGAAGCGCTGGGATGTTTCGGAACTGATCCGTCGCCTGACCTCCGACACCGCCGGGGCGGCTGGCCTGCATGACCGTGGTATTCTGGCGGCCGGCAAGAAAGCCGACGTGAATATTATCGACTGGGAGTAGCTGGGGGCGGGGGCCCCTTACGTGGTCAACGACCTGCCGGCCGGCGGCAAGCGGCTGCTGCAAAAGGTGAACGGTTACGAGGCGACGATTGTTTCGGGTCACGTGACCTTCCGGGAGGGGCAGGCCACTGGCGTGCTACCCGGCAAGCTGGTGCGCGGTCCGCAGGCGGAGCTGGCGGCTTAAAGCGCGATCGTCTGAGGTTGCATCAACCTCAGAGGTGACTCGCTGCCTTAAGCAAATGATTAAGGGTGTGATTGCTTCAACCCGAAGCGATCACACCCGGGCGATCAGGCGCGGGACAGCACGCCGCGTTCCAGGAAGAGGGCGGTGATCGACTCCTCGGCTTCCAGGAAGCGCGGGTTCCGGCGAGCGGCCAGGCCGCGCGGGCGAGGAATGTCGATGTCCAGGATCCGGTCGATCCGTCCGGGCCGCGGTGACATGACGACGACACGGTCCCCCAACAGCACCGCCTCGTCCACGCTGTGGGTCACGAACAACACGGTCATGCGGCGGCGCATCCACAGGGCCTCCAGGTCGATGCGCATCTGCTCGCGGGTCAGCGCGTCCAGGGCGCCGAACGGCTCGTCCATCAGCAGCAGTCCGGGTTCATGCACGAGGGCCCGCGCGATGGCGACGCGTTGGCGCATGCCGCCGGATAAGGCGTGGGGATAGGACGCCGCGAAGTCGCCGAGACCGACCTGATCGAGCAGGGCTTTCGCACGGTCGCGCCAGGGGGCGGGCCGCTCCCCGCGCATTTCGACCTGAAACAGCACGTTGCCGAGCGCGGTGCGCCAATCCAGGAGGATTGGCTGCTGGAAGACGAAGCCGAGCTGGGTCACGGGGCCGGAGACTAGCTTGCTGTCCACCACCACCTGACCGCTGCTGACAGGGAGCAGTCCTGCCACCAGACGTAGCAATGTCGATTTCCCGCAGCCGGAGGGTCCGACGATGCTGACGAACTCACCGTCACCGATATCCAGGTCGATTGGCGCCAATGCCTGCATCGGGCCGAAGTAGCGCTCCGCCTTGGCGAGGATCACGTTCATGATGGTTCCGTGCCGGTGGCTTCCGGCCAAATTTCGCCAAGAGCGGCGGCCGTGTCGTTGAGTTGTTTCGCCAGCTCCGGAATGCGTGCCGGTGGAAAACGAAGGCTCGGCCCCGCCACAGAGACCGTTCCCCGGACAATGCCGCTGCGTCCCCGGATCGCGACAGCAACGGCGGTCACGCCCATCTCCGCCTCCTGATCGGCCAGCCCGTATCCGCGCTGCCGGACGGCGGTGAGTTCCCGCGCCAGTGCTGTTTCGTCCGCGACGGTCCGCGGTGTCGGCTGGCACACACCTAAACCGACCGAGCGAGCGATGCGAAGGGCCGTTGCGTCGTCGAATGTGGCCAGGAAAGCCTTGCCGTTCGCCGTGGCATGCAGCACGGGTGCCCCGTCCATGGTTGGCTGGTACATCAGGCCGGGTGGCGCACCCTGAGCCGAACTCAGCCAGGACAGTGCATGGCCGGTCACCACCGTGAGGCGGGCCAGTTCCCGGGTCCGCACGGCCAACTGGTCCAGCAGCGGTTGGGTGTTTTCCAGCAGCCCGCTCGCTCGGAGTACACGGCCGCCGAGCAACCCGAACCGCAGCGTCAGCCGATACGGGCCGTCGATGCCCACCTGTTCCATCCAGCCCCGGTCGCACAGCTCCCGCAACAGCCGGTGGGCGGCGCTTTTGGGAAGATCGAGCTGTTGCGCGATATCGGACAGGCGTAGCGGGCCGGAAGCACCGGAGAGCAGCTCGGTGACATCGACGCAGCGATCGAGCAGTCCCTTGACAAGCCGCATCTTAGTGGAACAGTGTTCTATTAATCGTCGGGACGCTATCCGGCCGCGCCGGGTCCGTCAATGATCAAGACCGGGGACCAAAACGGGGGACTAAACCGGGGGGAAAGCGGATGCGCATGAATGCGGTGGGACGACAGGTGCGTGCGATGGCTGGCATTGTCGCTTTCCTGCTGATCTGGGAACTGGCGGTGCGGGCGCTTTCCATCCCGGTCTATATCCTGCCGCCGCCGTCCTCCATCGTCGCAGACGGGGTGAGCAAGTGGCGCAGTCTGCTGACCGGCGCCGCCTACACCGTTCAACCAATGCTGCTGGGCTATTTCGCCGCCGTCATCCTGGGCGTCCTGATCGCGCTCGGGATCGCGTTCTCGCGCACGGTGCAGGCGGTTGCCTATCCGTTGCTGGTGTTCCTGCAGATCGTGCCGAAGATCGCGGTGGCGCCACTGTTCATCATCTGGTTCGGTTTCGGATTGATGCCGAAGGTGCTGCTGGTCTTCCTGCTGTCGTTCTTCCCCATTGTTGTGGCCGCAACCACGGCTTTCGCCTCGATCGAGGCGGAGATCATGGAACTTGCCCGCTCCACCGGTGCGGGGCGCTTGCGCACTTTCCGCATGGTGCAGTTGCCGCATGCCTTGCCGGCGCTGTTCGGTGGTTTCAAGGTCGCGGCGGCGCTGGCGGCCACGGCCGCGGTGGTGGCGGAGTTCGTCGCCTCCGATCGCGGGTTGGGCTATTTGTTGATGGAGTATAACGGCAACCTGGACACCTCGATGGCGTTCGCCGCGATTTTCGTGCTGTCGGCGATGGGGCTGGCCTTGTACGGCGCGGTGGAAGTGCTGGAGGGCATCGCCTTGCCCTGGCATGTGTCCCGCCGGCGCCTGTCGGGTGACAGTCCAGGGCTATAACAATAATAACCGGGGAAACAAGATGCGCCGATTGATTTGCTGCCTGCTTGTCGTGCTCGCCACGACGACGCAAGCGAGGGCTGATGACGCGGTCACGTTCCGCCTGAACTGGCTGATCTACGGGTTCCACACGCCCTTCTTCCTCGGTGTTGACAAAGGTATCTACAAGCAACACGGCATCGACCTGACGATTGGCGAGGGCCAGGGATCGGGGCGGGCGGTGCAGATCGTCGCCTCCGGGACCGAGACATTCGGGCTGGCGGATGGCGCGTCGATCATCAACGGCGTGACCAAAGGTGCCCCGGTCGTCGCGGTCATGGGGATTATGAACCGCAGTCCCTACGGCATCAGCGTGCGGGCGGATTCGGGGATCACCGATCTGAAGGGGTTGGTCGGCAAGACACTGGCAGCGACGACGGGCGAAGCCGGGCTGGTGATGTTTCCGGCCATTCTGAAGCGTAACGGGCTGGCGCCGGACGCGATCGGCTTCTTGCGCGTCGATGGTGAAGCGAAGATGGTGGCGGTGTTGCAGAACCGCACCGTTGGGATGCTCTCCGGGGTGGAAAACCAGGCACTGATCCTGCCGCGCCGGGGCGTCGCTGTGCGCACGTTCCCGTATCCCAGCCTCGGGGTGAACACGATGGGCCTTGCGATCGTCGTGGCGAAGGCAACGGTGGACAAGAACCCCGATCTGCTGCGCCGCTTCATTGCCGCGACGCGGGAAGCGTTCGATGCCGCGATCGCGGATCCGGACGCCTCGATCGCGGCGGGCATGAAGGTGAAACCGGACATGGACCGTGATCTGGCGATGGCGCAGTTGAAGGCAGGTCTGACGCTGGTGCACAGCCCGCACGGCGAGGACAAGCCAATCGGCTGGATGGCGGCGCAAGATTGGGCGGAGACGTTGCAGCTGATGACGGAATACCAGGACCTGAAGACAGATCTGCCGGCGACGGCGTTCTGGACCGACGCGTATCTGCCGCGATGAACCGAGGTGCGGCCGTCGTAACCGGCGGGGCGGGGGGCATCGGGCAGGCGCTGCTGTCCCGGTTGCGCGCGGACGGATACAGCCCGGTGTCCTGGGATCTCAGCGATGCCGTGCCGGCGGCGGACCTGGCGCTGGCGGTGGATGTGACCGACGCGGCGGCACTGGAGGCTGCCGCCGCGAAGACGGTCGCGGTGGCGCCGATCACGGCACTGGTGGTCAACGCGGGTGTGCTGGGTCCGGTGGCGCGGGTGTGGGAAACGCCTGTCGCCGATATTCGCCGGGTCATTGAAACGAATTTGACCGCCGCGTTCCTGACCGTTCGGGCGGTCGTGCCGCACATGTTGCGCAATCCAGGACCGGATCGTGGGCGTATCGTGATGATCGCCTCGGTGCAGGGCAAGGAAGGCACGGCGCTTGGCGGCGCCTATGCCGCGTCCAAGGCGGGGCTCATCGGGCTGGTCAAGGTTCTGGGCAAGGAACTTGCCACGGATGGCATCCTGGTCAACGCCATCACCCCGACGGTGGTGCGGACGAAGATGCTTGAAGAAGTCACAGCCGAGCGCGCCCGCGACCTTCTTGGCCGCATTCCGATGAACCGGTTCCTGGAACCGGCCGAAGTCGCGGCGATGGTGTCCTGGCTGTGCGGCCCGGATTGCAGTTTTTCCACCGGCGCGGTGTTCGACCTGTCGGGCGGCCGGTCCACATATTGATCAAGGAACGCAACGATGCTGGCTGGGGAGGCGGTGGTCGCCATCTGGAACGGAATCGCACCGGAAACGCGGGAGCAATTCTATCAGTGGCATATCCATGAACATATGCCGGAACGGGTGGGAATCCCCGGCTTCCGGCGTGGCCGGCGCTATATCGCCGCTGACGCCGCGACGCATCCGGAGTTCTTCACGCTGTATGAGCTCGATACGATGGAGGTCGCGAAGGGCGTCGATTATGCCAACCGGCTGAATGATCCCACGCCTTGGACCAAGGCGACCACATCGCAATTTCGGGATACGGCGCGTGCTCTGTCCCGCGTTCTGCTGACCCGAGGGCCTGGCGCCGGCGGCGCGATCCTGACCATTCGCCTCGATTTCCCCGACGCGGCGTTGGCCGATCAGCGCGCGGCTGTCGAGGCGTGCCTGGCATTGCCGCGTGTGACCGGCGTGCATCTCTGCCAGGGCGATGCGGCAGCGTCGGCTGTGCGCACCACCGAAACGAAAGGGCGGACCGATATCCAGGAACCGCCGTCGCGCTTCATCATGGTCGAGGCGACCGATGCCGATGCCTTGGCTGGCGTGCTGCCGGACGCGGCGCTGGCCGCCGCCGGGGCGACGGGAACCTTCGTTCGGGGGACTTACCGGCTGGAATACACCCGGACCAAGACCGCGTTCGCGCCCTGACCGGCGCGCGCTGGTCCTGGAGACTCCTTGTAACTAACGAACCGGCCGGTTGGATTGCTGTCACCGATGGGAGGCGTGTCGCGCCCTTCAACAAGGTTCGCGGCGATGTGATGCGAACAGGGCGGGAGCGCCTTCGCCAGTGCATCGCCGCGTGATATCTTTTGAAATCGTCCGCCGCCGCATGGTGCTTGGGCGGACTTCGCGCTCACCGCCATGGCCTGGGGCGTCGCACCAAAGTGCGTGAAGCATGCGATCAAACGCTCCGCCCAGCGCGATCACGCTCCAGGAAGCCTCCGGCGGACGGTGCGTGCGAAATCGAAACGGGCCTGCGGAGGGAACGACGATGCAATCGTCAAAGACGCCGCTAACCTACACCTTCACGACGCTAGACGCGCCGAATGCGACACTCACCACCCCGACCGCCATCAACAACGCCGGTGAAGTTGCAGGCTATGACGGAGGTATGGTGCCGGAACACCCCGGAAATGTTTTTAGTGCATTTATTTATGACAACGGAATATTCACCACAATCAACCCGCCAGACGCGACGTATGCCCAAGCCTTCGGCATCAACGACCGCGGGTCAGTCGTGGGCGAATACTATGGCGTCGGCACCAATGCGCAAGGATTCATGTACGACCACGGCGCCTTCACCACCATCGCCGTGCCGAACGCGACCTTCACACAAGCCATGGGCATCAACAACAAGGACGAGATCGCCGGGATCTACTACTTCAACAATCAGCAATCGTACGGCTTTATCGACAACGACGGCACATTCACCACGATAGATCCGCCGGGTTCCACTTATGTCATTGTCTCAGGGATCAACAACCACGGGCAGGTGGTCGGATACGATGTCGGCGGCCCCCCTGGCTATTTCGTCTATGATCACGGAACCTACACCTACATCGTCCCGCCGGGTGGAGACATCTTCACCCAAAACCAGGCGGTCGGCAGCATCAACAACAAGGGCGAGGTTGTCGGATCGCACCTGAGCAACAGCGTCGAACTCGGCTTTCTGTATGACAAGGGGCGTTTCACAACCATCGCTGTGCCGGGCGCCGTCGCCACCAATGCGATCGCTCTTAACGACCGGGGCGAAGTTGTCGGATTTTATTCTGACAGCAGCGGGGTGTCGTACGGCTTCGTTGACGAGCACGGCACCTTCATCACGCTCGATGCACCGGGCGCCACCAGCACCATTCCGCTCGGTATCAACGACCTCGGCGAAGTGTTCGGGTATTACGATGACGCCACCGGCGAACACGGATTCATTGCGACCCCGAGCGGTGGATCGGGTCATCTGGGCAGTTACCTCATGCGAGAGGCATCCGGGCTGGGGTTGCACGACTTTGCGCCGACACGGGCCGATCACGCAGCCCGGCCGGCGGGTGGGTCAGGTTCGTCGCCGCCGTTCGCCGGCGGCTATTTCGATGCGCTTGCGTCTATCGGACAGGCGCACACGATCCCGCCGGGACATATCGGCTGATCGACGGGCTCTATTCGTCGTAGGAAACAAGCGACTCGCACGGCACATCCAGCCGCGAACGCCCGTTCAGAAAACCGAGCTCGATCAGCGTGGCCGCGGCCGGGACGACGGCACCGACCTGTCGGAGCAGGGCGATGCCCGCGGCCATGGTGCCACCGGTGGCCAGAAGATCATCCACGACCACCACGCGCTGGCCGGGTTGCACCGCGTCGGCCTGGATTTCAACGCGGTCCTCGCCGTATTCCAGGGCGTAGTTGAGACCGACCGTCTCGCCCGGCAGTTTGCCGCGCTTGCGGATCATGATGAAGCCGCAGCCCAGCTTAAGGGCCAGCGGTGCGGCGACCAGGAAGCCGCGGCTTTCCACGCCGGCGACCAGGTCGGGCATGTAGGCCCGGACCGCGCGAGCCATCCGGCCCATCGCCACCTGCCATGCATCCGCATCCCGCAGCAGCGTGGAGATGTCGTAGAACAGGATGCCGGGCTTCGGAAAATCCGGAATACCGCGGATATGGTCTTTCAGGTCCATCAGCAGGGGGTCCTTAATTTGCTGCGCCGCACACTAGAGCGGGCGGCGCAGCGTTGCCAGTCTCATCCGCCGGTCAGGCGTTCAGCATTTTGATCGCCTGCACCCTGCCGCGCGCATGGACAACCCCCTTGCGGGGTCAAACCGAGCCGGTTGCGTGGACATCGGGTGGTGCGCAGACTGGTGGGGCGACCAGACGCGGGGAAGGGTCATGAGCGAGAGCAGCTTGCGCAACACTGATATCGACGCGGCGCTGAACGAGGCGAAGGAAGCCTATGTGACCAGTGCGCCGCGGAGTCTGGCGCGCTATGTCGAGGCGACCACGGTCATGCCCGGCGGCAATACCCGCACGGTGCTGCACTACGCGCCATTCCCGTTGGCGATGGCGCGGGCCGAGGGGTGCCGGATGTGGGACGTCGATGGACGGGAATTCATCGACTTCCTGGGGGAATATACCGCCGGCCTGTATGGGCACTCGCACCCGGTGATCCGCGCGGCCCTCGATCGAGCCTTGGATAACGGGATCAGCTTCGGTGCATCGAATATGACCGAGGCGCGGTTCGCGCGAGCGGTCTGTGAGCGGTTCGGGCTGGAGCGGGTGCGGTTCACCAACTCCGGCACCGAGGCGAATTTGCTGGCGATCTCGCTGGGGCGGATCTTTACGCGGCGAAAGAAGGTGCTGGTGTTCAATGGCGGCTATCACGGCGCGGTGTTCGGGTTCGCCGGGGGTGGATCGCCGATCAATGTGCCGCTCGATTATGTGCTGGCGCCATACAACGACATTGAGCGGACGCAGGCGCTGATCGCGGCGAACGCCGACGAACTCGCCCTGGTGATCCTGGAACCGATGATCGGCAGTGGCGGATGCATCGCGGCGTCTGCTGACTTTCTTGGCATGCTGCGGCGGGAGACGGCACGGGTCGGGGCATTGTTGGTCCTGGACGAGGTCATGACGTCTCGGCTGGCGCCGGGCGGGTTGCAGTCGGTTGCCGGGGTGAAGCCGGATCTGACGACGTTCGGGAAATATATCGGCGGCGGGATGTCGTTTGGGGCGTTCGGCGGCCGGGCGGATATCATGGATCTGTTCGATCCCAGGCGGGCGGATGCCTTGCCGCATGCGGGGACGTTCAACAACAACGTGCTGACGATGACGGCCGGGCTGACCGGTCTGACGGAAGTCTATACGCCGGAGGCCGCCGTGGCATTGAACGCCCGGGGGGAGAAGTTACGGGAGCGGCTGAACGCGCTGTGCCGGACAGCGGATGCACCGGTGCAGTTTACGGGGATCGGTTCGATGCTGGCCGTGCACACGATGCGCGGGCCGGTGACCAGTCCGGAGGTCGCAGCGAAGGCCGATCCCAAGCTGAAGGAGCTGTTCTTCTTTGATATGCTGGCGCACGGGATATGGCTCGCTCGGCGGGGGATGATGACGGTGTCGCTGCCGATCGGGGACGCGGAATGCGATGCGCTGGTCGCGGCGGTGGAGGAGTTCTTGTCCGCGCGGCGGTCGTTGTTGCGGTAGTTCTTAGTTGCCCTCGCCTTATTGTGTTATCACCGGGCTTGGCCAGGTGACCCGCGATTTGGCGGCTTGAGAAAATAAAGTCGTGGCCGGCCGGGGCAGGCCCGGCCGTCACACATGCGGGGTAGCCAACCCATACGAAATGGATGTTCCTCCCACGGGTCCCTACGACGCGTCCCGCCCGCCCAAAGTGCGGGACTTGAAGTCTTCGGGCACAGCGGCGCCGAAATCGGTGAAGGCGCGCCGCACGGCTTCCGGCGTGGCGCCGAACACCTGTTTGCGGTTTTCGCGCGCCCAGGTGGACGATCCCGTCGGCGCGTCCAGAGATTGCTGGAACACCGGCATCACGTAGCGCGCGAACAGCTCGTAGCTGCGCATCGTCTGCTCGCGCGTCGCCCATTCATGGGCGCGGAACAGGAGGCCGCCGAAGCCGCCCTGGCTGTATTCCAGCAGCCGCTTGATGCCCTTGGTGACCGTTTCGGGCGATCCGACCAGCGTCGTTCCCATCGCCACCCCCTCGCGCAGCGGGTCGTCGGCGCGGCCGGGGGGACGGCCGAGCGTGTCCTCGAAATACGTGATGGTTTCGTTGCGCTCGCCTTTGCGGACTTCGGCGAGGGCCTGCTCGTCGTCCTCGGCGATATGGGCGTTCACCACGACGCGCCATTTCTTGCGGCTGACGGTCTTGCCGGCCTTCGCAGCGGCTTGTTCGGCGATCTTCCACTGGCTGGCCAGAGCCTCCGGGCCGCCTGGCAGGCCGGCGCCGATGGACAGGACGCCGGTGCCGTGGGTGCCCGCCGCGATCATGCCGAAGGGGGTGATGGTGCTGGCGACAGCGATTTCGAAATGCGGGTCGCTGTAGGGGGCGAGATGCAGGCGCGCGTCGTTCATGTCGAACCAGTCGGTCTTGATGTTGACGCGGCCGTCCATTTTCAGCAGTTCCATGATCGCGTCCATCGCCTGCAACATGCGCGGCCGTTGCGTGGACGGCTCGATCGCAAGCATGTAGGCGT
>JARLIN010000066.1 GCA_031291715.1 Rhodopila sp. | reverse complement strand
GGACATGGAGCGGAAGCTACAATCTCGGCTAGGCTTCCAAGCACGGCGCGCCGCGGGCTTGGTTTGTGCCTGCCCGCGCCTGCCGTGGGTATCGGCTGGGGCGTCATTCCCGCGCCCGTTTGTCACAGCCGGCTGTTGGTAAGCCGGCGGGGGCAGTCATTCGTGTCCACTCAGTCATTCACACAAATAAGCACAAGATAACCGTCGTTCGCGGCCGCTGGCGGGTCGGCACCAGCCCGATCTTGGCCATCAGCCGTTGCACCCGTTCGCGGCCGCCCGTGTGGCCTCGCACGGCAGGTGATACGCCATATGGCGAAACCCATACCATGGCGTTTGCAGGAACCGCACGTCGATCAGTCGCACAGGAGCGAACCGGGCTTAACCCCGGTCCAAGTTTCGGGGACCACTTCAGCGCTTCCGCGGGGACCGTGCCCAATGCCGCGCGGGCGTTAACCAATTCTTCAGACATCGGCATCAAAAAGGAAAAGCCGGCCGGGAATGGTCCCGACCGGCTTACTCGCGGAGAATGAGCCAATGCAAAATCTCAATCTCCTGCCAGGATAGTGGTGAAAATTGGCGTAAAAGTCAAGATAACCATCGTCCGAAAGTAGGGAGTTGGCTGGCCCGTTCGCGGGTCAGCCGCTTCCGCGGGGACCGTATGCCCGCATCGCGGCTCCCACCGAATCCGGGCCGGAAATACTGTTTCTGTCTCGTCACCAGGGGACATCGGAAACTGGCAGATCGAGGCCCCGGTCATGACGATTACTCTCGCCTTCAGCCTACAGCCGTAGGCGCCCAGCTTACGTTTGAGGCACACAATCAGCGACATCGACCTATGCGAGCTTGAAGGGATCGAGCCGCCCGCGGCTTCAGGCGTGACGCCTTAACTGCGCGGCACCAAAGTTGGTGCCGCGCAAAGGCACGATGCGGTCAAGGCGCTTCGGCGGCAAGCTTTCCGAATTCCTCCGGCGAGAATGCCCGTACCGTCGTCGTGCGCGCATTGCCTCGCGATGTCAGAGCCACGGCCAATTTGGTCATCGCATCGCCAGTGGGCATCTCGACCACGAGAACGACGTCATATTGACCGGTCGTCACATAGCAGCAGACCAGCCGCCCGCCCAATCCCGCGATCAGGGTCTTGGTGGCCTCGTATCGCTTTACCGCGTCTTTGACGGCCTTCGCGCCTTGGTCGGTCCAATTCAGGTAGCACACGAACGTTAGCATGAAACCCCTCCCTTTTTCTGAACCGCAAATGCATCATGGCGGGAACGTCACGCGTCCTTCGATCGCGGTTGATCGATGTGGCGAAGATAGCACTGCACCGTAGGTCCCGCACGCTGGACATGCTGACCGGAGGCCAAAGTCCTAAACAACATCCTGTGCCTGATGCCAGTGCTCCCCACGCTGATCCGAAATGTTGGGGATGTCGATTTCGACGGGCGCCACAGACACGCGGTTGTTTGCTGACGACTCTGGAGTGTCTCACTTTGAGGACCTGGATGTTGTGCTGGTTCCAGGATTCTCCATTCCTCCTGCCGAGCCACGACAGGTCGCTCAGTTGATGATGGGATCGCGGTGTTCGTCGGTTGGCGCCCCGTCGATTGGTTGGGCAATGTCGCGCCCAGTTCCACGGGGAGTTCTATTTGTTATCCTTCGAAGAGAGGCAAACCTGACTGCGGAGGGTGGCACCCTCCGGAAGTTCAAACCCGGCAACGCGATTCTCTTGGAAGATGCCTGGAACAGCGGGCATTCCCCATTCGTCATGGCCCGGCGACAGTCCGGGCCATTTGATCCAGGACCGTGCCGTGGCAGATGGCCCGGACTTCGCCGGGCGATGACGGGGATCGAAGGGCCCATGACGAGGATCGAGTGGCCCGGACTGTCGTCGGGCCGTGACGAGGATCGAGAGTCGGCGCCAATGCGGGGTGGTATACTGCGCGGTGGAGGAAGTATTCGCAGCGCTCCGACGCGCACAAGACGAACCGACGCGCGTGCAAGACAAAGCGAAACACCAGCCTACCTTTAGCGGGTGCCTTGGCCGTCTGGTTCAGCGCGATCATCACATCATGGAGCGTTGCCGGTCGTTCTATGGCCTCCTCCCGCCCGGACAGATACACAGAGTCGGCCCAAGGACGACCAAAGCCCACAAAATGGCCAGGCTGACCCAAAGACAGCCTGCCAAGCAAAAAAACAACAGTTCGATAGGGGGACATGACGTGGTCGAGATCGCTACCCTGGATGGATCCCGCGCCAGCCTGGGCGCGGCCGAGATCGCCATACTCCGGAACAACCTGCGCGGCGGCGTCATATTGGCTGATGACGCGGACTACGACGGCGCCAGGCGCGTATGGAACGGCAACGTCGATCGCCGGCCGGCATTGATCGCGCGCTGCGCCAACGCCGCCGATGTTCAGCACGCGGTGAACTTCGCCAACCAAAGCGGCCTCCTGGTATCCGTGCGCGGCGGCGGGCATAGCGCCCCCGGCTATGGCACCAATGACGGCGGGATGGTGATCGACCTGTCGCCGATGAAGGCGATCAACATCGATCCGGACAAGCGCATCGCCCGTGCCGAGGGCGGCGTGCTGTGGCGCGAACTGGATCAGGCGACGCAAGCCCATGGCCTCGCCACCACAGGCGGCACTGTCTCGAACACCGGCGTCGCCGGCCTCACCCTCGGCGGTGGCCTGGGCTGGCTCATGGGTAAGCACGGAGCGACCGTGGACAACCTGATCTCAGCCGATGTGGTCACCGCCGATGGCACGTTCCGCAAGGCCAGCGCGACGGAGCATCCGGATCTGTTCTGGGCGTTGCGCGGCGGCGGGGGCAATTTCGGCGTCGTCACCTCGCTCGAGTATCGTCTGCATCCGGTCAGCCAGGTCCTGGGCGGGCTGGTCCTCCATCCGCTGGACCGCGCCGCCGACATGTTGCGCTTCTATCGCGATTTCTGCGCCACGCTGCCGGACGAGGCCGAGGCCTATGCCGCGCTGTTGACCTCGCCCGAAGGCGTCCCTATGGCGGCGATGGTATTGGGCTATAACGGTCCGATCGAAGAGGGTGAGCGCGTCCTCGCACCGGCCCGCCGGTTCGGCCAGCCGGTCGCCGATCTGGTGGGGCCCATGCCGTATGGCGCGCGCCAGACGATGCTGGACGCGCCCAACGCCGAGCACGGGCTGCACCGTTACTGGCGCTCGGCCTTCACCGAGCAGATCGCGGACGAACTGATCGAGGTCATGGTGGAAGGCGCCGCGCGATTCAGTTCGCCACTCAGTGCGCTGTTCCTTTTCTATCTCCATGGCGCCATTACACGCGTCCCGGCGGCGGAGACGGCGTTCGGAGCGCGCCGGGCGCAATGGGATTTCGATGCCATCGGGCAGTGGACCGAGGGATCGGAAAGCGCCACGCACATCGCATGGGTGCGTGAGATCTGGGGACGGCTGGAGCCGCATCTTCAGGGCAGCGCCTATATCAACCACATCGCCGCCGACGACCGGCCAGAGAAAATTCGGGCCTCGTTCGGTGAGAACCACCGCCGGCTGCGGGAGATCAAGGCGGTGTATGACAAGAGCAATCTGTTCCGGGTCAACTCCAACATTCCGCCCGCGTAGCACCGCGCGGTCCCATTTAGGCTGACGCCCGGTCCCGCGGCCGGGGACGCCTTGCGACAAGCCCGGGGGGCTTAAGGTTTTGTCAACCTTTGGCCTCTAGCCTCCTCGGCATGGATCTGACCGTCTGCATCTGCACCCATGACCGCCCCCGCTACGTCCGCGATTGCCTGGACGGGCTGCGCCGCCAGACCGTCTCGCGCGATCGTTTTACCGTCCTGCTGGTGGACAGTGCCTCCTCCCCGGTCGCGGCCGCGGATCTTGGCGTCCTCGCGGCCCAGCACGACGCCCGCCTGATCCGGCTCGACCAGCCGGGCGTGAGCCTCGCCCGCAACGCCGGCGCCTGGGCGGCCCGCACCCAGTTCATCGCCTATATCGACGACGATGCCATACCCGCCCCCGACTGGGTGGAAGCCATCCTGGCCGCCATCGCCCAACCCGGCCGGCCGCCCGCGCTGATCGGCGGCCGCATCCTGCCGAAATGGGAAGCCCCCCTGCCCGCGTGGTGGCCGGCTTCCCTGCGCGGCGTCCTGTCGATCATCGAGCACGAAGGATGCGGCGAATACCGCACCGCCTCCTTGCCGAAGGGCCTCGAACCCTATGCCGCCAACATGGTCGTGCATGTGCTGTCCCTGCTCGCTGCGGGCGGCTTCGGTGGTGCGATCGGCCGCTTCGGCAAGTCGCTGCTGTCGGATGAGGAGGTCCAGCTTGCGTGGATGCTCCAGGACGCCGGCTATTCGGTGCGCTACGATTCGCGGATCATGGTGCATCATCAGATCCAGGCCCGCCGCCTGGAACCCGAATGGCTGCTGTCCCGGCTGTACTGGCAAGGCGCCTCCACGGTCCTGACCCGCCGCCTGCTGCAGCAGTCCGAAAGCATATGGCGCGAACTGCCCCGGCGCCTGCTGGTCGCGTGCCTGTTGGCCCCAACCTGCCTGGTCCCGCGCCATTCCACCTTCCTGCTGCATGCCCGCTGGCGGGTCGCCTACGCCACCGGCTTCATCAAGGCCGCATGCGGATGGCACGCCACCGAAGCCGCGATCGAGCAAGCCGCGGTGCCGGTGCCCGCGTGATCCTGTACCGATGGCAAGGCGCATCGACCAATTTCGGCGATGAACTGAACACGATCCTCTGGCCGCGTCTGCTGCCCGGCTTCTTCGACGAAAATCCTGGAACCCGGTTCCTGGGCATCGGATCGGTGCTGGACCGACGCCACCCGCCAGAACCCACCAAGATCGTCGCCGGGTCCGGCTACGGCGGCTACGAACGCAAACCGCGCCTCGATGAAACCTGGATCATCCACTGGGTCCGCGGCCCCCGCACTGCCGCCACACTGGGCCTTCCCGCCGCCCTGGCACTGGGCGATCCCGCCGTCCTCGTGCCGTCGGCTCTCGGGCTTCCCGCCATGGACCGAACCGGGATCGGCTTCATGCCGCATTTCGAAAGCGCGGCCCGAGGCGCGTGGCGCCAGGCGGCGGCCATGGCCGGCGTCAGGCTGATCGACCCCCGCGACAATCCGCTCGATATCCTGCGGGCGATCGGACGCTGCGAGCTCCTGCTGAGCGAAGCGCTGCACGGGGCGATCGTCGCCGATGCGCTGCGTGTGCCGTGGGTCGCCATCCGCCCGTTGGCCCAGATTCACCGCGCGAAGTGGGCGGACTGGGCCGACACGATGGACCTGCGCCCGCAGTTCAACCGCCTGCCGGCCTCGACGCTGGCGGAGTGGGCCGGCACGATCCGGTTGGGTTCGTGGCCCACGACGCACAAGTGGATGGACCCGCACGCGGGCCGCCTCGAAACGATCGCCTCGGACCGGCTTATCGCCCGGGCCAGCCGAGCCCTGCGGATGGCGGCGCAAGCCACGCCGCAACTGTCATCCGGATCGGCGCTGGACCGGTGCCAATCCCGGATGCTCGACGCCGTTCATGCGATGCGGATCGAACCGCTGCGGGGAATATCCCGTTTCGCCTCCGTCACCCAGTCGCGACAAAGCTTGCAAGCCAGCGACGTTTCCGCCTACCAGCTAAAGTCGATCGGCTGACCGCAAACTGGCTCCGCCACCTAACCTTTCGCGGGATCTCAGCACCGCCGATGCAGTCGTCTCTCCAGGCCACCGACCTGCTGCCGCGAATCCCGTTGACGGCTCAGACCATTCTGGACGTGGGATGCGGGCGCGGCGCGCTGGCCGCTGCCTTTCGGCCGTTCAATCCGAAGGCCCGTCTGCTGGGGATCGATCGGGACCCGGAGGCGGCGAACCTGGCCGCCTTGCATATGGATCAGGTCGCCGCGGTGGATGTGGAGATCGATCCGCTGCCGTTCGATGTGCCCGAGGGCATCGACTGCATCATCTACAAGAACATCCTGGAACACCTGCGCGATCCCTGGGCACTGATCCGTCGCCATGCCGAGGCGCTCAGTGCGGACGGCGTCATGCTGATCTGCGTTCCCAACTTCGAATACTGGCGTTTCACCGAGCAATTGCTGCGCGGAACTTGGGACGAAGAGGAAGCCGGGAGGCGGCGCTGGTTCAATCCCGACCGCATCAGGCAGCAGCTTCGCCTCGCCGGGCTGACCCTGTGCGACGTGATTCCCCACGAGACCGACGCAGCGGCGGCGGCTGGCTTTGCCGAGGCGCTTGCCCCCGGGCTGTCGGCGCTTGGCATTGATCCGCAGGCGTATCAGCGTCGCGCCGCGGGAAGTCACTCGATCTGGCGGGTGCGCAAGGAGCCGATCCAGAGGATGATCCTCGCGGGGAACATGCTGACGCCGGTGGGCGGTGTGTCGCATGTCCGCGTGGTGCATCCGCTGCAGGCGGTTGGAACCGATCCGGCCGTCAGCGCGGGTGTGACCGATCGTGTGGACATGGGCCAGTCGGCCGACGGAACGCCGCGCATATTCGTATTGCATCGCCCGGCCCTGATCGGTGAGCAGGGCCTGAGCATGCTGCGGATGCTGACCGAGGCCGGCTACCTGATCGTCACGGAATTCGACGACCATCCCGACCATTTCGACATGATGCGCATGGGTGGCGCACTGACGTTTCTCGGTGTCCATGCGATTCAGACGAGCACGACGGCCCTCGCGGAGGTGCTCCGGAAGTACAATCCCGAAATCGCGGTCTTCCCGAACGCCCTGGCCTCATTGCCCGAAGTCCGGAACTTCGCGGACCCGCACTCCATCACATTGTTCTTCGGCGCATTGAACCGGGAGCGGGACTGGGGGCCGTTCATTCAACCGATCAACGCGGTCGCCGCCATGGCGGGCGAACGGCTGAAGTTCCAGGTCGTGCATGACCAGGGATTCTTCGATGCGCTGCAAACGCCACACAAGACGTTCACGCCCACCTGCGACTACGAGACCTACATGCGGATCCTCGGCGGATCGGAAGTCTCGTTCATGCCGCTCTCGGATACGCCGTTCAATCGCGCCAAGTCCGACCTGAAATTTATCGAGGCCGCATCGTGCCGCGTCGCGACGCTGGCCAGCACCGTCGTCTATGGTAACAGCATCGACGACGGACGAACCGGTCTGCTGTTTCGCGACCCGGTGGAGTTTCATGCGCGGCTGCTGCGCCTCGTCGCGATGCCGGACCTGGCACGCGACCTGGGCAACGCGGCACGCCAGTACGTGTCAGACGAACGCATGCTGGCCTATCAGGTGGCGCCGCGTATCGCCTGGTACCGGCTTCTCTGGGCGCGGCGGGACGCCCTGACCGCGGCGTTGCGGATCCGGATGCAGCAGCAATTTCAGTCCGCGGCTTGAAGCGGCGAGGCCAGCTTCCAGAGGACGCAGGCTCGGCGATGCTTGAATGCTTCCGTGGTCACGCCAGGGAAGCAAGGTATAATACCAGGTCACGTTGACACCGACTCTCCGCCGGTTCCCTCCACGTCATGCCCGGACCTGATCCGGGCATCCGTTGCACCTCGGAAAGTGGTTATTCATCAATGAGTTAGTCCGGCACGGATGGCCGGATCAGGTCCGGCCATGACGACCGTGGGACAGCGGCCGACGGGTTAATTTTTCCGCCGCTTGGTATAACAAGCGGCCGAAACGTTAGCCGACAGCCATTACTCCCCGTCGCGGCCCCACAGGCTAAATTAAGGGGGACGCCACGCCCCGGGGCGTCAGTCGGTCTGCAAATCCCGCGCGATCTCCGGCCGGTGCATCAACTCGTCGATCTTCATCGCATAGTCCAACGCCAGGTCCGGCGTGAACGTCAGATCCGGCGCGACCCGCAGCCGCAGCGCTTTCGCCACCTGACCACGCAGATAGGGCGTCGCCCGCTTCAGCGCCGGCAGCAGCGCATCGACGTCCGAGCGTCCCAGCCGCGCGATGAACGCGGTCGCCCGCTTCAGGTCAGGGCCGATCCGCACCTCGGTGACGGTAATATGCGCCGTCGCCAGATCGGGATCGCGGAACTCCGCTCGGCCAAAAATCCCGGAAAGCACGTGGCGGATTTCCTCCGCCACGCGCAATTGCCGCTGGGATGGGCCGGCCTTCGCTGGCTTCTTCAACCCGGAACCATCTCCGTCTCGAAGCATTCGATGACGTCGCCTTCCTGCAGATCCTGGAAGTGGGCGAACGACAGACCGCATTCATAGCCACGGGCCACTTCGCGAACATCGTCCTTGAAGCGCTTCAGCTGCGACAGCTCGCCGGTGTGGATCACCACGTTGTCGCGCAACACCCGCACGCCCGAGCCGCGCTTCACCAGTCCTTCGGTGATCATGCAGCCCGCGACCCTGCCGGTCTTGGTGATGTTGAACACCTTGCGGACTTCCGCGTAGCCCAGGAACTTCTCACGGGCCTTCGGCGCAACCTTGCCCTTGACCAGCTTTTCCACGTCGTCGGCGACTTCGTAGATGATCGAGAAGTAGCGGATATCGACGCTCTCGCGCTGTGCCAGTTCCCGCGCCTGCGATGTCGCACGCACGTTGAACGCGATGATCACCGCGCTGGACGCCTTGGCGAGCTGGACGTCGCTTTCGGTGATCTGCCCGACGCCGGCCAGCAGCACGCGGACCTTCACCTCTTCGTGCGCCAGCTTCATCACCACCACCTGGATGGCTTCGGCGCTGCCCTGCACGTCGGCCTTGATGAGGACGGCGACTTCCTTCTGCTCACCCGCCTGGATGCGGGCCAGCATCTGGTCCAGCGTGCCGCGCGCACCGACCGCCGCGCCGGCGGCCTTTTCGCGCTGCCGGCGTTCGCGGAATTCGGTGATCTCGCGCGCGCGGCTTTCATTTTCCACCACGACGAACGGTTCGCCGGCCGACGGCGCACCGCTCAGGCCGAGGATTTCGACCGGCGCGGACGGCCCGGCCGCCGCCATCTGCTTGCCCTTGTCGTCGAGCATCGCGCGCACCCGGCCCCATTCGGAGCCAGCCACCACGATGTCGCCCTGCTTCAAGGTGCCGCGCTGCACCAGCACCGTGCCGACCGGGCCGCGGCCGCGATCGAGCCGGCTTTCGATGACCGTGCCTTCCGCCGTGCGATTCGGGTTGGCCTTCAGGTCGAGGATTTCAGCCTGGAGCAGGATCGCCTCGATCAACTTGTCCAGACCAGTCCGCTTCAGCGCCGAAACCGGCACATCCTGGGTCTCGCCGCCCATCTCCTCGACGACGATGTCGTAGCTGAGCAGTTCCTGCCGGACGCGATCCGGATTCGAGTCCGGCTTGTCCATCTTGTTGATGGCGACAATGATCGGGGCATTGGCCGCCTTGGCATGGCGGATCGCCTCGATCGTTTGCGGCATCACACCGTCATCGGCGGCAACGACCAGGATCACGATATCCGTCACCGAGGCGCCACGGGCGCGCATGGCGGTGAAGGCTTCGTGGCCCGGTGTGTCGATGAAGGTGATCCGTTCTCCGGCGGGCATCGTCACCTGGTAGGCGCCGATGTGCTGCGTGATCCCGCCAGCCTCGCCCGCGGCCACGTCGGTGGAACGCAGCGCATCCAGCAGCGATGTCTTGCCGTGATCGACATGGCCCATGATCGTGACGACCGGCGGCCGTATCACCAGATCGGTATCGATGTCGGCATCGCCTTCGAGGCCAAGCTCGACGTCGGACTCGGAAACACGCCGCGCGCGATGGCCGAATTCCTGCACGACGAGTTCGGCGGTATCGGCGTCCAGGGTCTGCGTGATGGTCGCCATCACACCCAGTTTCATCAATGCCTTGATGACCTCGGGCGCACGGGCGGCCATGCGGTTCGCGAGTTCCTGCACCGTGATCTGTTCCGGCAGGATGACGTCGCGCACGACTTTCACCTGATCGGAGCGCAACCGGTCCAGCTCCGCCTGACGGCGTTCGCGTTCGCGCTGGCGACGGACCGAAGCCAGCGAGCGGACCTTCTCGTCCTCGCCTTCGATCGCCGCCTGGACGTCGATGCGGCCGGCACGGCGACGATCGTCGGTACCCTTCTTGGGTGCCACGACCGGCGGCTTGCGGGCCGGGAGGCCACCGGCACCGGGCCGGCGAACCGGACGGCCTTCGTCCTCTTCTTCGGGGCGCGCGGTGCGCAGCCGCAGCGTTTCCGTGGCCGCCGAAGGGGCGGGCTGACCTTGCGCCGGAGGACGCGCGGCAGGCGCCTTCGCCGCGGGCTGTGCCGCGGACTGGGGCTGCTGCTGTGCGGCAGGCGCCCGAAGGGCCTCCTGCGCTTCTTCCGCCGCTGCCTGACGCTGTTCGGCTGGTGTTCGGGCGGCCGCGGCCGCGGCTGCCGCCGCCGCGGCGGCTTCCGCGACGCGCCTTTCCTCGGCCTCGATCTTCTCGCGTGCGGCCTGCTCCTCGGCGAGCCGCGCTTCCTCTTCCGCGGCCTTGCGGGCTTCGGCTTCGCGCCGGCGGGCTTCCTCGGCGGCGGAGAGGATCGAAATCTTCTCCTGCTCGCGCCGTTCGGCTTCACGCCTGGCGGCGTCGCGCTGCTGCTCCACGAGGGCGCGCTGGCGTGCGGCCTGTTCGGTGGCGGTCAGTGCCCGTCCGGCACCTGGCGCGGGACGTCCGGGAGAAACCGGCGGACGCGGCGCGGGAGCCGCGCCGGCCGGAGGTGGCGGTGGCGCACCCGCGGCCGCTGAAGGGTTCGGCAGCGGCGCGCGCTTCTTGCGTACTTCCACCTGCACGACTTTTGACCGGCCGTGGCTGAAGCTCTGTCGGACGGAACCCGCATCGACGGTCCGTCCCAGTTCCAAACGTCCTGCCGGACGAAGAGAGAGCCGCCCCTTGCCGCCGTCCTGATCGTTGCTTTCGCTCATGTTTATCCGTTGGCACCCGCTACATCGTTCACCGAGACGGTTTCCCGCCCCGTGGCCCTTTCGGACCCCATGGCCCTTGCGGACCCGTTCCTCAACCCGGCCAGCCTGCCCGCTTCCACGACGAGCGACTCCGCCAATTTGCCCGGCGCGACCGCGACGTGCACTACATAGTCCCGACCGAACACGCGTCCCAGGGCCTCGCCCGGAAGCGGATCGATAATCGTCAGGTCCGGCCCAAAGCCGGACAGGAAGCGCGCACGCTCCGCCTCACTACCGTCCGACGCCTGCAAGACCACCCGATACCGGCCAGTCTTTAGAGCCTCGCGCGCCTTTTCGTAACCCGCAACGGCCTGCCCAGCGCGTCGGGCAAGACCGAGACATTCGCCAATCCGCCGGACCAGCGCCGCCTGAAGCAACACAGAAAGATCAGATGGCACCGATACGGGGCCGCGCGCGGCCCTGGCAAATGCGCGTACAAGAAGGCGATGCGTGCCGTCGCCCTGCTTATCCTTTTGCCGCCTGTCTTCCTGGGCGCCACCGGACTCTAACACATCCCCGGACGCGCTCAACCATATTCCCCGTCCGGGCAGCCTTGCAGCCAGGTCTGGGACGATCTGCCGGTCGGGGCCAACGACGAAGCGGATCATCCGCTCCTTCGGCAGCCGCTCGCGCGTGATGATGCACCGCCGAAGCGGACCCGTTTCCGGCTCCGCTTCGTCGTCATCGGGCAGGTCCGCGACGAAGGTTGGATCGGGTTCAGTCGTGATCCGCCTCCTGGACCGCTTCCGGCTGATCCTCTCCATCGAACCAATGGGCGCGGGCCGACATGATCACCTCGTTGGCGGTCGCTTCGTCCATCTTGTCCGCACCGACGATCTCGGTCAGTTCATCGGACGCCAGATCGCCCAGGTCGTCCAGGGTCTTCACCCCTTTTTCACCCAGCGCGACCAGCATCTGCGGCGTCAGCACCTCAAGGGCGGCGACTTCGTCGGTAACCCCCAGCGCGACGCGCTTGTCGTTCAGCTCATTGTCGCGCTGCGTCAGGAAGCCCTCGGCGCGGCGCACCAGCTCCTCCGCCACGTTCTCATCGAAGCCCTCGATCGCCGCCACTTCCTCGATCGGCGTGAACGCCAGCTCCTCGACTGTGGTGAACCCTTCGGTCACCAGCAGGCCGGCGATCATATCATCGACATCCAGCGCCTCGACGAACAGGCCGGAGCGGCGGCGGAACTCTTCCTGGCGGCGCTCGCTTTCCTCGGCTTCGGTCAGGATGTCGATGTCCCAGCGGGTCAGCTGCGACGCCAGGCGCACGTTCTGGCCGCGGCGGCCGATGGCGAGCGACAACTGCTCGTCCGGCACCACGACCTCGACGCGGCCGGCTTCCTCATCCAGCACGACCTTGGTCACCTCAGCCGGCGCGAGCGCATTGACGACGAAGGTCGCAGCCTGGCTGCTCCAGGGGATGATGTCGATCTTTTCGCCCTGAAGTTCCTGCACCACCGCCTGCACGCGCGAGCCGCGCATGCCGACGCAGGCGCCCACCGGGTCGATCGAAG
>JARLIN010000489.1 GCA_031291715.1 Rhodopila sp. | reverse complement strand
CCTTCGATAACCTCTGTTTGGGTGGCAACAATACCCGACGTAGCCTGACTCCACAATCCGCCCCTTTTTGCCAGATGGGTAGTCGTCGCATCAGCCGCACGCATTGATCCAGATCAATCATTGACGGCAACGGCCGTGATACTGAAGAACCGCAAAACTGGTTTAGTAACGTGTAACAACTATTCCGACAGAACATCGGATGAGGCGGTGCTGGCGGCTGCCGCCGGAACGCTAGCATCGACCCCAACCATTACGCGAAATCGGCGCGCTAGCGTTACTGGAACGACTCGAGGCAGACTCTTGGCCTCTGCGCAGGACACGTGTCATCCGGAAGCCAGCACCGCCCTTAACGGACGATGATTTCAACAACCCGGTTCAGCATCTCTGGCTTCTCATCCGCTGTCGATAGATACGGCATCTTCTCGCCGGTCCATTGAAGCTGCACGCGGTTTTCTGGAACATGGTTAGTATAGACGAGAGCCTCGAACACGGTATTGGAGCGCCACT
This sequence comes from Rhodopila sp., assembly GCA_031291715.1. Classification (GTDB taxonomy): domain Bacteria; phylum Pseudomonadota; class Alphaproteobacteria; order Acetobacterales; family Acetobacteraceae; genus Rhodopila. The sequence continues at coordinate 53,796 of JARLIN010000489.1, read as the reverse complement.
GCGATAGTCTTTCGTTACGTTCCGGCGAGCCGACCGTGTCGGCCTTGCCAATGATTGTGGCGTTCAGTTCCGGGTGCGACAGCATGCTTGCAGCCACGCCGCGGATGGTGTCCTGATCGGCAGGGTCCAACGTACTGCCGCCGGTCGGAAAATGAACAAGATAAACTCGGGCACCCGGCTCAAGCGTTTGTCCTGGTGCGCTATTGGCCGCCATTATACCCACGGCCCCCAGGACAGCAGCAATACTCATAACTGCTCGATGACTTGACATTGGACTTCTCCCTTTTGGTGTTGACCCGTCTTGGCCTAACGTTTCCCCGATGGTCAACCCATCGGGGGCTAATCACCCGTCATAACCGCCGCCTGAAGCATATTGCAGCTCGATCGAGCCGGCGACAGTTTCCCTTGATTTCGGACTGACTGTCGTTAATCTAAGTCAATCGTAGGGCGCAAAGCGCGTCACATGCGTGGGCATGGCCAACCGCCGCGGTTGGAACAATCGCCAACCTAACTGACGATCACCAATCGTTCCGATTGACCAGCGTCAAGCTAAAATACCTCGGGGATCAGCTTCGAAGTGTAATCAGCCTCCACGTAGCCATCGGCCTTGTCGCGTTTGGGAAGCTTGATGTCGGCGTGCGGCGTCTTTTCGTATGGGATCTGGCCGAGCATATGGTTGATAATATTGAGCCGCGCCCGTTTTTTGTCATCCGATCGCGCGACGTACCAAGGCGCCCATGGCTTGTCGGTTCTGAGGAACATCTCGTCGCGAGCCCGTGAATAGTCGTGCCACCGCGCATAGGACTTAAGGTCCATCTCAGAAAGCTTCCACAGCTTGCGGCCATCTTTGATGCGCGATTCCAGCCGCCTGGTCTGTTCCTCCGGCCTCACCTCAAGCCAATATTTTAGAAGTATAATCCCAGAATCTATCATCGCCCTCTCTACCCAAGGGCAGTCGGTCAAAAATACCTCGAGTTGTTCCTCAGTACAGAAACCCATCACTCGCTCAACGCCCGCCCGATTATACCAGCTACGATCAAAAATGACGACCTCGGACGCGGCCGGCAGATGTTGGATATACCGCTGCACGTACATTTGAGACTTTTCCCGCGCCGTAGGGGCGGGCAGCGCCATAACACGAAAGGTGCGCGGGCTCACTCGGTCGGTGATAGCTTTGATAACGCCACCTTTGCCAGCGCCGTCTCGTCCTTCGAAGACGATGCAAACCTTTTTTCCTTCGCGGCGAACCCATTCCTGGAGCTGCACCAGTTCGACGTGCAGCCGCGCGAGCTCTTGCTCGTATTTTTTTCGCTCCAGTTTCTGAGTATCGGGGCCTGCGGCGGTGGCGATTGTGGCCTCTGACGCCGGCCCCTTCTTTGATTTTCCCATACCTCCACTACCTTCAGCGTTCTGTAGATGCAGCAAATATTTTACGTGACAGGAAGCCAGATCGCAAGAGAACTTTGCGATGATTCGGGTCGTTTGGACAGGTTCCGGGAAGAATAAGCTAAGGGCTGGTAGCCGGCTGAAGGTTTCACCTTTCCCGGAATCAAACTCAATCCTTGATGTTGCTGCGGTGCTGTGAAGCTTGTGGGCAGCCGCCGACCTGTGGGCAAGGTGGGAGAAACGCAAGGCGTTTTACCGGGGTCCATAGGAGACCGCGCTTGCGCGGTCAGGCGGGTATCGGCGCAGCCGGCTGTCCACAAATTCATAGCATCGCTCCGCCATCTCGTTACGCCGCCGCCACGGCCGACGCGAGTCTGCCGAAGTAGGCCTCGTCCGGTGTTTGCCACCCAAGCCGCTGGTGAGGGCGCCGTCCGTTGTACCAGCAACTGGCCGATTTTGCGGTGCAGATCGTCGATCATCTTCTGGGCGTCGTCGCCCACCGGCGCCTTGTTGCCCTGTGCAGATAGCTCACTCGGGCGCTTCGTCAGCTCCTGCTTCCAGGTGCGGATCATTGTCGGATGAACCCCGAACTCAGACGACAGGTCCGCCAGGCTCTTCTCGCCCGACAGCGCCACCATCGCCACGCGCGCCTTGAAGTCCGCGCTGTGCTGCTTCCTCCTTACGCCCACGTTTCGTGCCTCGTTGGACCGGTCAGCCCTTAGCGTATCCGACTGTCCAGAAATCCGGAGCCGCCGCATTTATCTTGCGCGCGGCGAGGTAGCTTGCAAACTTCACGTTCTGGTGTGAAAGCCACCGGCCCCCTCGACTGAACCTTCCATAGGTGTAAAATGGCGACAGGGAATCAAAGATTTGTAAAGATTAATTACAAAATAGACGCACTTCGCATCGTTCTGCGTTTGCCGTCGGAAATGGACGCGACATACTAAAGTGCTGTAGGGGAATAGTTGTGCTTCAGTCCAATCCATTCACAGCCCCGATTTTCAACTACTTTCAGGACGCTTTCGAACGCTCCGTGCTCTTCCTGGATGTGTTGCGCTGCCGGGGAAACGACTATTTGGAGCAAAGTAATCGATCAGCCCCGCATGTACTGACTTTCGATTTGGAGCTTCTGATTGATGGACGCACGCTGCCGAAAGCGGTCAACTACGTCCTCGTGCGTATCGTTCCGCCTGCCGGCGTTACAATCGACTCTAAAAGGCGGCCTTTTATCATTTTCGACCCGCGCGCTGGCCACGGGCCCGGCATTGGCGGAATGAAGCATGACAGTGAGATCGGCGTTGCGCTGAAGGCCGGGCATCCGTGCTATTTTGTCGGCTTTCTGCCTGATCCGGAACCGGGCCAAACGATCGAAGACGTCTGCCGTGCAGAGGCGCATTTCGTCCGCGTCGTCGCCGAACGGCACGAGCAGGCCGACGGTAAACCGGTGCTGATCGGAAATTGCCAGGCGGGTTGGCAGATCATGATGATGGCTTCGATGGCGCCCGACCTTCCCGGCCCGATCCTTATCGCCGGGACGCCGCTGTCCTATTGGGCCGGCGTGCGCGGCAAATATCCGATGCGTTATCTAGGGGGCTTGCTCGGCGGCACGTGGCTGACCTGGCTGATGGGCGATTTGGGTAACGGCGTTTTCGATGGCGCATGGCTGGTTTCGAACTTCGAGTCAAATAACCCGGCAAACACCTTTTGGAAAAAGGGCTATAACGTCTATGCCAACGTAGATACAGAAGCGAAACGCTTCCTGGATTTCGAGAAGTGGTGGGGCAACCCCGTGCTTCTCAACGCCGAAGAGATTCAGTTCATTGTCGATGAGCTGTTTGTCGGCAACAGGCTGACGGCCGGTAAGATCGTCGCGAGCAGCGGCGAGCGCGTTGACTTGCGTAAGATTAAATCGCCGATCATCGTTTTCTGCTCCTTCGGCGACGATATTACGCCGCCGCAAGAGGCTCTCGATTGGATCCTCGACCTATACGATGAAGTCGACGACATCATCGCCAACGGGCAAACGATCATCTATTCACTGCACCAGAGCATCGGCCATTTGGGCATCTTCGTCTCGGGCAAGGTCGCCAAGAAAGAGCATGAAGAGTTTGCCTTCAATATCAACATGATCGACGCTATGGCTCCGGGCCTGTATGAGCTGGTCCTGACTGATGCTGACGCATCGACCCCACGTGCTGATCTCGTGGAGGGAAAATACATAGCGAAGCTCAAACCGCGTACGCTCGACGACATTCGCGCGCTCGGTCACAACGATGCTGAGGACCAACGTCGGTTTGAAACCTCGGCCCGCCTCTCGGACGTCAATCAGGGCCTGTACCGCGCGTGCGTCCAGCCGATCGTCAAGGCCGTGACGACGCAGGCCTCGGCCGAGCTCCAGCGCGAGATGCACCCCAACCGCATTGCGTTCCGCGCATTCTCCGATCGAAATCCGATCATGGCGCCGGTTGCCCCGATGGCAGAAAAGATCAAGGCCAACCGCCATCCCGTAAACGAGGACAACCCCTTCCTGGCCGCCGAAAGGATGGCGTCGTCGTGGATCGTCAACAGCCTTGAGATTTTCGCCAACACGCGCGACGCGATGATGGAGGCGACGTTCCTTAATCTTTATGGGTCGCCGTTCCTTCAGGCGGCGGTTGGGCTCAACGCCGAGCATACTGACACAAGGCGGGTCCGGCATGATTCTGCCCGGGCCGAGACGCGTGCGGAACTGGAGGCGGATATGGAGCGGGGCGGTTTCCTTGAAGCGTCTCTCCGCGCCTTGATTTATGTGCTGCGGGGCGGGGGTGCCGATGAGCGTCAGTTCAATGCGCTTGAAGCCCTGCGGAACTCCGCCCCGGAGAGTGAGCGCGTTTCCTTGTCGAGATTGAAGGAGATCCTGCGGCGGCAGGCGGCCATATTACGCTTGGACGAGAGTGAGGCGGTTGCGTCGATCTCAAAGATCTTACCTGATGATCCAAGCCGGCGCGCGAGGGCCCTTACGTCGATCCGTGAAGTCATCTCGGCGAGCGGCGAACCTGATCCTGGAGAGGAAAAGAGATTCCAATATATCAGCCGCTTATTCGAAGTGACGGACTCGAAAAAGCAGGCGCTGCCCACCCGATCGGCCCAGCAAGTCGCATGACCACAATGAAACCCGTCGCCAAACCCGAAGCGCACCAAAAATATCAAAGTCTGATCGATGCGGCGGTTGCCGCGGGAGCCGTTTCGACCGCCGTGGCACACCCTTGCGACGAGGTGTCTCTCAAGGGCGCTGTCGAAGCGGCGCGTCTGCGTTTGATCGATCCGATCCTCGTCGGCCCGAGAGCGCGTGTTCAGCAGGTGGCAAGCCAATATGACATTGACCTGAGGGGGCTGAGACTCGTTGACTCGCTGCACAGTCACGACTCCGCTGCAAAAGCCGTCGCGCTTGTGCGGAACGGAGAAGCCGAGGCGCTGATGAAGGGCAGCCTTCACACCGACGAACTCATGGGGGCAGTGGTGGCGCGGGAAGGGGGCATCCGCACATCTCGCCGTATTAGTCATTGCTTCATCATGGATGTGCCTGGCTATCCTGATCCGCTGATTGTCACCGACGCCGCGGTGAACATCGCGCCGACGCTAGAGGACAAGATCGACATTGTGCAGAATGCGATTGATCTTGCGACTGCGCTGAGGGTTTCGGAAGTGCGCGTTGCAATCCTTTCCGCGATGGAAACCGTCAATCCAAAGGTGCAGTCCTCACTCGAGGCCGCTGCCCTTAGCAAGATGGCCGAGCGCGGGCAAATCACCGGCGCCGTGGTCGATGGGCCGCTTGCGCTAGACAATGCGATCAGTGAGGAAGCGGCGGCTACCAAACATATCACGTCGCCCGTCGCGGGCCGCGCCAATGTGCTGGTCGTGCCGGATCTGGAGGCTGGCAATATGCTCGCCAAAAGCCTCTCGTTTTTGGCAGGCGCTGACAGCGCCGGCGTTGTGCTCGGCGCGAGAGTTCCAATTATCCTGACCAGCCGTGCCGACTCGCTGATGGCGCGGCTCGCATCCTGCGCCGTAGCGGCGCTTATCGTCAGGTTCCGCCGCGATCAGGCGGCTTCGCATGCGGCGTGAGGTCAACATGGAAACGAACATCAATCCAGTCCTCGCCGGACGCAAAGCCCTTGTCGTCGGAGTCGCCAATGACCAGTCGATCGCCTATGGATGCGCGAAGGCCTTCCGGGCAGCCGGAGCCGATTTGGCCATGACATGGCTCAATGAAAAAGCGCGGCCGTATGTCCAGCCTTTGGCGGCCGAACTGGGCGCTGAGATTGTAGCAGCCCTGGACGTGGCGAAGCCGGGAGAACTGGAAGCACTGTTCGAGACAATCCAAAAGACGTGGGGGCGCCTTGACCTGCTGGTTCATTCGATTGCCTTCGCGCCGAAGGCCGACCTGCAGGGTGGCTTGCTGAATTGCTCCGCCGAAGGTTTCGCGACGGCGATGGATATTTCCTGCCATTCGTTTGTGCGCATGGCGAAGCTCGCGGCGCCACTGATGACCGACGGCGGCGCGATGTTTGCCATGAGCTACTATGGCGCCAACAGGGTCGTGGCGAACTACAATGTGATGGGGCCCGTAAAGGCCGCGTTGGAGGCTGTTTGCCGCTACCTTGCTTATGAGCTCGGACCAAGCGGCATCCGGGTACATGCGATTTCTCCCGGACCATTGAAGACCCGGGCGTCGTCAGGCATCAAAGATTTTGAGTTTCTGCTCAATGAGGCCGCGCATAAGGCGCCTTTGGGTGAACTTGTTGACATCATGGACGTTGGGTGGACTTGCGCCTATCTCGCAACCCCATTCGCTCACAGGGTCACCGGGGGCACCGTCTATGTCGACGGCGGAGCCAATATCGTTGCCTAACCATACCTAGACGCACAATCCTGAATGGGGAATGATGTCGAGCATAGCAGTTATCAACGCAGGATCCTCCAGCATCAAATTCGCCGTGTTCCACAAGGTGTCGCCGCCCACGCTGCTGCTGCGAGGCCAGATCGAGGGCATCGGCACGATGCCAAGGGCCAAATTGTCCGATGCGGAAGGCAATCTCCTCGTTGAGGAAAGCTTCCAAGAGGCAGAGTTCGATCACGCCGCGGCAGCGCGGGCGATGATGCGGATAGGTTCACAATGGCTTGATGGTCGCAAGATCTCGGCGGTCGGGCACCGCGTCGTGCACGGCGGCGCTGAATATGCGGCACCGCTGCTTCTGACAGATGAAGTGATCGAGTATCTGGCGACCCTCATCCCGCTCGCGCCGCTGCATCAGCCGCACAATCTTTCGGCGATTCGGGCGATCCGCCAGTCTCATCCTGATCTGCCGCAGATCGCCTGTTTTGATACCGCGTTCCATCGCAGCCAACCGCCGCTCGCCCAGGCGTTCGCCATTCCCCGACAATACTCGCAGGAAGGCGTCCGGCGATACGGTTTTCATGGCATCTCATACGAGTATATTACATCTCGACTTAGAATAACCGCCCCGGACATTGCGGATGGTCGTGTCATCATTGCGCATCTCGGCAATGGCGCCAGCCTTTGTGCAACAAAAGAAGGACGCAGCGTTGCAAGCACCATGGGCTTCACGGCTGTCGACGGCCTGATGATGGGGACACGCTGCGGCGCCCTGGATCCCGGTGTGGTTGTCTATTTGATCGACCACTACGGACTTGGGGCGCGTGAACTGGAGGACGTGATTTACCGTCAGTCCGGGCTGCTCGGCGTATCTGGAATCTCTTCCGACATGCGAACGCTGCGTGCGTCATCAGAGCTCGCGGCAAGAGAAGCCATAGACCTGTTCGTGTACCGCATCGTGCGGGAGATCGGCTCGCTGGCGGCGGCGCTCGGCGGGATTGACGCGATCGTTTTCACGGGCGGCATCGGCGAGAACGATGCCGCGACCCGTGCCGAAGTCGCCAGCGGCTGTGCCTGGCTTGGCCTGACCCTTGATGATGCGGCCAATCGCCAGGCTTTAACCAAAATCAGTGCGCAAGAATCGAGTATTGGCGCCTTCGTCATTTCCACGAATGAAGAGCTCGAAATAGCGAACCGCACTTTCGAGATCACTAGCGCGTGTAATGTCGCCCATGTTTAGAATCTACCAGGATAAACCCCGCATTATACACCGATCATTAAGCAATCCGACAATTGTCTGAATATAAGAGACATAACCAAAATAAACATTCTGACTTTGGAGACTGCACTGCTTGGTAGGGCCAGGATTGCCCCTCTGAAACCGTAGCGCGTATTGTAGCACCGGTTGTGGGTGATTTGCCTGTACAGCAATTCCTATAGCCCTTCGATTGATTCCGCGTCCAGGAACCCGGGTCAAATCAAGCGGTTCAGCAGAATCCAACGCGAGCCGCCTGGCAATGAGACATTCGAATTCCCGGGGAGGGGGGATATGTCCTGATCATGCGGGGTTTATTTTGGTGGGTAATAAACATGCTATAAGCCAGATTCCGGGCACGGGTTGCGCATGATCGGGGAATAGATCTGATGCAAAAGAAGTCTCTGAGGTGGATTATTGTGGCGGCCGTCGTCGGGGTCGCCGGCTTCTTTGGCTACCAGTATTGGCAGCAGATGAAATCCGCGCTGCCGGAGGGAATTGCCTCGGGTAACGGCCGAATTGAGGCCAAGCTCGTTGACGTCTCAGCCAAGGAAGCGCTCAGGGTAAAGGAAATCCGTGTCGCCGAGGGCGATCTGGTTCATCCCGACCAGGTGTTGGTCGTGTTGGACACCGCCACGTTGGAGACCGCATTGTCCGAGGCCAAGTTGAATGTCGCGGCCACGCAGGAAAGGTTAGCGGTCACGAGGGCCAACATTACCAAGCGTGAAGCCGAGATCGAACTCGCCAAGATCGAGGTGGCACGCAGCCGCGAGCTGGTCGAGCAGCGCGCCGGCTCGCAGCGGGAGCTCGATTTACGCCAAATGACGTTGAAAACAACCACGGCAAGCCTCGAGGAAGAGCAAGCCAAGCTGCGGACTACCGAACAAGAGGTGAATGTCGCACAGGCAAAGGTGGCGAACGTTCAAACGCGCATAGACGATGCGACTTTGAGATCGCCGGTCAATGGAAGAGTACTCTACCGGCTGGCGGAAGTTGGCGAGGTCGTGGCTGCCGGTGGAAAAGCGCTGACACTGGTTAACCTTGACGACGTTTATATGGAGATTTTCCTTCCTAGCCTGCAGGCCGCAAGGCTAAAGATTGGCGCGGAAGCCCGGCTGACCGTGGATTACGCCCCGGGCCGCGCGGTCGCCGGATATGTCAGCTTCGTATCCCCGGAAGCGCAATTCACGCCCAAACAGGTGGAGACGCAAAGCGAGCGCGAAAAGCTGATGTTCCGCGTGAAAATCCAGGTGCCCGAAAAGACCGTCGAATCATACATCGAGCTGATTAAGACGGGGGTCCGGGGCGTTGGATATGTGAAGGTAAACGATTCCGCGGTCTGGCCAGACTGGCTCCAGAACGTGCTGACCCCGCCGACGGGAACCGCGGAAAAGGGGGCGGGCTGATATGTCTTCGGCCGCGCCCGCAGATGGCACGCCCGTGGTGTCCATTGAAGGGGTTACCCACCGCTATGGCGCCGCCGTGGCGCTCGATTCTCTCTCGCTCGATATTCCGAGTGGGCGTATGGTCGGCATCATCGGCCCCGACGGCGTCGGCAAGTCGACGCTTATGGCGTTGATTGCCGGCTCCAAAAAAATGCAACAGGGGAAGGTGTCGGTCCTGGGCGGCGACATCGGTGACATTCGCCACCGGCGCTCGGCGTGCCCACGCATTGCGTATATGCCCCAAGGCTTGGGCAAGAACCTCTATCTGGAGCTCAGCGTTCAGGAGAACGTGGACTTCATGGCCAGGCTCTTTGGCCTGTCCGCCACGGAGCGCCCTGTCCGCGTCAAGGAACTACTGGAAGCCACGGGGCTCGGTCCGTTTCATGGGCGTCCGGCGGGAAAGCTTTCAGGCGGCATGAAGCAAAAGGTCGGGCTATGCGGCGCGCTGGTCCACGAACCGGATCTGCTCATTCTCGACGAGCCCACCACCGGGGTCGATCCGCTTTCCCGGCGGCAGTTCTGGACGCTGATTGACGATATTCGCGCCGGGCGCCCTAGCATGAGCGTCATCATCTCCACCGCCTATATGGATGAAGCCCAACAATGGGACTGGATCGTCGCGATGGACGCCGGACGCGTGCTGGCGACCGGAACGCCGTCGGAACTGATGGAGAGAACGGGCACCAAAGATCTTGAGAAGTGCTTCATCGCCTTGCTGCCGGAGGAAAAGCGCAGCGGTCACGTGGAAGTCACCATCCCACCGCGCGCCGAGGGCAAAACGGAAATCGCCATTGACGCCAAGGGCCTGACGCGCCGCTTCGGCGACTTCGTGGCGGTGGACCGCGTCACTTTGACGATCGAGCGAGGCGAGATTTTCGGCTTCTTGGGCTCCAATGGCTGCGGCAAGTCCACAACCATGAAGATGTTGACGGGACTACTGCCGCCGAGCGAGGGATCGGCGACGCTCTTCGGTCAGTCAGTGGAAGCCGGAAGCATCGAGGTGCGCAAGAACATCGGCTACATGACGCAGGCCTTCTCGCTTTATGGCGAGCTGACGGTGCGGCAGAACCTGATTCTGGATGCGCGGCTTTACCACATCCCGCCCGAGAAGGCCAAAGCACGCATCACGGAACTCGTCGAGCAATTCGGGCTTGGCCCGTATCTCGATGCATTGGCGGGGGATCTGCCGATGGGTTTGCGTCAGCGGCTTTCGCTGGCGGTCGCCGTCTTGCATGGACCAGCCCTGCTTATTCTGGATGAGCCCACATCCGGTGTCGATCCGGTCGCTCGCGATAGTTTTTGGGAATTGCTCGTCGATCTGTCGCGTCAGCAGGGCGTGACGATTTTCGTCACGACTCACTTCATGAATGAAGCGATGCGCTGCGATCGGATCTCATTGATGAACGCCGGCAAGGTGCTGGCCTGTGACGCTCCTCAGAAGCTGATAGATGGGCGTAACGCCGCCACGTTGGAGGAAGCTTTCATCGGCTACATGGAAGACGCAATCGCCGACGCCGCCCCTGGTGGCACGGGCGCAGCATCGCGCGTCGCCGCCGCCGATGCCCAGTTGGCGACCGCTCCCGCGCCCACCGAGAGTTCCGGCATCAGGTTGCGCATTGACCGGATGCTTGCCTACAGCGTCAACGAAACCATGCAGATACTTCGCGATCCGGTACGATTGGCCTTCGCTTTCGTGGGGTCGGCAGTGCTGATGCTCGTCTTCGGCTTTGGAATCACTACCGATGTCGAACGCATTCGCTACGCAACCTTCGATCTCGACCGTTCGCCGGAAAGCCGCGCTTATCTCGAGGAATTCGCGGGAACGGCTCGCTACTTCGCCCAAACCGCTCCCATCCGCTCAGCCGAGGACGGCCTGAAGCGGCTTCAATCGGATGACATCTCGCTGGTACTGGAGGTGCCGCCGAATTTCGGCAGGAATCTCAGAAGGGGCTCGGGACCGGAGGTCATGGCGCAGGTGGACGGCGCAAACACATTCCGCGGCGAAACCGTCTCCCAATATGTTCAAGCGACCCAGGGCACCATGCTGCAGGATCCTGCGAGCGGATTGCCCATCGTCCCAGAGAAATACACCGCCAAGTTCCAAGACCGGTATATGTACAATCCGACGTTCGAAAGCGTGTACGCGATGGTTCCGAGCGTTCCGCCCCTGCTGCTGATTCTCATACCGGCGATCCTCATGGCGATCAGCGTCGTGCGCGAGAAGGAGCTGGGTTCGATCATTAACTTCTATGTCACGCCAACAGGGCGGCTCGAATACCTTATGGGGAAGCAAATCCCGTACATTTGCATCGGGATGATCAATTATTTTATCCTCGTCGCCATGGCGATCGTCGTCTTCGGCATCCCGATCAAGGGAAGCTTTCTGATGTTGACGCTCTGCACGCTGCTTTACGTCACTGTGACGACCGGCATCGGGCTGGTGATTTCCACCTTCGTCAGCAGCCAGGTCGCGGCCGTCTTCGTCACCGCGATCATCACCCTTTTGCCGACCGTCCAGTTTTCTGGTCTGCTGCAGCCGGTCTCCACGCTCTCGGGCCGAGCCAAGATCATCGGCACTTTCTGGCCGACAACCTACTATATGCACGCAAGCAAGGGCGCTTTCACCAAGGGTCTCGGACCCGATCTCCTGATGCAGGACGTTATTTTTCTGGCCTGTTGCATCCCGATTCTCTGGGCCGTGAGTACCATGGCTCTCGGCAAGCAGGAGAAGTAGAGGTGACGTCTCTCCTGAATATCTTCTGGCTTGGACTGAAGGAACTCCGCAGTCTGGGAAGCGATCTGGTGATGATTTTCTTCGTCGCCTATGCGTTTACGGGGGCGATCTACATCCAAGCGACGGGAACCTCGAGTGAGGTAAACAACGCCTCGATCGCTTTTGTCGATGAAGACCAATCAGCACTATCGAAGGAACTGATGAATGCCTTCTATCCGCCGAGATTTCAGTTCCCCGAGACGATCCTCCCCACCGACGTCGAAACTACGATGGACGAAGGTCGATTCATGTTCGTCGTCGTGATCCCGCCACGGTTCCAGGCAGATCTCGGCATTGGCCGCCACCCGGATATCCAGTTGAACATTGATGCGACGGCCATGCAGCAGGCTGCCATTGGGGCGAATTACATCAAGAATATCGTCAACTCTCGGATCACAAGCTTCTTCGCGCGAACGGATAAGGTGGCGCGCGAGCCCATTAATCTTGTCATTCGCAGGCTATTCAATCCGAACGGCGAGGCATCCTGGTTTACCAGCGTGGTGGCCATCATCAATCAGGTGACCCTGCTAACGGTGATTCTCACTGGAGCCGCGGTGATCCGTGAACGCGAGCACGGGACGCTCGAGCATCTCCTCGTGATGCCGCTCACGGCGTTCGAAATCGCGTTGGCGAAGGTTTGGGCCAACGGCCTGGTTATCCTCGTCGCCACGTCCCTATCGCTGTATCTGGTGGTAGAAACGGCGCTGCAAGTGCCGTTCACGGGTTCGGCCGCGCTGTGGTTCTCCGGTGTCGCGCTTTATCTCTTCTTCGCGACGGCGTTGGGGATATTCCTTGGGACGATTTCGCGTTCGATGGCGCAATTTGCGCTTCTTATCATTCTCGTGGTCCTGGTGTTGCAGCTTCTTTCGGGTGGATCGACGCCGGTCGAAAGCCAGCCGATAGCGCTGCAGTATATGACCCTCTTTCTGCCTTCCCGGCATTTTGTCAGCTTTTCGCAGAAGATCATCTATCGCGGCGGCGGCATGAGCGCGGTCTGGCCGCAGTTCTTGATGGTGGCCGGGATCGGCCTCGCGTTCTTTATGTATAGCCTGGTACTGTTCCGGAAATCGATCGCCGTGACGAAATAGCCGCAGCCAGCACGAATTTGTTGATGTGCCGGCGCCGTAACAGGAGCGTGAAGCACACTTTCTTTAGGGTCGATCCAATCGCGTTTACTCCCGAATAAGATTATGAAAGATGATGAAGTGGAAACCTGTAACATCGATTCGAATGTCGTATCGAAACCATTCTGTCGGGCGTGACATTTGCTTACCGGGGTGGTCTCGGTCGCTCGATCGTAGGGCTCCAATTTTGCGTCCAGAAGGATGTCTGTGAACGGTCAACTGCAAATGACGCCCCAATGGCATATGAGGTTTCTTGATGCGCCGTCGCCAAACTGCAATTCAAACCGTGCGCGACAGACGGTTTGCCATAGCCGGTTCGTTGGGTTTGGCGTTGGCGATGACCGGCTGTGCGGTGGGTCCCGACTTTGAAACCCCAAAAGCCAAAGTACAGGATAACTGGATAGAGAATAGCGACCAGAGAGTCGCGACCAAGACCACGATGAGTGCCCGTTGGTGGAGGGCGTTCAACGACCCAACGCTCGATAAACTCATTGACCTTGCCTCTCAGCAAAACCTCCCGGTGCAGATCGCCGGTTTAAGAATTCTCGAAGCCCGCGCCCAATTGGGCGTCGCCATTGGCAACCTTTATCCCCAGACGCAGGAGGGTTTCGGCAATGTGCAAGAGAATCGCATCAGCTCGCAGTTAGCGAACCAAAGCCTCCTCCAACATACCTATGGTAATTTTAATCTGGGCTTTGACGCGGGCTGGGAATTGGATTTCTGGGGGCGCTTTAGACGGAACATAGAGGCCACCGACGCCAGTATGCGTGCTACGGTTGCGGATTATGATGACTCGCTTGTCTCGGTCACGGCGGAAGTCGCCCGCACCTATACAGATATGCGTACCTTCCAAGTGCTTATTCAGCTTGCCCGTGAAAACGCTAGTATCCAAAGGGAGGGACTCCAGGTCGCGCAGTCTCGCTTTCGCAGCGGCGCCACCTCGGAGCTGGACGTGACCCAGGCGCGCACATTGCTGGAGAGCACCTTGGCGGACATCCCTGAGTTGCAGATCAGTCTTCAGCGGACCAATAACGCATTGAGCGTGCTTTTGGGGCAGCCGCCCGGCGGCATCGAGGCGTTACTGGATGGACCGCAAAAAATCCCCTCCGCGTGTAAGGACGTGGCCGTGGGCCTGCCGGCGGAATTGTTGCGCCGGCGTCCGGATATTCGCACTGCAGAGCTTAACGCAGCGGCGGCGGCCGCCCGCATCGGGGTTGCCAAATCGGATCTCTTCCCCCGGTTCTTTCTGTTCGGCGAAATTGGGGCGCAAAGCAGCGACGTGGGCAGTATTTTCTCGTCCGGAAGTATGTTCCTCACCCTGGGGCCGGGGTTCAGATGGTCTATTCTGAACTATGGCCGCATTACCAATAATGTGCGGACCCAGGACGCGCGCTTTCAGCAGACACTCGTCAACTACGAAAACACCGTGCTCAAAGCGGCTCAGGAAGTGGAAGACGCGTTGATCGGCTTTCTGAAGGCGCAAGAGGGCGTGGTGATTTTGCAGAGATCCGTGGCCGCTGCCCAGCGTTCTGTCCAGATATCCTTGACACAATATCGGGAAGGCGCCGAAAGCTACCAACGCGTTATAGACGCGCAACGATCACTACTGCAGGAAAGAAACAGACTGGCCCAAACGCGCGCGTCCATCGCGACTAATTTGATCGCGGTGAACAAAGCCTTAGGCGGTGGTTGGGAAGTTCGCGACGGCCAACCAATCGTACCGGAAGCTATGCAAGTCGAGATGAGAAGACGGACCAACTGGGGCGATTTACTGCCGCCGCCGGCACCGCCGACGCCAGAAACGCTGACCCCGCCGCCTCCGGCCAGCGCTACGCCGGTCTTTATCAAACCCGACTGGTAACAACTCCCTCAAGCACATTTGTGAAACTAGCCTCTCTGATTTACTGCATCGCAGGGGGGCTGTGGTGGGGCTGAGCCGCGGACTGTGCTGGTGACCGGTGCTGGCGAGCTACGCGGATGAGAGTTGTTCTGCCTGGTGGCCTTGCCTTCGAGTGTCGCGCAAATCGCTTCCAACACGGGTTGGTCCTCGGGGTCGAACGCGTTCGTCAGTGATCGCCTGGCCCGCCCGTCGCGTTCGTACACCATCTGCAACACCCGACGGCGGCGACAAGGTTCTCGAACGCCGTTACGTCCTCCATCGTCGCGGCTTTGATGTCGAAGCTTTGGGTTTTCATCACCCGGAACAACTGCTCGATGGTCCAACGCCGGCGGTAGAAGCTAACGATCGGCCGGGCATCGGCGAACACCGCGACGCAGTGCGTGGTCAGCAAGCGCCAGTGCAGCGCCACTGGTACAAAGGGGGACAAGTGTTGGCCTGCGCGGATTGTGCATGGCTCTCGCGCCTCACGACGCGATGTGAGCCACCCGAAGCGTTCATGCGCGCTCTCCGGTGGCAGCCGGGGAACATCAAGGTGGTCATTCAGTTTACACAGGCATGATCAAGGTGATGTGATCGCCGCTCTGGCTGCCGCCAGCGGCTC
Source organism: Rhodopila sp. (assembly GCA_031291715.1). GTDB lineage: Bacteria > Pseudomonadota > Alphaproteobacteria > Acetobacterales > Acetobacteraceae > Rhodopila. The sequence goes on along the minus strand of JARLIN010000489.1, from coordinate 38,436 downwards.
GCGGGCCTACGATCTTTTCAGGAGGAACAACACGATGGCCATCGATGAAAAAATCGGGCAGAGCGCTCCTCTTGGCGCCACGGTCGTAGACGGCGGCGTCAATTTCAGCCTGTTCTCCAGTAATGCTACCGGCGTGGAGTTGTTGTTCTTCGACCGGGAGGACGACGCGCATCCTTCTCGAGCCATCGCCCTCGATCCAGTCGCGAACCGAACCTACCACTACTGGCACGTTTTCGTGCCGGCTGTGCGGCCGGGCCAGATCTACGCTTATCGCGTATTCGGCCCGTTCGACCCGGCCAGCGGGCTGCGCTTCGACCCGGAGAAGGTCCTTCTGGACCCATACGGACGCGAGGTGGTGGTCCCGAACGACTATAGCCGCGAGGCCGCGAGCCGTCAGGGCGACAACGCCGCGACGGCGATGAAGAGCGTGGTGGTAGACCCGGCTTCCTACGACTGGGAGGGCGACACACCGCTGCATCTGCCGTCTTCCCGCACGATCATCTATGAGATGCACGTGCGCGGCTTCACGCGCCATCCGAACTCGGGCGTGGACGAGCGAGTTCGCGGGACTTATGCGGGGCTGGTCGAGAAGATCCCATATCTTCAGGCGCTTGGCGTAACTGCGGTAGAACTGCTGCCGGTCTTCCAGTTCGACGTTCAGGCGTGCCCGCCGGGGGTGGTCAACTACTGGGGTTACCAGCCGGTGTCGTTCTTCGCCCCGCACCGGGCGTACAGCTCCCGGCAGCAGCCTCTTGGGCCGGTGAGCGAGTTCCGGGATATGGTCAAGGCTCTGCACCACGCTGGGATCGAAGTGATCCTGGACGTCGTGTTCAACCACACCGCCGAAGTCGGCGCGATCGGCCCTACTATTGGCCTGCGAGGCATCGACAACCCGACGTACTACGTCCTTGAAGACGGAGGCGCGCATTACGCGGACTACTCCGGTTGCGGCAACACGCTGAACGCCAACAACCCAGTGGTGCGGCGCATGATCGTCGATAGCCTGCGCTACTGGGTGACCGAGATGCATGTGGATGGCTTCCGGTTCGACCTTGCATCTATCTTGACGCGCGACTCCACCGGACAGGTTTTGCCGAACCCGCCGGTGCTATGGGACATCGAGACCGACCCGGCGCTAGCTGGAACGAAGCTGATCGCCGAGGCGTGGGACGCTGCCGGGTTATACCAAGTGGGCAGCTTCATCGGGGATGCCTGGAAGGAGTGGAATGGCCGCTTCCGCGACGACTGCCGCGACTTCTTCCGATGCGCGCGCGGTTCGCTCGGCCGGTTCGCCGACCGTCTGCTCGGTAGCCCGGAGGTGTACGGGGCAAAGGGCCGGGAACCCGAGCAAAGCGTGAACTTTGTGACATGTCATGACGGGTTCACGCTGAATGACGTGGTCTCTTATGAGCGCAAGCACAACGAAGCGAACGGTGAGAACAACCGCGACGGGGCGGACGACAATCGAAGCTGCAACTATGGGGTCGAGGGCCCGACCGACGACCCGGCCGTGGAGGAATTGCGCAATAGGCAGGTGAAGAACTTTCTGGCTGTCACCATGCTCGCGCTGGGCCTGCCAATGATCCTGATGGGCGATGAGGTGAGGCGGACGCAAGGTGGAAACAACAATGCCTACTGCTACGATAACGAATCGACCTGGTTCGACTGGTCACTTCTGGATAAACACGCGGATGTGCATAGGTTCGTGAGCCTGCTCGCGGCGCGCCGGATACTGCGCGACATCTCACACGAGCATCGTCGCGTAAGCCTGACCCAGTTGATCGCAGACGCGGCCAAGGCTTGGCACGGCGTCAAATTAGGCGACCCAGACTGGGGCGAGCATTCCCATAGCATCGTGTTCACCGCGGAGATGCAAAAGGAGAAAATGCTCATTTGCCTGATCCTTAATGCATACTGGGAGCCACTCCATTTCGAACTACCATCGTCCACCGGCCCGTGGAGGCGATGGATCGACACGTCCTTACCTACGCCTCAGGACATCGTGGAATGGCAGAAGGCCCTACCAGTTCCCGCTGGTCCCTACAGGGCGGGACCGAGGTCAGTAGCCTTTCTGTATGCCGTTGCCAATTGATCCCGCTGGGCGAACGGCCAATCCATACCATGGCAATTACGCGGCAGGGCATCACCTCGAACCAGGAACTATCGCAAAAGCCTCCGGAAAGCGTGATGCAGTATATGATCTCGCAAGGCGTAAAACCTATTCTTGTTGCTGCGCAGGGATTCGGCGACTCGTAGCCGGTTGCCTCGAACGACACCGCGCAGGGTCGCGCGCAGAACCGCCGGGTTGAGGTGACGGTTGCCGGGTCCGGCCCCTGACGGAAACGCCGAAGGCCGGGCGCTGGTGAACGGTGTGGTTACGTTAGGCAGCAAGAAAAAAGGCAGGCGAGCTGTAGCAAACGTTAGCGTCTAGGGGTCTCTATTCGGTCGTACCCCAATAGGGTCATATCGATTGACGGCGTAGATCGGGTCGGATGCACGCTCGCTTCGACAGGAGAAAATCTCGATGGAATCGCCCATGCCGTCGCTGGATGAAGATGGACAGCGAGATCCCGAGAACTTCTCGCTCGTTCTTGGTGGACCGCTGTTTGAGCTTCTCCGCCGCGCGCACTTGTCGGACGACGTGTTATTGTTGGTTCGGCGGCGCATTCTCTTTATATCGCTGGTTGCGTGGCTACCGCTTTTACTACTCTCGGCCTTCGAAGGGCATCTGATGCCCGGAAGCGCGACCGTACCGTTTCTGCTGGACGCCGACGTTAACATTCGCTTGCTGGTGGCGCTACCCTTGCTGATCGGCGCGGAACGTGTGGTGTATCGGCGTATGCGTCCAGTGGTGCGGGTATTCCGGGAACGGAAAATCATTCCTGACAGTGCGATGGCGCAGTTCAACGCCACGGTGGCGGCGGCCTTCCGGTTGCGCAATTCGGCGATGGTCGAAGTACTGCTGATCGTATTCGTGTATGTCGTCGGAATCCTGATCATTTGGCGGCAGCACATAGCACTCGATACGGGCACTTGGTACACGACACCATCCGCAAAGGGTAACCGGCTCTCGTCTGCCGGAATGTGGTATGGTTATGTAAGCCTACCGATCTTCCAGTTTCTACTGTGCCGTTGGTATTTTCGACTGTTTATTTGGGCACGCTTTCTCTGGCAGGTGTCATGCATCGAGTTAAGCTTGATTCCCACGCACCCGGATCGCAACGCCGGCCTCGGATTTCTTTCGGGCGCAGTCTATGCCTTCAACCTAATTGCCGCGGCACATGGCGCGATACTTTCTGGAGTGCTCGCAAACCGCATTCTTCTCCTTGGGGCGGCACTGGCTGATTTCGCATGGGAGATCGTCGCCTTGGTCATCTTCCTGCTGTGCGTCTTCCTCGGTCCGCTTCTGGTGTTCGCGCCGCAGCTCGCGCGGGCTAAACGGACCGGCAATCGCGAATATGACACCCTGGCTGAACGCTACGTCCGCGAGTTCGATGAGAAGTGGCTGCGTGGCGGCGCATCTGCGTCTGAGCCGTTGGTGGGTAGTGGTGATATCCAATCCCTCGCCGATCTGGGCAACAGCCTGGAGGTCGTGCGGACCATGCGCATAGCACCTGTCAGGAGGGGGGGTATCATAGGGCTTGTAGCTGCGACACTCATGCCAATCGCGCCACTTGTACTAACCATTGTACCAATTGACCAACTGGTGAAACTGCTGTTGGGCATGTTGTTCTAGCTACTGGGGTCTGGGCCGGTCAGGTTGGGATTCTGCCGGCCCCCGAGCGGTACAATCTTCTCATGCACTTCACTCTGTCCCATGTATTGGTCTCGTATTCGTAGATCGAGGTGTTAATCATCTGCGAAGAGCTTGCGAAAATGCGCGTCCAGCCTTCTTGCCTGATGGTCTGTGACCGCCTTGTACGTACGGCCTCGCATTATTGCCGGTCTCGCTGTCTTTTCCTTGCTCGGCTGCCACCGAGCCGTCGGGGAGGGCGACATTGCTATCCGCGACCGACTGCCATAGGCGAAATCCTCCCAAGAACGCGTAGGCGTTGCCGCCCAGTCGACATTCCCGCGGCACTTCCTTCAACTTTTTGGCGTTGCCTCCGCCGAGCACGACGTCATCGGGATGGAACACCTCGATCAGGCGGCCGACCGAAAAGGCCACGTGGGTCCCCCATTTCTTCTTCCCTCGTCGCTCCAACCCACGGCGTCCGACATAGTCCTCGTAGTTCCCTTTCCGGTAGGGGAGGTGGCCGAGCTCCATCGGAACCACGATGCCTTCCTTCACCAGCGCGGAGCCGAGGCCGGTTCCCAAACCCACGAAGAGCAGCAGTCCGCTTTTGTAGCTGCCGAGTGCTTGCATGGCTGCGTCGTTCATCAATTTCACGGGACAGTTGAAGGCGGCTTCGAAGTCGAATGTTTGCCACCCTGGGCCGAGATTGCGGGGCTCCACGGCGATGCGTCCCTTGGACACGAGCCCCGGGTAGCCGATTGATACCGCCTCGTACTTCCAGTCCCCGGCGAGTTTTCTGACTCCATCCACCATGTCTTGTGGAGTCAACGTTGGACCGGACGGGAATTTCCGGGGGTCGTTCTGTCCAGTGGCGAGGATCTTCACGTTGGTCCCGCCCACATCCACGACGAGCACGTTCATTGGCATTCTCCCAGTCGATCGTTTTTACCTGGGCGCGGCGCTTTTCGAGGAATTCACGCCCATTAGCTTGTCTAAGATATGGCCTCAATCCGACTGGGACGTCCGGCCGGATAGGCGAATATCACGCCATGGATATCGCATGAGCGCACAATATATAGAATTGTGCTTTTCGACTTTGGCCGGCATCTCGAAAGGTCTCGCGCATCGGATGGGGCTCGACGGCCGTTATGAAGAGGAGTGATGCGACGCCCCATCTTCCGTCGCATCAAATGGTTGATGGTTCCGTCATCCGTGTCAGCCGGAGCGTCGCGAAGGATGCCGAGGCTTGGTTCGCCCCGGCTACCTTCTGCATAAGACTGGTTCGTCGGGCGTGACATTCGGATCGGTCTCTCAAACCGGTATCGTATCTCTCCTCGTCTCCTTTTCAACCCCACGGATAAACAACCCGGCCTGCTTGCCAACCTTCAGGGCTCGGTTGGGATCCACAAGGCCGTAAATCTGGATAAGCTTCGCCACGACCCCGGTCCAGCCGGTCTGATGGCTGGCACCGAGCCCGGCGCCATTGTCGCCGTGAAAGTACTCGTAAAACAGGATGTAATCACGCCAGTGAATGTCGTTCTGGAACTTCTCGGTGCCGCCATAGACGGGGCGCCGACCATGTTCGTCGCGGGTGAATATCGCAGTGAGTCGGTCAGAAATTTCCTTGCTCACTTCAAAGAGATTCATCATCTTCCCTGACCCGGTGGGGCACTCTATCTTAAAATTGTCGCCGTAGAAGAGATAAAACTGTTGCAGTGCCCGGATGAGCATCAAATTCACCGGCATCCAAACCGGTCCCCGCCAGTTGGAGTTACCACCGAACATACCGGTGTTTGACTCGGCCGGCAGGTAGTCCACTCGGAATTCCTGTCCTTGCACTTGGAAGACGTAAGGGTGCTGCTCGTGGAACTTGGACAGCGACCGGATGCCATGGGGCCCCAGGAACTCGTTTTCATCGAGCATCCTCGTAAGGATCCGGCGCAGCCGATCCGTGTTGACCAGGGCCATGATTCCCCGATCCCCCACGCCGAAATGCCCGGGGCCCGTAGCGTGGACGGCCTCCAGGAGTTCGGGCATCCGGTTCAGGCGTTCCCAGAATTGAGCCATCGCTCGCGGGACACGCTCTCGCGCACTCGGTTCAATGATCGTGGTCGCACACAGAGGCAGAAGCCCAACCATCGAGCGGACCTTGAGGCGCATGGCGCTGCCGTTGGGGAGCCTCAGCAGGTCGTAATAGAAGCCGTCGTCCTCATCCCACATGCCCTCCTGACCGGGCCGGTTCATGGCAGCGGCAATATAGACGAAGTGCTCCGCGAACTTCACGATCATGTCTTCGTAGGTGGAATCGTGGAGGGATAATTCAAACGCGAGTTCCAACATATTCTGGCTGAAAAGGGCCATCCAGGCAGTACCGTCCGCCTGTTCGAGGTTGCCACCGGTTGGAAGCGGCGCGCTGCGGTCGAACACGCCGATGTTGTCGAGCCCGAGGAATCCGCCCTCGAATACGTTCTTGCCGAAGCGGTCTTTTCGATTCACCCACCAGGTGAAATTGAGCAAGAGCTTGTTGAATGCCTTTCGAAGGAAATCCACGTCCGGCTTGCCGCCCAGGGTCTGCTGGAAGCGATGCAGGAACAGCGTCGCGGCGGCGTGGACCGGGGGGTTCACGTCACTGAAGTTCCACTCATAGGCCGGCATCTGCCCACTAGGGTGCAAGTATAGCCCGCGCAGCATCAGTTCCATCTGATCCTTGGCGAATTCCGGATCGACGATCGAAAGTGGGAGCGTATGGAAGGCCAGGTCCCAGGCTGCGTACCAGGGGTACTCCCACTTGTCCGGCATCGAGATGATGTCCTGATTGAACATGTGAAACCACTCGGAGTTCCGGAATGCACGATTTCCGGCATGGAGCGGGTGGGCGTGGTGTTCGGCCAACCATTCATCACCGTCGAAGAAGTAAAACTGCTTGCTCCACAACATCCCGGCAATGGCCTGGCGCATCACGGCAGCCTCATCCTGGGAAATCGAAGGCGGGGTGACCGAGCGGTAGAACTCGTCTGCCTCGTGCCGCCGGGCGGCCAGGGTGTTGTCGAACGCCGTACCGAATGGGGATACGGTGGTTGGGGTTCGCGCACCCTGGGCGACATTCGCCTGGGCGGTCAGGCGCACCCGCACGGTGGTCGACTGGCCCGCACCCACCACGAGTTGATAGTGTGCCGCAACCTTGGTGCCCTTCTTTTCGGGGTTAACAGCACCCTGGTTGCCCTGTACAATGCAGTTGTTGATGGCGTCCTTGACGTGCGGACTGGCGTTCGGTTCTCCCGGAAACAATCGTTCGTTATTCGTCTCATTTTCGGTAAACAGAAGCGGCACGGCGCCTTCGCAGAAGAAAATGTATTCACCCAGGGTTGGGTGCCGTATCTCGACCCCACTCGTGCCCTCCGCTACCTCAGTCTGCAAGAGGTTGGGTTTCTCGGTGGGGTGGGCGATCCAGGACGACCAGTCATTGCGGAACCAGAGCGTAGGGAGAAGGTGCAGATCGGCCGGTTCAGGCCCCCGGTTGACGGCGGTGATTTGGACCAGGATGTCTTCCGGACCGGCTTTGGCATACTCCACGAAGACGTCGAAGTACCGGTCGTCATTGAACACGCCGGTGTCGATCAATTCGTACTCAGGCTCGTTGCGCGAACGTCGGTGGTTCGTCTCTACCAGGTCGTTGTACGGAAATGCCGCCTGTGGGTACTTGTAGAGATACTTCATGTAGGAGTGGGTCGGTGTGCTGTCGAGATAGAAATAGTACTCTTTCACGTCCTCGCCGTGGTTGCCTTCGCTGTTGGTGAGGCCGAAAAGACGCTCCTTCAGGATGGGGTCTCTGCCATTCCACAGCGCAAGGGCAAAACAGAGGTTTTGCTTGTTATCCGATATACCGGCCAGACCATCTTCCCCCCAGCGGTAGGCACGCGAACGCGCGTGATCGTGGGTGAAGTAATTCCAGGCGTCGCCGCCCTTGCTATAGTCTTCACGTACGGTTCCCCACTGCCGTTCACTGAGGTAAGGACCCCACTTCTTCCAGGGGACGTTCTGCTGCTGAGCGTCATCAAGCCTTTGTTGTTCAACGGTCATACGACGATCCCCTTGTTACAGCTGTCCATCCCAAACGCTCGTGTTCTTGAGGTATTACCATCGAAAATGCCGGTGGATAGACTGTAACCTTTGATGGCGAGCGCGATTTTTCCCGACCAGCGGAAATCCGTCGGCGGTTCTTACAGCGTGTGTGTGGTCCTACGCACTGATGCAGATCAATTCCCGGCTTTGCCGAAGTGGCACACCCCGACATCACATCAGCGTGGGTAACCGTGCGCGCTCAATTTATTGTGTAGAAGATCGACCTCCGCGGCCGACATGCGGGATGAGTTAACTCAGTGCACGTTGTGCTGAAGCAGGGCGTAAAGGATACGTTCATGCCTTCAAGCCATGGACGACGAGCCGCACAGATTTTCCACCGGGATTTGGCTGCTCACCAGCAGAACCCAGGCGAGGAAAGCCAACAGAATCCAGTCTGAATAGTCGCTGCCAAGCAGAAGAAGCGCTGCGCATAAGTAGCCAAGCCATGCCGTCCAGCGCGGGACACCAGCAGGCCGCGGCGCATGTCGAGCGTGCGGATGCCGGACAGCACCTCGCCCTCACGCGCCAAAAGCGGTTCGCCATCCAGCAGGACGCGGACGCGCGATCAGTCCGCGATGGGCACCAGCGGGGGCACCGGCGGGTCGGTGTTTGGCAAATCGAACAGACCGGCAACGTAGCAGCGTGGCCACGAGGCCCTTTTGATGTATCCGAGCCACCCAACCCAGGTTGGCCCCCGGCTGACGGAACGGGCCGCGCGCATGCCCATGAACCCATTGCCAAAGGAGAGGCGCGATTCGACGGCGCTCTCGGTCAGTATGTTGTAGCCATCGTGGCTGAGTACCCAGGCATGGTCCGCGGTTGGTTGCAGCACATCACGCAAGCGAAGGGGCCTCCGGGTTCTGCCGGGCGCGCAGCATGCCGTTGGCCAGCGCGTCAATGTCGACCTGATCGAGGCTGGTGACGACGAGGTCGGCGCCGGCAGATTGCAGCAGCGCCTCGTCGCCCAGGCGCGCGATACCGAGGCCGGCCATGCCGCCGCCGTGTGCGGCCAGAATTCCGGCGGGGGCGTCCTCGACGACGAGGCATTGCGCCGGTGGGATGTCCAGTGCCTCGGCGGCTAGTAGGAACAGAGCGGGATCCGGCTTGCCGCGCGGCACGCCGGTGCCACTCAGGTCGGCGTCGAAGATCGATAGCAACGGGCGTCCGTCCGGCAGCGTCAGGTGGCTCAGCATTGTGGCGGCGTTCTTTGATGACGATGCGAGCGCCAAACGCAGGCCCGCGCCTTGTAGCGCTGCTGCGAGACGCACGGCGTCGGGGAAGGCGTCGAAGCTGCCCGCAGCGATCAGGCGATCGATCAGCGCCTGCTTCTTGTCTGCATACGCAACGGCGCGCTCCGCGGCGTTTGCAACGCCGAGATGTTCGAGTGCTGAACGCGCGCCTTCGAGGCGCGGACGGCCCGCCACGTGAGCCTGGTAGAATTCGGTGGTGAAACGGGCGGGTTCGGCAAACCCTCGAAGAGTCTCGCGCCAAGCCCGCTCATGCGGCGACGCAACGAGCACACCGTCCACATCGAAGATGGCGCCGCGAAAAACCATGACGAGCCTACGAAGCTCGCGCAGCACGTGCGGCCGGCTGCATCATACTGCGGAAACACATGTCGGGTTTCTGGGCTGTTGCGTTGCGCAACATTGGCTTGGACCTTTCCCTCTTCGGTCAGTCTGGTATTCCAGCCTCACACGACCGCTTCGAGCGTGCCTTGAGCATATCGCGGGACAAGACCTAACCCACGCGCTCGAGTGCACCAACCTTGGACGTGTCACCTTGCGTTAAATCAACTCATCCCATCGCCACAAGGAGATCGGCAACACAGTGTCGCGATTCCAACAAGTAGTACATCGCACTGTGCGACGCACGATGCTCGTTAGCGTCGAGCAATCGTCTGCCGTCTCGAAGATCGGTGGCGCCGTCAAACGATCAAGACATCAGTTCTGTTCCCCCGCCGCACGGTTGATTGGGACACCTCGACACCTCGTAAGCGGACGATTCCCGCGGGAGGGGTGGATGATGGAGGGACTGCCTCAAGATTGGGGGTCAGGCCGCGATCGCCGCTTGCGGGTATGTATCGTTTCCTAGGCGGAATTTCTGACGCGAAAAATACCCCTCTGGCACACGCGCCAACAATCTTGCGGCAGTCCCGCGTTGAGCCCCTTAGATGCCGAAAATGCATAGACTCTGCGCAGACGGTGGTGAAATGCTGGCTCAGTCGATTCCGGCCGGAAGGAACCCTCAAAGTCGTGTTACCGGGCTTTATCCGACCAATGCCGCTGGCAAGGGGGAGGTGTGTCTGTAATGCTGCGTCCAGGGCATTCAAAATCGTTGCGTTGTTTTGCCGCTCCGGCATCTCCCGCATAATATCCGGCATCTCCCGCATAATACGAGGGCAACAACTCGCGGAGGATGTATGGTTGGCCGGTTCATGAGAGTGCTGGCGAGTAGCCTGATTCTCAACGCGACATTCCCTATCGACGTGCTGGCCCAGACGACCCCGGCCGCCGTTGCCCAGCCGGCCACCGCCCGGCCGTTCAACACGGAACAGCTCGACGCGCTGTTAGCTTCGATTGCACTCTACCCAGACGAGCTGCTGACCGAGCTCCTGATGGCCTCGACATTCCCGCTCGAAGTCGTGGCAGCGGCGCGCTGGGTGGAAGACCCGGCGCATAAGTCACTGTCCGGCGACGCTTTGGTGAAGGCGCTGGAAGCCGAGCCGTGGGACCCGAGCGTAAAGTCCCTGGTGCCGTTCCCGGTCGTTCTGGCGACCATGAACAGCAATCTGCCGTGGTTGCAGCAGCTCGGGTATGCGTTCGCGACGCAACAGGCCGACGTGTTCGCTTCGGTGCAGCGGCTTCGCCGCCAGGCGCAGCAGAACGACAAGCTGCAAACATCGCCCGAGCAGGTGGTAACTACGCGACAGGTGACAGTCGAGGCACCGGCGGGCAGCGGCCAGGCCCCGACCCAGCAAGAGGTGATCGTCATACAGCCGGCGCAGCCGGACACAGTCTACGTGCCGACCTATAATCCGACAGCGGTGTATGGCTCCGCGTGGCCCAACCCGTCCTATCCGCCGTATTACGCGGCCCCGCCGCCCGGCTACTATTTCGGCACCGCGCTGGCTACCGGATTTGCATTCGCGGCCGGAGCAGCGGTCATCGGCGGGCTATCGGGCTGGGCGAGCCCCGGCTGGGGCGGCGGCTATGCCAACGTCAACGTCAACCAATACAACAACATCAACGCGAACCGGGCGCCGATCAACTCGTCCCGCTGGAGCGCTGGCAATGCTGCCGGGCGGCCCGCCAACCTCGCGCGCCCGCCCGGCGGACCGGTGGGGCTTCCTGGCCGTTCGCAAGTCTCCGCACCGGGCAGTGCAGTGCGGCCCCCGACCCGCGCCGGCGGCGTGGGCGGAGTTGGCGGGGCAGGTGGAGCCGGTGGCGTCGGCGGTGCGGGCCGGGCAGGCGGCCCCGGTGGCGTGGGCGGCGTAAGCGGTGCGGGTCGTCCGGGTGGCGTGGGCGGAGCTGGGGGGGCAGGTGGAGCCGGTGGCGGCGGCAGATCGACCCAGCGGCCGGCTGGCGGAGGCCAGCGCTCCGCTAGTGCGCAACGTCCTAGCGGCGCGTTTAGTGATATGAGCTCCGGCCGTCAGGCTGGGCAGTCCGGCCAACGTGGTGCGCAGAGCCGATCGGTCGCTCAGCAGCGATCGTCCGGCGGCGGTGGGCGCGGCGGCAGTGCCTCCAGCGGCGGTGGACGTTCCGGCGGTGGACGCTCCGGTGGTGGACGCTCCGGTGGTGGTGGACGTGGCGGCGGGCGGCGTTAGGAGGTCATCGATGGGAATGCCGAAGAGCTGGCCGTGCTCGATTTTGGCTGCGGTCCTCTGGCTCGGGCTCATGCAGGCGACATCGGCCAACGCGCCCGAACCTCAGCGCAGCTTCGCATCCGCCGAGGAAGCAGTGAAAGCGTTCGTCGCAGCGCTGCGCGACCATCAGGAGGTCGAATTGCGCGCGATCCTGGGCCCGGAGGCCGACCGCGTCGTCGACTCCGGTGACCGGTATGTCGACCAGGAACTCCATCAGCGCTTCGTTGCTCTGTACGATGAGAAGCAGGTGATCGACCAAAAAAGCCCGGGGCGTGCAGAGCTGGACGTCGGCCCGAACGACTGGCCGCTTCCGATCCCCCTCGTCGAACGCAACGGGCGCTGGATTTTCGACACGAAGGCGGGTGCACAGACAATCGTCGACCGCCGCATCGGCCGCAACGAGCTGTCGGCGATCCGTACGCTGCTCGCCTGCGTCGATGCTCAGCACGATTATTTTGATCGCGCCAAGCAGGCAAACGGAAGCGGGGTCTACGCCACACGCCTCGTCAGCACACCCGGGCGCCACGACGGCCTTTACTGGCCCGTGGCCGTGGGCGAGGCCGAAAGCCCGCTGGCGCCGCTGATCGATGCGGCCCTGGACGCGGGGTATCCGGGCGAATTGGTCGGCGGTAAGCCGATCCCGTACGAAGGCTACTATTTCCGCATCCTCAAGGCACAAGGTCCAGACGGGGATGGCGGCGCCAAGAGCTACATCCAGTCAGGGCGTATGGCCGGTGGCTTCGCATTGATCGCTTGGCCGGCGGTGTTCGAATCGAGCGGAATCATGACGTTTATCGTCGGACCGGATGGCGATGTGTACCAGAAAGACCTCGGACCCCAAACGGCTCGCATTGCCGCGGAAACGACGACATTCGATCCGGATCTTACATGGTCACGTGTCGTGGAGACAAACGAGTAACCGGGGCCCTCCGCCACGGCATTGTCAGGTTGGCGATCAATGAGGCAGCATCCACCACACTCTATTCAAGCACCGCGTTCCCGAACAATCCCCTCAGGAATCCGGGCGTCACCGCCGAAAGTGGATTCACCGAGACGCTCGGGTCGGAGAGTGACCCACGCACCGAGTAGTTCGCCGCGAACAAGCCGCCGCCCTTTTCGGGACTCAATAGTTTGCCGATCAGCGGCAATCGTCCGAGCAGCGAATTGAAGAAATACGCAGGCACCACTGTGCCGTCGACATCGGCTCGCGCGTTGGCCAGATCGATTTGACCTTTGGCGGTCAGACCCAGCGATGGGCTGAAAGCGCGCGCGTCGCGGAACTCCAGAACCGAAGCGGTCAGCCGGAACGGCGCGATCAGCCGCGTGAAGTGAAGGCCGGGGCCGCTCAACGTCTTGACCAACCCATAGAGCGTCATACCCTGTAGCAGTTTGGCGAATGCCGGCGCATTGCGGATCCGGAAATCTTCAATCGCCGCAGAGCCGCTCAACGGTTGCCCGGCGCGCTGATCGTCGAATGTACTGGTGACCGACAGGCGGCCACCCTGTATCGTCTGCGTCACGGCGAGCGCGCCCAGCAGGCGTCCGACATCCGAGGCCTTCGCCGTCAGGCGCCGCCCACCAGGCGACGGCGCAATCTCCAGCGTGATCGGTTCCTTCGGCCGGGCATGAACGTCGAAGCGCACGCGTGTTAGCCGCGTGCCGTTATCTTCGGCATGCAGCACAAGCCCGTCGAACGTCTGCCCATTGGCCATGATGGCGCGTTCGAAGCGCACATCAATGGCCCAAGGCTGGCCGGGCGGGTGGTCGGACGCGGCTGTGTCGAAGCTGACCCGGCCGGACGCGGCCTTCTGGTCGGCCGGCGCCGGGTTAGACAGCCGGCTGGACAGGTCTACGATGGTGCCGCTGACCCTGGCGACGATCGCGCCGCCCGCGGTGGCCGGAAACCGCACCGATCCCTTTGCCGAAGTACCCCCGAGTGTCAGTTGGTTAATCTGCAATACTGTGACCTTGCCGCCGGCGAACGCCGCGTTGGCCTGGAGCTGTACGCCGCCGCCGGTCAGTCGGATCTGATTTATTTCGACCAGCCGGTCGTGGTTGAGCCGTGCCGCCGCACTGGCCTGCGCGGCGGTGCCGGCCGGTTTGATCCACCCAGCCAGATCCAGCCGCAGCGCGGCGTCGGCCAGGTCGGCCGATACCTTGAGCTGCCCCTGGCCATCGCGTCGCTCGACCAGCGTCGCCTGCACACCGGCCGTGCCGCCGGTGAACACGCCGTCGGGATTGAGGCCGGCGAACGTCAGCTGCGCCACAGTCGGCCGACCGACGACGTTAACGGTCTGCAGCACCTGCGAGGGCGGCCCGGCGCGGAAATCCATCGCCACATCGAGCCTGGTCGGGATGGTCGCAATCGTCGCCTTGCCGGCGATGGTCATCCCATCATTGTTGAATTTCATGTCGAGCACGCCCTGATCCAGGTCGCGTCCGGCAACGATGCCACCCAGATGCGCAGCATCCAGGTGCACCTGCGCGGCGATGGCGACGGTGTCCATCGTCACCTGGCGTTTAAGCGGCAGCGTGATGGAGAGCTTCGCGGATGTTTGTCCGGAGGCATCCTTAAGGTCGACCGATCCCGTGTCGAGGAGATGCAACCGCGGCGAGCGAAGCACGGCGATGGCATCGGCCAGCGGCCCGGCGATGTCGGCCTCGATGGCGGCCTTCTGTTCGGGCTGCGTGATGCCGGTGATCCGCACCATGCCGCCGCGCAACATCAGGCCGCCGGCGCCGGCGGCACGCGTGGTTTTGCCGCCTGCCGGCCGCTGGCGGCCCGATTGAACGGCGATTTCCAGCGTGTCGGGATCGAGGATGCGCAACTGTGCGACACCCTGGTCGATTGGCGGGATCGGACGCAGCCAGTGCACCGTCAGCCCGTCGGCATCCAACGTGCCGCGCACAGACGACAACGTGGCATCCGAAAAGTCCGGCTGCACGTCGATCTGGGCTTCAACATGGCCATTGCGTGCGGTGCCGGCCGTGATGTTCCCGGTGATCCAGTCGCGTGTGTCGCCACCGACGCTGGGCGGCCAGATCTTCGGCAGGTCGGCGAAGCTGACCTGGTCCAGCAGCAGCCTGAAGTCCGTATGCAGCCGGTCCGATTGTCGCTGCAGCGTGCCTTCCGCCGACAGCACGGAAATGGCGCCGCCGTCATGACCGCGGAACGCAAGCTGCGCGGATTCCAGGGTGATCTCCTGGGCGTCGCCCGACGCGACCACGACGCCGTCAGCCACCGGCACGATGGCTGCGCCCATATGCAGGTCTCCGGCGCCGAATTGCATCTTTATCCACGCATGTTCCAGCGCCAGCGTCGGGCCGAGATCGGCCACGACATCGGCGCCAACCGGCCCGTTGAACGCACAGAGCGGTGCCAGCGATGCGGTCGCTCGGGCGAGGGCGGCGGGCACAACGGGCGTGGTGGTAGCGTGGATATGTGTGCTCGTGCCGTTGGCTGGCAGGTCAGCGGCGATCGACACGCGGGCGGTCTCTTCACCAAGGGTGACGGTGAGATTGGCGCGACCCGCCACCGCGCTCGCGGCGTCGCGGGTCAGCTCTACCTCTGCCCTGGGAACGCCCCAGGTGGCCTGCAGTTGATGGTCGACGACGAGGATGGAGGCGTCCGCGATGTGAACGTGGCGTAGCTGGTCAAAGCGGCTGTGCCCACGGCGCAGGTCGTAGCCGGCGGGCCTAGCGAACGCGGCCAGTAGGCCGCCCAGGAAGTCAATGTCAGACCGCGCCTCCGGACGCTGCACGGTTGCCGTGGCTGCCCCGTCGTCCTGGCTGTCGGTGGCATCCGAACGGGAGCCCAGGTCCAGGCTGATCGCGCCATCGGCCGAGCGCAACACCCTGATCCGAGGACGGTCGATCACGATGCCGAGCGGCTGGATTCGGCCGGACAGCAAGCCGAGGAGCGACAACGACACGTTGGCGGCGGGCACCGAGACCAGTCGCGTGCCGGCCGCATCGCTCACCACCACGTCCTGCAGCCGGATATCGAGCGGACGATCGAAGCCGTCGCGGAACCCCTCCCAGGCCAGGGCGGCCGAGCCAATGCCGAGATGCGTCGCATTGTCATCGGCATTCACCGTGGCCTCGATACGATGCGCCAGCCAAGGCAGGTCCAGAGGACCCTTCGATAGCCTCCAGCCGAGCAAGGTGACGCCGACGCCGGCTGCAACCACTGCCGCGAGGACCGCAAAAACGGCCAAGTTCAGCAGCTGGACCAAACCCCGCGCCGATTGCCCCCACAGCAACCTCATGGCCAGCCTTCCCTGGTCCAACCTTTCCGGACCCAGCCGTTCCCGGCACGGTTGCGACGAGTTCGCCCAACTGGGCAAAGTTGCAGATCAGGCATGACTCGAGACCTTTCGATTGGCCGAGGATCCTATGCCGACATTACAGGGCCGGGGGGTCGAGGAGAATTTTGGTGGGGTCGAATCGCATGCCGCTCGCTGGGTCCCGTGGCCCCTCGGCGCGATAGCCATAGAGTTGACCTGCCGATATGCCGGGGACAAACACATGCCAGTAGTGCTACGTGCGATTGGCGGCAGGATCGATGCGGATTGTGCGCGCTGCCTTGGCGTCATCGACGTGCTCGAACCGCAGCTCAATCCATGTCGCATGCTTCGAGTAGACACTGGAGTTACCCCCCTGGCGGTACGGCGTCGCCCCCAGTGGAAAATTGGTTCCCTGTGTCATGGCATTGGAAACATCTGATCGCTTCTGCGCCCCTTGTACCTCGAGCATCGTCGTCATGGTGTGCTCCCGGCAGTCTTTAATAGTTCTGACCAGCCGATCTCGTCATCTCGACGTCGTCAGGTCCCGAGGCGGACCCCAGGGCGTTGCTCACGATCTCTTGGGCCTCGCTCACTATGGCATCGAGATGAGTCTGCTCTTTGAAGGTTTCTGCATAAAGCTTGGAGATTTTCTCCGTGCCGGAGGGACGGGCTGCGAACCAACCGCTTCGGGCCACGACTTTCAGGCCGCCGTTTGGGGCGCCATTGCCAACGGCTCGGGTTAATTTGGCCGCTGTCTAACAACATCTCCTTCGGCACCAGCTTTCCCGCCAGAGGGGAGATTCCCGCGAATGCTGTCTTCACAGGTCCATCTTCCCTACTGTACCGTACACGGTTCTACATTCCAGATCTCGGCCGCGTATTGGGCGATTGTTCGATCGCTGGAGAATTTTCCGGAGTTGGCGATATTTGCAATCACCTTACGCGTCCAACCATCCTGATCGGCGTACACTTCGAGCAACCGTCGGTCCGCGTCGAGATAGGCGCCAAGATCTGCCAGATGTCGGTAATGGTCGCCCCGGGTCAGCAGTGTCTCGCGTAGAGGCTCGAAGACACCTGGCTCATATCGGCTGAAATGGTTGGAAAAGATCAGGTCCAGCGCCGCGCGGGTCTCCGGTTCATTGTCGTAGTGCCATTGTGGATCGTACCAGCCTTGGCTGTATGCCACCTGTTGTGCCGTTAACCCGAACACGAAGAAGTTGTCCTCGCCGGCCGCCTCCATCATCTCAATCGTCGCACCGTCGCGCGTTCCGATAGTCAACGCCCCGTTCATCATGAACTTCATGTTGCTCGTCCCGCTCGCCTCGTAGCCCGCCGTTGAAATCTGGTTGGATACATCGGTGGCGGGGATCAGCCGCTCGGCCAGCGACACGCAATACTCGGGCAGGAACACGACTTTGAGGCGGTCGCGCACAACCGGGTCTCCATCGATGGTGCCAGCCAGATTGTTGAGAAATTTGATAATGATCTTAGCCAGATGATAAGCGGGCGCTGCCTTGCCGGCGAAGAAAAACGTGCGCGGCGCGATGTCGAGTCCTGGGTTCTGGCGGAGCCGATCGTAGAGCGTCACCACGCGCAGCGCATTCAACAACTGCCGCTTGTACTCGTGGATACGCT
Source organism: Rhodopila sp. (assembly GCA_031291715.1). Classification (GTDB taxonomy): domain Bacteria; phylum Pseudomonadota; class Alphaproteobacteria; order Acetobacterales; family Acetobacteraceae; genus Rhodopila. Next base: position 20,792 of record JARLIN010000489.1, on the reverse strand, counting down.
TGATCTGGCTGTCAAATATCGTATCGGGATCGACCTTGACGCCCGATGTCGACCGCAGCCAATCCGCAAACTGCAGCTTCGCCTTACGCTTGGCTTGACATATGTCGTCGCGAAAGCCGCGATCCTCGGCAAGTGGCGCGAGCTTTGACAGATCCGCAAGTTCTGTGATCCAGCCGTCGCCGATTGCCTCGGTGATTGCTTTGGCCAGGGCCGGGTTAGCCAGAAGCAGCCAGCGCCGCGGCGTCACACCGTTGGTCTTGTTGTTGAAGCGCTCGGGAAACATATCGGCGAGATCCTTGACCGTTACCGTGCGCAGAAGGTTGGAGTGGATCGCGGCGACGCCGTTGGTGCTGTGCGAACCGACGATCGCGAGGTTGGCCATGCGGACTTTGCATATGCCTCCTTCTTCGATGAGGCTTACGCGCTCGACACGGCCCTCATCGGCTGGGAAGCGGCTCCGTACCTCATCGAGCAAGCGGCGGTTGATCTCCAGGATGATCTCCAGCTGACGCGGCAGCAGGCGTTCGAACCATGGCAGGGGCCATTTTTCCAGCGCCTCGGGCAGGAGCGTATGGTTCGTGTACGCAAGCGTTTGTCGGGTGAGGTCCCAAGCCTGGTCCCATCCAAGGGCCGCCTCATCGAGCAGGATCCGCATCAGTTCGGAGACAGCCAGACTGGGATGCGTGTTGTTGAGTTGGATGGCGACCCTGCTGGGGAAAGCGCTCCAATCGGAGTTGCCCCGCCGGAAGCGCCGCACAAGGTCTGCGAGTGAACACGCGACGAGAAAATACTCCTGCACGAAGCGCAGTCCCTGCCCGAGACTCGTCGAGTCGTCGGGATAAAGAACCCGCGTCAAGGATTCCGCTGAGAGCTGCTCGGCCAGCGCGCTCACGAATGCGCCGCCGCTGAACGCTTGGAAGTCAAAGACATCGGGAACGGCGGCAGCCCAGAGCCGGAGCGTATTGATGGTCTTCCCGCCGTAACCCACGACCGGGCGATCGAATGGAATGCCGAAGAGGCGCGACGGCCGGCCAGCCACCGCGCTGAGCGTTCCGCCGCGCACCTCAAACGAGCAGCCGAGCTCGATCTCTACCTTCTCCTGTGGGCGCGCGACCTCCCATGGATCGGGCCGCCGCAACCAGTTATCCGGTTGTTCGGTTTGCCAACCGTCTTCGATCGTTTGCTTGAAGATACCGTACTCATAGCGAAGGCCGTAGCCCATCGCGGGGAGCTGCGTTGTAGACATCGAATCGAGGAAGCACGCCGCGAGCCGGCCGAGACCGCCGTTCCCGAGACCGGCGTCGGGTTCCTCCTCGAGCAAGGCCGGCAGATCGAGGTCCTTTTCCTCAACGAGCCGCTGCGCGATCGGGCCGAGGAGGAGATTCATAACGTTGTTGGCCAGCGAGCGACCAATGAGGAATTCCATGGAGAGGTAGTAGACGCGCTTGGGGTTCTCCCGCTCGTATGTTTGGTCGGTGCGCAGCCAGCGCTGCGAGAGGACATCGCGCACGGAGCGGGCGACGGCCTCGTAGCGCTCCCGTGGACCAACCACCGAGGCATCGACGACGTTGTCAAACATCAGATGGCGGTCGTAGAGCGCGTCCCCCGTCCCCATGAACTGGATGGGACCACACCCATACCGCTCAAGAAGCTGCTTTGTTCCCGGCATGCTCGGAATTTTTGTGCCGACAGCTGTCCTATCGCTGCTCATTGCAATATCCTCCCCACATGCTGCGCACGCTGCCGGGCTGATCGGCTCGGGATGCCGTGACCTTCCCGGCGACCCCGTCATCAATCGATGAGGGGGCCGTTCCAGATCTTCACCGCGGGGATCGCGCGGTAATGGCCGAGCACGCTCAACGTGCCGGTATCCAGCAAAAAGTGCTGTCCTGCGCCTGGGCCAAGTCCAATCCAACGCGCAACGAGCACCCGCAGTACGTGCCCGTGTGCGAACAGCACGACATTGCCCTCGACCGTGCGCGCCCGGGCGATCACCCGATCCACCCGCTCGCCCACTTGTTCCGGCGTCTCACCGCCCGGACATCCATCGCGGAAGATCAGCCAACCCGGCGCCACCTCGTTGATCTGCTGGGGCGTGAGGCCCTCGTACTTGCCGTAGTTCCACTCTACCAAGTCGTTGTCGACGACGGCGTTGTCGCCGAGGCCGGCCAGCTGGCAGGTTTCCCGTGCTCGCTGCATCGGACTGACGAGAACGAGCGCGAATGCTTTCTTGGCCAGCACCGGCCGCATTCGCTCGGCGAGCCGACGCCCGTTGTCCGTTAGCGGAATGTCCGTTGTCCCCGTGTGTTGGCCGCTCAGGCTCCACGCGGTTTCCCCGTGCCTGATTGCGAAAACGTCCACGGCAGGATCCTCTCGTTTCAGATGTTGTCGCTCTCCGTCGAACGGACACCTTGGGCCGAGGCCGCTCGTCCCCACGACCAGCTGGTGATCTCGGGCATGTCGTCGCCGTGCCGGCAGATGTATTCCTTGTGCTCGATGAGCTTGTCGCGGATCGCCTGCTTGGCATAGGCGGCCCGCGCGCCAAGGCTTGGCACGCGGTCGATCACGTCGCTCACCAGATGGAAGCGATCCAGGTCGTTCATTACGCACATGTCGAACGGGGTGCTGGTGGTGCCTTCCTCCTTGTAGCCGCGCACGTGAAGATTCGCATGACCCGTTCGCCGGTAGGTCAGCCGATGAATGAGCCACGGGTAGCCGTGAAAGGCGAAGATAATCGGCTTGTCGGTGGTGAAGAGAGCGTCGAAGTCGCGGTCCGGAAGACCGTGCGGATGCTCGCTGGCGGGCTGTAGTTTCATTAGATCGACGACGTTGATGACACGAACCTTCAGGTCCGGTGCGTGGTGGTGAAGGAGATCGACAGCAGCGAGGGTTTCCAGGGTGGGCACATCGCCACAGCATGCCATCACCACGTCGGGCTCGCTGCCGCGGTCGCTGCTGGCCCACTCCCAGATCCCGAGCCCGGCGGTGCAGTGCTTGATCGCTTGGTCCATCGTCAGCCACTGAGGAGCAGGCTGCTTGCCGGCGACGACGACGTTGACGTAGTTCCGGCTGCGCAGGCAGTGATCGGTGACTGAGAGCAGGCAGTTGGCGTCGGGCGGCAAATAGACGCGGACGACCTCGGCCTTCTTATTGATGACGTGGTCAATGAAGCCGGGGTCCTGGTGGCTGAAGCCGTTATGGTCCTGCCGCCAGACGTGGCTGGACAACAGGTAGTTCAGCGAGCCAATCGGCTGCCGCCACGGAATATCATTGCAGACCTTCAGCCACTTGGCGTGCTGGTTGAACATCGAGTCGATAATGTGGATGAACGCCTCGTAGCAGGAGAAGAAGCCGTGTCGGCCGGTGAGAAGATAACCCTCCAACCAGCCCTGGCACTGGTGCTCGCTGAGCATCTCCATGACCCGCCCGTCGGGCGCGAGATGGTCGTCCCATGGAAGGGTTTCGGCGACCCAGGCGCGATTGGTGACCTCGAGTGCGTCTTGCCAACGGTTCGAGTTGTTCTCGTCCGGGCTGAAGAGCCGGAAGTTCCGCGCCTCCATGTTCAGTTTCATCACATCCCGCAGGAACTGCCCCATGACGCGGGTGGACTCCGCCGTGACTGCGCCCGGGGCGGGCACGATGACCGCGTAGTCTCGGAAGTTCGGCAGTCGCAGATCTCTGAGAACCGAGCCGCCGTTGGTGTGCGGGTTTGCGCTCATGCGCCGGGTGCCCCGAGGGGCGAGTTCGGCAATCTCTGGTCGGAGCCGGCCGCTGTCGTCGAACAGCTCCCCAGGCCGGTAGCTCATCATCCACTCCTCGAGGATGCGCACGTGTGCCGGATTTTCGTGCATCTCTCCCATCGGCACCTGATGAGAGCGCCAGTAATCCTCGGTGCGCTTGCCGTCGATCTCCTTCGGGCATGTCCACCCTTTGGGCGTGCGAAGCACGATCATGGGCCAGCGGGGGCGTTCGGTGAAACCATCGCGGCGCGCATCGGTCTTGATGCGTTGGATCTCGGCGACGACGGTGTCCAAAGTCGTGGCCATAAGCTCGTGCATCTGCGTCGGCTCATGCCCCTCGACGAAGTACGGGATGTAGCCATACCCCCGAAACAGGTGGTCGAGCTCCTCATGGCTGATCCGGGCCAGAACGGTGGGATTGGCGATCTTGTAGCCATTGAGGTGCAGGATCGGCAAAACCGCGCCGTCGGTTACTGGATCCAGGAACTTGTTTGAATGCCAGCTCGTGGCCAGCGGCCCGGTTTCCGCCTCGCCGTCGCCGACGACGCAGGCGACGATCAGATCCGGGTTGTCGAAGGCGGCCCCGTAGGCGTGCGAGAGGGCATAGCCGAGCTCGCCGCCCTCGTGCATTGAGCCTGGAGTTTCCGGCGCAACGTGGCTGGGAATGCCGCCAGGAAACGAGAACTGCGTGAACAGACGCTTCATGCCGTCCTCATCGGCAGAGATGTTCGGGTAAACTTCGCTATAGGTTCCCTCGAGGTAGGCGTTCGCAACCAAGCCGGGCCCACCATGCCCGGGCCCCGTGATGTAGATCATGTCCAGGTCGTGCTTTTGGATCAGCCTATTCAGGTGGACATAGATAAAGTTCAAACCTGGCGTGGTTCCCCAGTGGCCGAGGAGCCGCGGCTTAATGTGTTCCTTGGTCAGAGGTCGCTTGAGCAACGGGTTGTCATAGAGATAGATCTGGCCGACCGAGAGGTAGTTGGCGGCCCGCCAGTACGCGTCCATCAGCGCGTGTTCTGTGCCGGTCAACCCGTTTGCCATGAACGCCTCCTGTGGTTCCGGTTTTACTTCGCGCATTGCCTCGGGGCGCCCGGTCCGTATGACGACGGCCAGGCGGGTCGCGCGTTTCAGTCGTCGTGCCACCCTTGACGATGGAGCGGGCTGGCAGCGTCCGCCGCTTCCGCCTCCATTTCATCGGTGTAATTCCCCAGGCTGGCCGCCGCATTACAGCGGGCCCGATGGTAGAAGGCCTGCTGGCCGGCCTTCAGGTTCTCATTTCGGCCGTGCCACGCTTCCAGCGCCGCGTCCTGGAGCGCGCGCCCATAGGAAAAACTGATCGTCCAGGGCTTAGACCCAGGCAACCGGTTGATCGCGTTCAGGTGAGTGGTTGCCATCCGGTCGTCCTGGCCACCTGACAGGAACACGATCCCCGGCACCGCGGCGGGCGCATGCCGGCGCAAACAGCGGAGCGTGGCGGTCGCAACCTCCTGCACCGTGGCCGGATGGGGGCACTCCGCCCCTGCAACGACCATGTTGGGCTTTAATAGCGTAGCCTCGAGAGAAACGCCTTGCTCGAAGAGGGCACGAAACACGGAATGGAGGACCGCGCCCGTAACCTCCTCACAGCGCCCGATGGCGTGCGATCCGTTCATCAGAACTTCCGGCTCGACAATCGGCACGAGGTGTTGCTCCTGGCAGAGCGCGGCGTATCGCGCCAGGGCGTGCGCATTTGCGCTCACGCACGCCGGGCTCGGCAGCGTGTCTGTGATGGCGATAACGGCCCGCCACTTGGCAAAGCGCGCACCCATGTCGTGATAGGCAGAGAGGCGGTCTCTGAGACCGTCCAGCCCTTCGGTGACGCTCTCGCCCGACGAGCCGGCGAGCGGCTTTGCCCCGGTATCGACCTTGATTCCAGGAAGAATGCCTTGGTTCAAGAGGAATTCGGCGAGCGGCATTCCGCCCGAGCTTTTCTGGCGGATGGTTTCATCGGCCATGATGACGCCGCTGATGAACGCCGCTGCGCCTGCGGCACTGAAAAGCATTTCGCGATACGTACGCCGGCTTTCTTCAGTGGATTGGATCCCGAGGGTATCGAACCGCTTGGTCAGCGTGGGAACGGTTTCGTCAGCCGCCAGGATGCCCTTTCCGCCATCCACGAGTGCCGCCGTGACACTCTCCAGATGTTGGTTCATCGGGTTTCTCCCCGCCATTCTATTTTCTAGACTAGCCCTCTATTCCGGAATCCTCATGGGTACGGATCACAAACACGCGACAGATAGCTATCTGGATGAGTTGACCATCGCCCGATGGAAAAAATCCTCATCTGGCGGACAACGGCAACGCTGTTCCCCAGATCAGCACGGGACGACATGTCCCTGTTTCCCAGTGGGGGCTTGTTGTCTCGCGCGGTGTTGTTGCGCGGATCAGCGGTTGGTGCCGTGGGGGCGCCTAGGATAGGACGGCAATCCCTGTGTGATCCGGAGTGCCGTTCAAGGCCAACGCTGCCCGTCGGCACCACATCCCCAAACAGAAGCGCAAGGTGACAAACTGGGCAGCGTATGACGCGAGTTTGCGCCAGCGCAGGGAGCCTGACGGTCTGGTTCACCGACAAGGCGATCGCGGGCCTGGCAAGCGGCACCGGGGACAACCCGAGGCGGGCAGACTTGGTATTCGACGCTGGCGATCCTGACGGCGCTGACGCTGAAGACGGTGTTCCATCTCGCTCTGCGCCAGACGGAGGGCTTGTTCGGCTTTATGATCCGCCTTCTCGGTCTCTCCCTGGCGGTTCCCGACCACTCCACCCTGAGCCGGCGGGCAGAGACGCTGGACGTGCTGCCGCCGCGGTCCGGCACCAGCATTGGGACGTCGCCTCAAAGCGTATCTTCTCATTCCTGATGATATTCTTCTGCTTGCCGAAACCGGTGTCACGCCGTAAGCACCGGTGCTGGCTATCCCGGTAAACTGAGCGATGTTGGCTTTTGGCTGAAACACTACCTGCCTGAATGACATTGGCGTGATGGCGATCCGGCGTCGCGCGGCTCGATGACGGCCAACCGAAGGCACTCCGACAATCGGCTGAGATCGGGCCCTTCGCGCAAGCAGCAGCAAGCAAGCGGGCGTCGAGCTATTGCGCGCCGACATGCTGCCGCTCGAAGCCGGCGAGGAGCACCGAGCGGCCCACCTAAGTCTAGATATGTTGCGGTGTCACGAATTACGATACGGTGTCTTAACAGGAGATCGATCGATGCAGCAGCCCGAGAGCGAGCGTACGATCACCCGCGAACGGTATAATGCCGTCCTGTTTGATCTCGACGGTGTGATCACGGACACCGCCAACCTGCACGCGGCATGTTGGAAACAGATGTTCGACGAGTACCTTAAGAAGCATTCGGCGCAAAGTGGCGAAGCATTTCGTCCCTTCGATCTGGACATGGACTATAGGCTCTATGTAGATGGAAAGACCCGCTCCGACGGCGTTCGCGACTTTCTCAACTCTCGCGGTATACAGGTGCCGGAGGGAAGCCCGGAGGACCCGCCGCAGGCCGAAACGTTGAGCGGGCTTGGAAATCGCAAGAACGACTTGGTCAACAAGATCATTGAAGACATAGGCGTGAAGCCATACGAGGGAAGTGTTAGATTCATCCAACACCTCCGCCTTCACGAGTTCAAAATCGCCGTCGTTACCTCGAGTCAAAACTGCAAGGCCGTTTTAAGGGCCGCTGGGTTAGATACCTTCTTCGAGGTGCAAGTCGATGGCAACACGATCGATGCCAAGCGACTGGCGGGAAAGCCCGCTCCGGATACTTACCTGATGGCGGCAAAGCTACTGGGGGTTGAGCCTGTACGGGCAATTGTCATCGAGGATGCCATATCGGGAGTCCGGGCAGGGTCTAACGGGAATTTCGGGCTTGTCATCGGCGTCGCCCGCAAGGGGAATGCCGAGGAGCTTCGGCATCATGGTGCGCATCTCGTGGTAAACGACTTGGGAGAACTGATCAACTGACCGACCCCATGCTGCCTTACGAGGAACCGAGCAATGCTTCATCATGTACGCCTCAGGCCGCCATCCCGGGATTACCCGGCGGACGAATGGAACGTCATCGAAAAAGGATTTCACCCCGAATTCATTGCCCAATCGGAAACGATGCTGGCGCTCGGCAACGGATATCTCGGCATGCGCGGATGCCCAGAGGAAGGCGGCCCTGTCGTCGAAAACAGCACACTCGTTAATGGGTTCTATGAAACCCGGCCGATCGTATATGGAGAAGAAGCTTACGGCTTTGCGAAAACTGGCCAGACGATATGCAACGTCACCAACAGCAAGATCATCAAGCTGTTCGTGGACGACGAGCCGTTCTGGCTGCCCGATGCCAACCTCTTGAGCTATGACCGGCGGCTCAATATGAAGTCCGGGACACTGGACCGGGAAATCCTCTGGGAGACCCCCGCAGGCAAACAGGTGCTCATTACATCCCGGCGCCTGGTCTCGTTCGCCAACAGGCATGTGGCCGCCATTTCCTATAGCGTGACGCTCCTCAACGCTGAAGCTTCTGTCGTCATTTCTTCTGAAATGGCGGCCAATGAATCGACGTCCCGCACGGACGGGTTTGATCCGCGACAGACGAGCGTATTAGCAAGTCGGATGTTGCGCCACAGAACCAGCTATAGCAAGGATCGTCGAATCGTGCTGTGCCATGCGACCGAAAAGAGCCGATTGACCCTGGCATGTGCCACTGACAATGTACTGGAGACCTCGTGCCCCTTTGCCTATAAGGCTGTTCACACTGAGGACTCTGGTCAGGTTGCCTTCTCAATCGACGCGCGGCCCGGCTGTCCAATACAGCTCACGAAATACATGGTCTATCACACCTCCGGAACGGCCTCTGCTGAAGAACTCTGCGGCCGAGCCGAGTGGACAATGGATCGCGTAACGATACAGGGTTTTCAAAAACTGCTCGCCAGCCAAGAGCAGTACATGGAGGATTTCTGGTGGCGCAGCGATGTCCGGGTCCGCGATATTAGGGAAGACCGAGTGAAACGCAGCACTATAGAGATCCAGCAGGTGATCCGCTTTAACCTTTTTCATATTTTGCAGGCATCAGCGCGTGCGGAAAACGCGGGCGTGCCGGCGAAAGGACTTACCGGGCAAGCGTACGAGGGGCATTATTTTTGGGACACCGAAATCTACCTGTTGCCGTTTTTGACGTATACCTCTCCTCGGATCGCCAGAAATCTACTGACCTTCCGGTACAAGATGCTGGCGCAGGCGCGAGCGCGCGCCAGGGAATTAGGCCATCGAGGAGCCATGTTCCCGTGGCGCACCATAAACGGGGAAGAAGCATCGGCATACTACGCTGCCGGAACCGCACAATACCACATCAACGCGGACATCATGTACGCGCTGTGCAAATATGTGCAAGCCACGGGCGACGAACTCTTCCTGCGTGAATGCGGCGCCGAGATGCTCGTGGAGACGGCGCGCCTATGGGTGGACCTTGGCTTCTATTCGGATACAAAAGGGGGTAGATTCTGCATCAACGCCGTCACCGGACCCGATGAATACAACACGGTCGTCAACAACAACGCCTACACCAACTTAATGGCCCGAGAAAACTTGCGCTACGCCGCCCAGACCATCGAATCCCTGCGGGAGAAGGACCCGGATACGTTCAATGCGCTTGTGCTCAAAACGGCGCTCGAGCCCGATGAGGCGAAGGCATGGTTGCGCGCGGCGGAGAGTATGTATGTGCCGTCCGATGAGAAGTTGGGGATTATCCCGCAGGATGACCAGTTTCTGGACCGAGAGCCCTGGGACTTCCGCAACACACCGAGCGACCACTATCCACTGCTGCTGTTTTACCATCCACTCAACATCTACCGGAAGCAGGTGATCAAACAGGCAGATGTGGTCCTGGCTATGTTCCTGCTGGGCGATACTTTTCCTCCAGAGGTGAAGAAACGTAACTTTGACTTCTATGACCCCTTGACCACAGGCGACTCATCATTGTCGTCTTGCGTCGAGGCAATCGTCGCCGCACAGACCGGCGATGTAGAGAAAGCGATTCGATACGGGATGGCGGCACTGCTGATGGACCTCGCCGACGTTGGAGGTAACGTGAAGGACGGCTGTCATATTGCCTCGATGGGCGGAACCTGGATGATGCTCACCTACGGGTTTGGGGGCATGCGGGACAATGACGGGACGTTGTCATTCTGGCCACGCCGTGCGCCGGAGGACAACGCTATACTCGGGTTTCCCTTGACGTACCACGGCCAGAGGCTGGAAATCGAAATCGGCGTTGAGAGCGTGGAATACACGCTACGCGAGGGCGAACGCCTTGTGATCCGGCACGAAATTGAGGAAATTGAGCTGACTCGGGAACATCCGGTGGCCATTCGGCCGGTCAGCAGGGGGTGACTGTCACCGTTAGTCGCTTGTAGTCGGCCTACAGATTAGGATATCTCTCGCGTGCTCCTGTTCGTGTTGGGATATTTTAATTGGGTGTAAGCCCTACATTGGGCGATCGGGTCTATCGCAAGCACGGCGCGGCGAGGACCTCAGTGATAAAGCGGGTTATCATTCTGGCGACTGCCAGTGTTGCCATGTGCGCTGCCGCGCACGCGGCGAAGACCATCACGATCAACAGGAACACTGAACCGCCCCGGGTTTGCCGGAGGCTCCAACTCCCAAATAGGATGGAGCCATGACAAGTCCGACGACGAACAAGTTTTCACCCGAAGTCCGCGGCCGGGCGGTGCGGATGGTTCTGGAACACGAAGGTGAGCATCCCTCCCGCTGGGCGGCGATGGTTTCGATCGCAGGGAAGTCTGGCTGCTCGACGCACACGTTGCGTGAATGGGTGCAGAAGGCTGATCGCGATAGCGGCCGCCTGCCGGTAACCCTCTTTCGACAAGCCGCCGAACCGGGCAGACTATCGCGGATCAATAAAGAATCCACGATAGGGAGGCGGCTGCCATGCGGCATATGGCGACAAGGGTGCTGATTGCCGGCGGCGGCCCGGTCGGATTGACGGTGGCGATGGACCTCGCCTGGCGCGGGATTTCGGTGCTGGTGATCGAAAGCCGCGCCCCCGGTGAGCCGCCCAGCGTTAAGTGCAACCACGTCAGCGCGCGGACCATGGAGATTTTCCGCCGTCTGGGCGTGGTCCAGGCGGTTCGTAACACTGGCCTTCCCGCGGACTACCCGAACGACATCGCCTTCCGCACGACAACCACGGGCATCGAATTGTCCCGCATCCCGATCCCATGCCGCGCCGATCGCTACACCGCGACCGGGGGGCCGGATACGTGGTGGCCGACGCCGGAGCCACCGCACCGCATCAACCAGATCTTTCTGGAACCGGTGCTGTTCGCACATGCGAAATCGATGTCCGGAATCCGTATCCTCAACCGCACCCAACTCATCGACTTCACGCAGCACGAGACCGGTGTCACCGCCATCGCGGCGGATCTGGACGGCGGTGAGAACCTGACGATCGCCGCGGACTACATGATCGGAGCGGATGGCGCCCACTCCATGGTGCGGCGGAAGATCGGCGCGAGTCTGACCGGCGATCCGATGCTGGAACAGCGGCAATCCACCTATTTCCGCGCGCCCGACCTGCTGGGCGCGACGCCGACGAAACCGGCCTGGGCGAACACGTCGCTCAATCCGCGCCGCAGCGCCAACATGTTCGCGATCGACGGCCGGGAGACCTGGCTGGTCCACAACTACATGCGCCCGAACGAAACGTTCGACAGCGTGGACCGGGAGCATTGCATCCGGACGATCCTCGGCGTTGGTCCTTCGTTTCCGATCGAGATTCTCGCCAAGGAGGACTGGACCGCCCGCCGGATGATCGCCGACAGGTTTCGTGACCGGCGGGTTTTCCTGTGTGGCGACGCGGCCCATATCTGGGTGCCGAACGCCGGTTACGGCATGAATGCAGGTATCGCGGACTCAATGAATCTGTCCTGGATGCTGGCGGGCGTGCTCAAGGGATGGGCGTCGCCGGCGATCCTGGATTCTTACGAGTTCGAACGGATGCCGATTACCGAACAGGTCTCCCATTACGCGATGGATACATCCAGCGCACTCGCGAAACAGCGCGGTGTGGTGCCTGACAACATCGAGGACCCTGGCCCCGAGGGCGATGCCGCCCGCGCCCGTGTCGGGCAGGAAGCCTACGATATCAACGTCGGCCAGTTCTGCTGCGGCGGACTGAACTTCGGGTCGTTCTACGAGAACTCGCCTATCATCGCGTATGATGGCGAGTCCGCGCCGGGGTACACGATTTACGACTTCACGCCGTCCACGGTGCCGGGCTGCCGCACGCCGCATATCTGGCTGGGGGAGGGGATTTCGCTGTACGACGCGCTGGGTCCCGACTTCACGCTGCTGCGCTTTGACCCGAATCTGGATGTAGGTGGCATGCTGCGGGCAGCCGCGCTCCGGGGCGTTCCGCTTAGCGTTCTCGATATCAAGACCACCGAGCCGGTCTATGCGGAGAAGTTGGTTCTCTCGCGCCCCGATCAGCATGTTGGGTGGCGTGGCAACGCGCCGCCGGCGGATCCGCTCGGGTTGATCGACCGGATCCGTGGGGCGGTCCATGTGCGTCCCACGGCGCCAAATGACAAGAAAATGTTCGCGACCCTGTGAGCCAACAAAAATCTCCCGCGTTGATGCCCTTTCGGAGGACACGATGAATGACGCTGGACTGCATACGGAACCTTCACGCCGGGATGATCTGTCCAGCCACTTCCTGGAAGTCCGGCAGGCGACGGAGACCCTGGCGGCGGCCCTGACGGACGAAGACCAGTGTGTCCAATCGATGCCGGACGCCAGCCCGGCAAAATGGCATCGGGCGCACACCACCTGGTTCTTCGAGCAGTTCGTGCTGGTTCCGTATGTGCCCGGTTATCAGGTGTTTGATCCGGCTTTCTGCTTCCTTTTCAACTCCTATTACGAGGCGGTGGGACCGCGGCATCCGCGCCCGTCACGCGGCCTGCTGACACGTCCGTCCGTTGCGGAGGTGACGCGGTATCGGCGCCATGTCGATGCCGCGCTGCGGCAGGCAATGTCGAAGCTGCCGGTTCACGCCGCCGCGGTGGTCGAACTCGGCCTGCATCACGAACAGCAGCATCAGGAGCTGTTGGTCACCGACATGCTGCATGCCTTCGCCGCCAGTCCGTTGTATCCGGCGATGTTGCCGGATTGGCGGGAACCCCGTGGGACCACGGGCGGCGCGCGCTTCGTGGAATGTCCCGGCGGCTTGTATCGTATCGGCTACGACGCGAACGGTTTCTGTTTCGACAATGAAACCCCGCCGCACCAGATTTTCCTTCAGGCCCACGCCATGGCCTCCCGTCTTGTTCGCAATCGTGATTGGCTGAGCTTCATCCAGGACAATGGCTACCGGACGCCATCGCTGTGGATGTCCGACGGATGGGCAGCCCTGCAGGCTGCCGGTTGGACCGCGCCGCTGTATTGGCGAGAGCAGGATGGCGCATGGTTCCAGGTTGGTCCCGGTGGCCTCGCGCCCCTCGCGCTGGATGCGCCCGTCCGGCATATCAGCTGGTACGAAGCCGACGCCTTCGCCCGTTGGAGTGAGGCCCGCCTGCCGACCGAAGCCGAATGGGAGGCCGCCAGCGCCAATCCAGACATCCACGAAACGACGGGTTACGTGTGGCAGTGGACCGAAAGCGCCTACCGTCCCTATCCCGGCTACCGTCCGCCCCCTGGCGCGATTGGCGAGTACAACGGAAAGTTCATGATCAACCAGATGGTCCTGCGTGGCGGCTCCATGGCGACGCCGCGGGGTCACACGCGTGCGACCTACCGGAATTTCTTCCACCCCGACAAGCGATGGCAGTTTACCGGCCTTCGTCTGGCAAAAGACCTATAACGGGAGGCTGAACGTGCCGAACGATACCGGATTTGTCCCGTGTGAAACGCGGGTGGACGTCGTCGAGGCTGCCTTGGCCGGTCTGGCCGCCTCACCCAAGACATTACCCGCGAAACTTTTCTACGATGACGAAGGCTGCCGGTTGTTCTATAAGATCACGACACTACCAGAATACTATCTTACAAGAACAGAAACCGCACTGCTGAAGTCGATCGCACCTTCGCTGGTACCGGCGGGGCTCCGCGATGCGGTCCTGATCGAATTTGGCGGCAGCGACGAAACCAAGGCGCGTGTCCTGCTGGACCTGCCAGAGAGGCCGTTCAGAACCTACGTGTCGATTGACGTTGCGTCGCCCGCCCTTCTGGAGATGCAGGCGCGATTGAGCGAGGCCCATCCCGGTCTGACCGTCGTGCCAATCGTGGCGGATTTCATGCAGTGCCTCCGCCTGCCGCCGCTTGGGACCCCACGCATGGGCTTCTTCCCTGGCTCCACGATCGGCAATCTTGATCCCGATGTCGCGATCCGCTTTCTCACAACGGCACGAACGTCCCTCGGCGCAGGTTCGTGGTTCCTGCTGGGGGCCGACTTGCGGAAAAGCCCGGATGTCTTGTTGCCGGCCTACAACGATGCCGCCGGCGTCACCGCGGCCTTCAACCTCAATCTGCTGCGGCGGCTGAATCGCGAGGCCGATGCCGATTTCGATCTCGGCAGCTTCCAGCATGAGGCCGTGTGGAATGATGCCGACAGCCGGATTGAGATGCACCTGATCTCAACGCGCGATCAAATAGTGCATCTCACAGACCGGACCTTTTACTTCAGGGAAGGTGAATCGATCCACACGGAGAACAGCTACAAGCATACCAAAGAGCGGGTTCTCGATATCGCCCGATGCGCCGGATGGGAGCCGCACCGGGTCTGGACGGATCACGCCGGATTGTTCGGCGTGTTCCTGCTACAGGGCTAGGCCGCCATTTTTGTTTCGTCCCCGCTCAGGAAGGCGCGAAGCTGCAGCCTGGCGCGATGCACGCGGCTTTTCAGCGTGCCGATCGCGTACCCGGTCTGTTCCGCCGCGTCCTCGTACGATTTTTCCTGCAACACGATCATAAACAGCGCCTCGCGCTGGTCAGGCGGTAAACGGTTCAGCGCCCATCCCAATTCCCGCAATGCCGTGCGGTCCTCATGCGCAGCGGCAACCGGAACCTCCGGCATGTTATCCATATCGGTGAATTCGCGCTTGCTGCGTATGCTGCTGATGAAATGGTTTATCATGATCCGGTGAACCCAGGCGGAGAAATTCGTTCCGGGAATGAAGCACTCCTGCGCGACCAACGCCTTCGTCGCCACGTCTTGAGTCAAGTCATCGGCCGCCGCGCGGTTCCGTGTCAGAGCCAATGCCCAAACGCGCATCTTCGGCATGAAGGAAATAAGTTGATCGTTAAATTCCTGCTGCATGGATGAAGCCTCCTGATCATTCAATCGCTACTGGCGTTTGTCACCTGTGCTGCGGTTCCTGACTGTGCAAGGCGTCTGACATGACGGTGATGGCTGATTGCGTTACACTTCACGTTAGTTGAAATGGTCGCGACCCCGTGACTTCACGTCGTGATGAACACGATCACTTTCATTGTGTCCGCTTCGAAGACGCCGCATCTGTAGTGGTACGCCACATCAGCGGGGGATTGACGAGTGCGCTTTGCCATATCGGCCGTGGCAGCTTCATCCGGCCTGGTTCTTCTCGGCCTCGCCATTTTTGGCCAGCCGGCGCTGTACCTTCGCCAGTTGCGAGAACAGTGGGATGGCCTGATCGACAGTCCTGTCACCGATCAGCCGGATGATCCGGATCGCGACATGCTCGCCGCGCATATGGCGCAGTTGCAGCAGCAGGTGACGCTTCTCAAGGACCAGCTCGCCGCTCAGGAGGCATCAGCCCCGGCACCCCCCCCAGCCGCAGCCCCAACTCCAGCGCCCGCCCTAGCTCCGGCGCCCGCCCCAGCTCCGGCGCCCGCCCCAGTCCTTGCCCCAACCACGGCCCCGGCGCCGGCTCCAGTACCGACCATGGCAGCACCGACCTCGGCCCCAGTTCAAACCCCAGCCCCAGCCCTGGCCTCAGTCCCAACACAACCCCCGGCACCCCAGGGCGGTCCCGCGGGATCCCAGCCGGCCCCGGCGGAACCCGCGCACGCACAGGTCGCCTCGCGCGAGACGGTCTCGGCACCCGAACCCGCACCACCTGAGGCCCCGCCGATCCCGATCCCTGAACGGCATGAGGCTGTTGCCGCCGAGCCCGCGTTACCGAAACCGGTGCAGCCGAAGCTGGTACCGCCGAAACTCGCGCCTGGGCCGCCGCCATTGCCACAGCCGTCGCCGCCTCGGCTTGACGCTGCCGACACCCAGTCCGTCCTGGCGCGTCTGCGGCAACTGTCGCCGGCCGCGGCGCCGGTTCCGCCGGTAAACGTGCCGCCAGTCCCCGAACAGCGAACAGAACCGGTGTCTTCCCCTTCGGTGTCCAGACTGATCGCCGCACGCGCGGCGCTTGGCAACGGGCGGATCGAGGAGGCCCGCCGCCTGTTGCAGGAAGCGCAGTTGCAACTGGTCTTCCGTCCCGTCACCGCGTCCGGCAATGAACCGCCGTCAGCGGGAAGGGGGGCGTCCGACGTGGCTCACGCGCTGGAGGCGCTCAGTGCGAATGACGTCCCACGAAGCCGTCGCTTCATAGACCGCGCGGTGGACGACATATCTGGTATCGAAACAAGGCTGCCAATCCAGGAATCGAACACACGCGCCACGGGTTACGCGCCTGCGTATCCTCCACGTTGATAACGCAACACTTGACGCCGCCGTTACGTAAGCAGGTGCGGCCATCTCGCGGCCGATTGTGTTGCAGCGCGGCCATCCGGTTGGCATGGGCTTTGCTAATTTCATCCTGTGGTCGTTTCACGCGCCTCACGCCAGGGTTTTGGCGTGACCGGTTCAACACGCGCACAGGAGAAGCTGCGTCCCGCGAATTCCGACTCTTCGCTGAACATTCCGACAAAGGTTCAAAAAACATGAGTGAAGAAGCCATCTTCATGGTTGTCCCTCGTAACAAAGCCGTGCGGTCGGTTTCGGGGCGCCGGATCGCCGTTCCCGCTGGCGCCGTTTTCGTGGGAGCCGTCGCGCTGGCGGCGTGTTCGGTGGTGCCGACGCTGCCGCCCGCTCCAATGGAGCCGCCTCCGACAAACTATACCGCGAAGTTGCCGCCTTATCACATCCAGGTGGGCGATGTTCTGGAAGTCCGCCTGATGCTCAATCCGGAACTGAACGAGGAAGTGCTGGTCCGCCCGGACGGCCATATCTCCACGACTGCTGTTCCGGATGCGCTCGCTTATGGCCGCACACCAGCGGAACTGGCGGATTCCCTTCGTGCCGTCTATGCGCACGACCTGCAGAACCCGCGCGTGTCCGTGGTGGTGAAATCCTTCGCGCCGACCCGCGTCTATGTCGGTGGCGAGGTCAATACCCCAGGCGAATTCATCACTGTTGGTCCGACCCTGACGCTATCGCAGGCGATCGCGCGGGCTGGCGGCACCAAGCTCAGCAGCGATGATACCGCAGTGTTCATCATCCGGCGCGGCCCTGACGACAAGCCGGAGTTCCTGTCCACGAGCTGGAGAGCGCTTCGTCAGGGGCGGGATGCGAACGCCGATGTGCGGCTTGCACCCTATGATGTCGTGTATGTGCCGAAGCTTGGCATCGCCGAAGTCTATCAGTTCTACAACCAGTATATCGGCCAGTTCGCCAACCCCAGCTTTGGCTTCTCCTACCTTCTCAACCCCGGGACCACCGGCACGGTCGTCACCGCGCCGGCAGCAGTCCACTGACATGGAAACGGCGCCGGGTGATCCGGCGCCGCCTTCCACCCTGCCGGGTCGTGTGAGGCTATCGTCCGTTGACTGTCGAGTATGGATCCGGCGACTGCGTCGGTGCCTTCGAAGCAGTCACGCATATGCCCTGCTGGCGCGCCGCTTCGACCGAGCAGGACTGCCGGTCCGGATAAGCACAGACGGAGGCCTGAGAGGACGTGACGACGCAGTAGTCGCCGACGCTTCGGGTCAGCCTCAGTTCGGCGGGGTTGGCCGAGCAAACGGCACCTTGGTGCCGCGCGTCCCGGTCGCACTCCTGCGCGTCGTAGTAGATGCATTGCGGCGGGAGGACCTGGTTATTGAGGCAGAACGGGGCCGCCGCAGCCGGGTGGGTAAACATGCCGCCCGCCATCACCACCAGGGCGGCCAGGCGAGTTGTCGAGGCAAGATGTTTCATGGTCGCACCTTTTTGGAAAGTGGAATCCGTGGAAGCCGGTGAAGGGTCGCAATCGGCGTGCCATGACCGGACGTCTCTTGGCATGACCCTTGCGACTGTTCCCGATGTTCGTTTCAACCCAGTCTGGGGCGAGGCATCCTGGGTGTTGCAAGCAGGGACATTCACGGGGCTCAGTGCGGCCGACAGGCAGATCCTGTCGGACTGGCTGGACAGGGCCGACGCCGGCCGTATCGATACCGTGATGGACCTCGCCGTCCGGCCCTGGAACATCGCCGGCGCGCAGGTCATCGTGGGGGTCTTCGAAAAGGGGAGGCAGCGGGCGTCCTGGCTGATCGTGCGACACCACGCCGGCTGGATGCTGGCGCGCTGTGCCGACGGGTCGGTATCCGACGTATCGATCGCGCTGCCCGATATCCTGGCGCTGATCGATGAGGCATTGCGTGCCTGAGCGCTACCCGTGGGCATGCAAGGGACGGCGCGCGACAGGTGCCTCCGCCAGGCCACGTTTCAGGACGATCCCATGACGGCGGAGCATGCGGTACAGTGTCACACGCGAAACACTCAGCGCATCGGCGGTCGAGGTGATATTCTCGCCCATCAGCTCCAGCGTCGCCAGCAGCGTTGCCCTTTCCTCGGGGGAGCCTGGCTTGGGCGCGACCGGCACTGGCGCCGTCGCCGGCCGGTCATCCAGCCCGATCAGCGCCGCGGCATCGATCAGCGGCCCATCGCCTACAACGACGGCGCGCCGCACCACCGACATCAGTTCCCGCACGTTGCCGGGCCAGCGGTAGCGCCGGAGCGCGGCCATCGCATCGTCCGAAAATCCCTCGACACGGCGGTTAAAGTCCCGCTCCGCGGCACGCAGGAAATGATTCGCCAGCGGCGGGATATCCTCCGGCCGTTCGCGCAGCGGCGGCACCGGCAGGGTCAACACGTTCAAGCGGTAGAACAGGTCTTCCCGAAACCGTCCGTCGGCGATCGCCTGAGCCAGCCGCACATTGGTGGCGGAGACGATACGGACATCGAGGCCAATGGTTTCGCGGCCGCCGACGCGCCGGATCTGGCCTTCCTGCAGGAAACGCAGCAAATGCCCTTGCAAGTCGATCGGCATGTCGCCGATCTCGTCCAGGAACAGCGTGCCGCCATTGGCATATTCGATCTGACCCAGGCTGCGCGCCGTGGCCCCGGTAAATGCACCTTTTTCGTAACCAAACAGCTCGGAAGCCACCAATCCCGATGGAATCGCGGCGCAATTCACCGCGACAAACGGGCCGGGGGCCCGGCGAGACCCGTCATGGATGGCGCGGGCGAGAAGCTCCTTGCCGGTACCGCTTTCACCGGTGATCAGCACCGGCTCATCCGTCTGTTCGAAACGCCTCACCAGCGCGGCCACCTGCCGCATCGCCGGGCTATCGCCGACAATTGCCGGCTGATCCGCTGGCGACCCGCCCTTCCGCGGTTCGACGGTCTCGTAAAGCCTGCCCAGCAGGGTCGGATCCTCAGCCGCACGCTCCAGCAATAGGCGTGCCAGCCGTTGCGCCGGCACGCGGGACAGATCGTCGAAGCTGACCCGTGTCACCGAGGCCCCTTCAACGCAAGACGGTATGCGTGTTTCCGGTGAGAACGGCCGGCCTTCGGGCATCCTGGATCGGTTCCATGTGCAAGGTGAATGACGCCTGTTTCGTCACGTCACGTGTTATCGCAAAGCTCTCGCGCGCGGGATCACGAGCGCGTGGCGTGCCATCATCAGAAAGGGAGCGTGACAATCTCGCCAACATGGATGCCGACGCATCCATGTCACACGGCCGCATAATCAAAACCTCACCGGGAAAGAGCGGGAAACCGTTATCAACACGACATTATGGCGCATCGCGGCTGCCGATTGTCCTGGCACCGGACACGGCTTCGTGTGTAAACGCCGCGTCATGCGTTTGCTGGTCTGTTTCCTGTTGTTGCTGGCTATCGCTGCGCCGTCCGCCGTATGGGCCGGCCAGGCGGATATGGATCAATCCCTGTTCGCGCGAACGCAATCGTCCAGGCCGGCCGCTTCCCCGCAGGCGGCAGCCAAACCCAGCTCCCCGCGGTCTGTCGCGGCCGATCCCGCCACGCTGTGTGAGACCGCGGTCACGACCGCGGAGTACGTCAACCGCCTGCCGCCGCGCCTGCTGGGTGCGATCAGCCTGACGGAAACCGGTCGCGTTGATCCAGCCACCGGTCGCCTCCGGCCCTGGCCCTGGACGATCAATGCCGAGGGCGCAGGCCAGTTCTTTGAAACCCGGCAGGAGGCGATCGCCGCGGTAAAGGCGCTCCAGGCCCGCGGCGTGCGGTCCATCGATGTCGGTTGCCTCCAGGTGAACCTGATGTTTCACCCGGATGCCTTCGCCTCGCTGGACGACGCGTTCGATCCGCGGGCCAACGCGCCCTACGCCGCCGGATTCCTCAATTCGCTATACGCCGCCGGCAGGGACTGGTCGCGCGCTATCGCGGCCTATCATTCGGAAACCCCGGCACTCGGCGACGCCTATCGCGTACTGGTCGAGGCGCGCTGGCAGAACCCCGACCCGCACGCCACGACCCCAAGCCACGCCGCGTACAGGGACTTTGCCAATGTAAATCAGGTCTATGGCGCGTTCGCACCCAGCACGCGGGTCTATGGCGCCTTCGCGCCACACTGACCAAGCGGGCGCCTTTGCGCCTCGTTGAGCAGGAAAACGGCTGATCAGGCCAGGGCCAGCATCACAACACCCGCGCAGATCAGCGCGATTGCCCCGAGTTGCATCCCACCCAGAGGTTCGGCGAACCCGTAATGCCCGATCAGCGCCGCGGCGACATAGGACACGGCGGT
>JARLIN010000065.1 GCA_031291715.1 Rhodopila sp. | reverse complement strand
GGAAGTCGACGGTGTCCAGGTCGATGCCGTCGAGCAGCGCCCCCGCGACAGCCGTCATGCGCGCTTCGGTGTACCGCATCGCCGCCGCGTTATCGCCGTCGATATTGCCGAAATTGCCCTGGCCCTCGACCAGCGGGTAGCGCGCGGCGAACTCCTGCGCCATGCGGACCATGGCGTCGTAGATCGAGGCGTCGCCATGCGGATGGTATTTACCCATGACATCGCCGACGACCCGGGCGCATTTCTTGAAGCCCGAGGCCGGGTCCAGCCGCAACTGGTGCATGGCGTAGATCAGCCGGCGATGCACCGGCTTCAGGCCGTCGCGCACATCCGGCAGCGACCGGGACATGATAGTGGACAGCGCATAGGCGAGGTAACGCTCCGACAGCGCGTCTTTCAGGTGGGTTTCCTGGATGAGGCCGATCAGATCATCCGGCATCTTTGGTCACGTCGTCCTTTTCAAACTGGGCCGCCATGGCCGAGACGCGGTCGTATAGCATCCGGCGGGCCTGTGGCAGGGGGCGATGGTGATGTCCGAAGGCGTCTCGTGCCAAAAAATGCCCCGTCAGACGAAGCCCATCCCGCCAACCCGCCAGATCCGGCGGTCCCGATCCGGTCAGGAAACCCGGCAAAGGCAGCAGGCGCGGCGCCCACTCCCCCGCCGCTTCGCGGCTCACCGCGCGTCCTGTCTTCGGGGAGACATACACCAGGTCGTCAGCCTGGCCGGTGACCACGCAGGCCGACAGGTCGAGGCCGTAGCCCAGGTCCGACAGCACCACCAATTCCCATTGTATCACCTCGGTCAGCAGCGACTCGCCCAACGGCAGGCGGGGTATCAGCCGCAGCAGCCCGTCAAAAATTCCAGGCAATGGTTCGCGTTCCGGCAGTGCGCCCTCGGCGACCGCGCAGATCGCGGTGAGCATGGCCAAAGGCATTGCCTCCTGCATCGCATACGCGGCGCCGGCATGGATCAATTCGCCAGTGAAGCTGCCAAGTTGGTCCGACAGCCGCGCCATCCATTGCACCTGGACCAGATTCCCGGCCTGCCAGATCGCCGCCTTGCCGCGTGAGGCACCGCCACGCGCCAGGCCGCGATGCAGACCGTGCGACTCGGTCATGACAGTGGCGACCGCATCGCCTTCGCCGTACGGCCGCGTATCGAGGACGATCGCGGGGGCGTCCCATTCCATGCGTGTCATGCCGCTCCTGCCCGACCACGACGATTGTACAGTTCCCGTGACGCAGGCGCCATTCACCCTTGTGAACCGTCCGCCAGACGTGCGGTAATCGGCGCGTTCCATAATCGATGAGACGGGACCACGGGCATCCGCCAGCCTAGCCAACACGCCATGTTCGATAGCTCTCGCCGGTCCCTGGCGACGACGACCCGTTTGCTGGGGTCGCCGGTGCGCAACCTCGGCTTCGGCGTAATGTATATGCTCGTGGTGATGGCGGCGGCCGTCGTCAGCTACGTCCTCGCCGGCTGGCGCTTCGGCGATGCCTTGTACATGGTCATCATCACGGTTTACACGGTCGGTTACGGCGAAACGATGCCGGTCGATACGCCCCTGCTCCGCGGTATTACGATCACCACGATCGTCCTCGGGTGCACCGGCATGATCTTCCTGACCGGCGCGCTGGTCCAATTCATCACGCTCAATCAGCTCAACGACATATTCGGATCCAAGCGCATGAACACGCAGATCGACCGCTTGCGCGACCATGTCATCATCTGCGGCTTCGGCCGCATCGGCATGATGCTGGCACAGGAGCTGAAAGACGGCGGTGTCCCGTTCGTGATCCTGGAACAGGCGGATGCGGCGATCGCCCTAGCCCGGAGCCTTGGTTATCTGTTCCTGCAGGCCGATGCGACCGAAGAGGATGCATTGCAGCGGGCCGGAGTCAGACACGCCCGGACCCTTGCCACGGTCCTGTCGAACGATGCCGCCAACGTGTTCATCACCCTGAGCGCACGAAGCCTGAACCCCAACGTCGATGTGATCGCCAGGGGCGAACTGCCGAGCACCGAGCGGAAGCTGCTGCAGGCTGGGGCGACCAAGGTGGTGTTGCCGGCGCATATCGGCGCGGAACGTATCGCCGAGATGATCCTGTACCCAAAGACCGCGCGCTTCATGCAAGGCTCGGAGCAGATGGAGGATTTCGAAAAGGTCCTGCGGTCTCTGGGACTCGATATCGATGTCGTGGTCGCCGCGCCGGAAAGCGCGGTCATCGGGAAAACGGTCGAAATCGTGGAACAGCAGTCCGAAGGCGCTTTCTTCATCGTGCAGATCAATCGGCGCGGCGGTGAAGCGGTGCCGAGACCCTCGCCATCCACGGTCATCGAAGCGGGGGACGGCGTCGTCCTGGTCGGGCGCGGTCCTCAGGCCCGGGCCCTAGGCGGGTTGTTCGAGGCACATGGCGACGCGGCGGTCCCGGCGTCCGTTCGCGGGTCGGTAAGGGACTGAACGACCCCTTCAAACACTCGAACGGAGCCTGGAGTCCCCGGAATCCCAGCGGGAACGCCAGACCATTTTCAGGCTGACTGTGCAGCCCGCAAATGGTCTGGCTCTTTGTTTGATCGCATGATTCGCGCGCTTCGGACGTTCCGCCCAGCGCAATCATGCTCTGAATGTGATTGCTCCGTGACGCGGCCTGGACCACCTTGATCGACTGCGCAGGCCGGAATACGATCACGGCGCCGCCAGACGGCTTAATCAACACAACCCGGCGGTTTTGGTGGGCATTTTTGCCCGCCCGACCTCGCGCCCGGGGCGCAGGAGGGATCAGCCGATGTACTTGTTCTGCGTCATCCCGGGCCGTCCGTAATTTCTGCCACGCAAGCTCAGGATCTACGCATGACAATATCTCGTCGCGACGCCCTTATCGGGGGCACCGCTGTTGCCGCGTTTGAAGGCATCGGCCTTGCCGCCAGCCGTCGCGCCCGCGCACAGGCCACGACCCCGACCGTCCGCATCGGCGTGCTCACCGACCTGTCCGGCCAGTATCGCGACAACTCCGGCCCGACCACGGTGCTCGCAGCCAAGCAGGCCGTCGAGGATTTCAATCCCTCATCGCATGGTTTCAACGTCGAGATCCTGGCGGCCGATCACCAGCAGAAACCCGATGTCGGCGCCGGCATCGCGCGCCAATGGTTCGACCGCGACGGGGTGGACGCGATCGCGGACGTCAACAATACCGCCATCGCGCTGGCGGTGGGTGGAGTCGTGACCCAGAAGAATAAGGCGCTGTTGATATCGGGTGCGGCGTCGGCCGACCTTACGGGAAAGTACTGCAACCCGAATTCCATCCACTTCGCACCGGACACCTGGTTCGACTCACATTCGACGGGTGGTGCGATCCTGAAGGACGGCGGGGATTCCTGGTACCTGATCGTTGCCGACTACACGTTCGGTCACGTCCTGGCGAACGAAGTGACATCGCTGGTCACCAAGGGCGGCGGCAAGGTTCTCGGCAGCACGCCCTACCCGTTCCCCGGCACCACCGACTACTCCTCCTTCCTGCTGCAGGCCCAGGCCAGCGGCGCCAGGGTCATCGGCCTGTGCAACACCGGCGGCGACATGGAGAACTGCGTCAAGCAGGCGGGCGAATTCAATCTCATGAAGCAGGGCATCAAGGTCGCCGCCCTGGTCGGTTTCATCACCGAAGTGAAGTCGATGGGATTGGAGACCGCGCAGGGCCTGCTGCTCTCCGGCATATTCTATTGGGATCTGAACGACCGCACCCGCGCCTTCACCAAACGCTTCCTGCCGAAGACGCCGACCAACTATCCCAGTGACCTGCATGCCGCCTGCTACGCGGGCGTCACCCACTATCTCAAGGCGGTGGCGGCGCTCGGGCCGGCCAAGGCCAAGGCTGGCATCGACGCCATCAACTGGATGAAGGCAACGCCGACCGACGATGACTGCTTCGGCCAGGCCAGCATCCGCCCCGACGGACGCTTCATCTGCCCGGGCTATCTGTTCCAGGTAAAGACGCCGGAGCAGAGCAAGGGCGAGTGGGATGTTTTCAACGTCGTCTCCACGACCCCGGCCGACAAGGCCTTCCGTCCGATGTCGGAAGGCGCCTGCAGCCTCGTCCACACCTGATCGATCCAAGCGACACCGCGCTCGACGGGACCGCGACACCGCCACCGGCGCTGACGCGGTCCCCGAAGGCCATGGCATCGATCATGCCGGATTCTGGCGACCGGATTGCGTCGCTGCGTTCGCGGTGACACTCAGCGCCGTTCGTCGTCATTGCGTGGCTTCGGTGAGGGGCCGGGGCAGATCGCCCCGACCGTGCCGGGCCCGAGGGACCGCTGCGCGTCATTCTTTGCGTCGGCCGTCGGGGGTGAACGGCCCCAACGGTTTCAAGCCTTTCCGGGGTCTTCCAGACCGATGGCACGCAGGCGCGCGCCCTCCTCGTCCCAACCTTTGCGTTCCTTGACGTTCAGGAACAAGTGGACGGGACGGTCCAGCAGCGATGTCAGATCCTGCCGGGCGCGGGCGCCGATGGATTTGATCTTGCTGCCTTTGTCACCGATCAGGATCGCCTTGTGGCCGGGGCGGGAGACATAGATCGTGACCTCAATGCGAACAGAACCGTCCTTGCGGTCCTTGAAGGACTCGGTTTCCACCGTCGCGCCGTACGGCACTTCCTCATGCGTCTGCATGAAAATCTGCTCGCGCACCGTCTCGGCCGCCAACAGACGGTCGGGCAGATCGGTCAGATCGTCTTCGGGATAGAGCCACGGCCCTTCCGGCACCACCGCGGCCAGGGCATCGGCCAGGCGCCGCACCCCGTCGCCGGTCTGGGCGCTGACCATGAAGGTCTCCTCGAACGTCGCCAGCGCGCCGAACGAGGCGATCAACGGCAGCAGCGCTGACGGAGACACGAGGTCGGTCTTGTTCAGGACCAGCCAGCAGCGCCGTCCGGACTTCCCGAGTTGCTCGGCGATTTGCCGCACGTCCTCGGTCAGGCCCGCGCGCGCATCGACCAGCAGCATGGCGATGTCGGCGTCCGCGGCCCCCGTCCAGGCCGCCGCCACCATGGCGCGGTCCAGCTTGCGCTTTGGCCGGAAGATGCCGGGGGTATCGACAAGCAGCACCTGCGACTCCGCCCGCATCAGGATGCCGAGGACCCGGAAGCGTGTCGTCTGCGCCTTCGGCGATACGATCGACAGCTTCGCGCCGGTCAGCCGGTTCATCAGCGTCGATTTCCCGGCGTTCGGGGCGCCGACGATCGCGACGAAACCGCATCGGGGGGGTGGTGGCGAGCTCATGCCGGCAACTTTGCAAGCAACGCCTCGGCCGCGAGCTGTTCGGCCGCGCGCTTGCTGCCGGCGGTGCCGCTGGCATCCGTGCCGCCCACGGTCACGGTAACGGTGAATTCGGGCGCGTGCGGCGGGCCGGAGCGGCCTGTTACTTCATACAATGGCAAATCCTTACCGCGCTTCTGCGCCCATTCCTGCAATGCCGTCTTGGCATCCTTCGGCGGCTCCGCCTGCACGGTCATCGCCTCGTTCCAGGCCCGCCGCACGAAATTCCGGGCGACGTCCAAACCGCCATCGAGATAGAGCGCACCCAGCGCCGCCTCCAGCGCATCGGCGAGAACCGTGGCGCGTTTGGCGACGCCGGCCCTCGCTTCCCCCGGTGAGACCGATAGCGCCGCCGCGAGGCCCACGGTCTCCGCCACACCGGCCAGGACCGGCTGCGACACCAGGTAGGCCAGCCGCCGGCCAAGCTCGCCTTCCTGCTCGCGCGGGAATCGTTCGGCGAGCCACTCGGCCATCGTCAATCCCAGAACCCGGTCGCCGATAAACTCCAGCCGTTCGTTCGAGGCGTGGCCCCGCCCCCGGCCCTGAGCCGCCGACCGATGGGTCAAGGCCTCTTTCAGCAGCGCCGGGCGCTTGAATTCGTGACCGAGGATGGCTTCGAAAGATTGGCTCATTCAATGCACTGGTTGAAGCAGGCGGCTCCACCGAATCTCGAACGGCCACTCCCAGAATTCCCACCAGGGATATTCGGCGTCGATCGAGAAGAACAGGATTTCAGCGCGACCAACCAGGTTTTCCACCGGCACGAAGCCGACTCCATCCATGAACCGGCTGTCGGCGCTGTTGTCGCGGTTGTCGCCCATCGCGAAGACATGGTCGGCCGGCACGACGTATTCCTGGGTGTTGTTGACCCATCCATCATCCCGCTCCTTCAGGATCGGATGCTTCACGCCGTTCGGCAGGGTTTCGAGATACAGCTTCCGCATCATCTTGATGCCGTTGTCATCGGCGAGGTAATCGCCCTCGGGCTGCCGGGGACAAAGCTCCCCGTTGATATAAAGCTGCCCCTGGCGCACCTGGATACGATCGCCCGGCAGGCCGACGATGCGTTTGATATAGTCCACCGAGGTGTCGCGCGGGTATTTGAAGACCACCACGTCGCCCCGCTTCGGCAGCGAGCCGAAAATGCGGCCCGAAAATAGCGGCGGCGAGAACGGCAGCGAAAATTGCGAGTAGCCGTAGCTGTATTTCGCCACGAACAGGTAGTCGCCGACCAGCAGGGTCGGGATCATGCTGCCGGACGGGATGTTGAACGGCTCGAACGCGATCGTCCGAACGCCAACCGCGATCAGCCCGGCATACACGATCGTCTTGATATTCTCGACCCAGGCGCTGGTTTGCCGTCTGGGATTGGCCTTGCTGGTCGCCATGTGGGCAACGGTCTTTCAGATCATCGTTTGGCGGCAGGGACCGCGAGAAGCGGGCGGATCAAGCCCATGGCCCCCTACCCTGTCAAGCAAACGCTTCAAGTTGCTGGGATCGCGGAGATAATCACCTGGGCATAAGCATACGGATATTCGTCGGTCATCGTCAGATGCACCTGCGCGGTCATCCCCTCCGGTGTGATCGCCCGCAGGCGTAAGGCTGATCCACCGGTCATCGCCAGCGTCGGTTGGCCGCCCGGAAGATTGACCACGCCCAGATCGGAGAAGAACACCCCGCGCCGGAAGCCGGTGCCCAGAGCCTTTGCCGCGGCTTCCTTGGCGGCGAAACGCTTGGCGAAGGTGGCCGCCTGGATCGTTTCGGTCCGGCGCATCGCCTTCGACCGCTCGGTTTCGGTGAACACACGCTCCAGGAAGCGGGCGCCATGGCGCTCGATCGCCTTCTCGATCCGGCGAATGTCGCAAATATCCGAGCCGATGCCGAGGATCATGGCAAAGGCACCGGGCTGTGCCGTTGTGCCATGGCCGGGCTTGGCCACGCCACCCGCGACTTTGCCGCATTTGGCACCGCAAGACGTGGGTGGCCGGGCCAGGCCCGGCCATGACACAGGAGAATCATACCGCCGCCCATCACGATCCCGCCTCGGCCACGCGAACCATCATGCGTCGGTCGCCTGCTTCATCATCCACCCGTCGCCCGCTCCATCATCCACCGGCCGCGCGCTCCATCATCCACCGGTCGCCCGCTCCACACCCTTGATTGTCTTCAAGGCCCGCAACCCGACGATTACCTTCGACAGATGGGCGACATCGCGCACATCGACATCGACCAGGACTTCCATGAAATCCTGCTGGCGGTTGACGATCTTGAGGTTGGTGATGGCCCCTTCCTGCTTGGCGATCGCGTTCGCCATATCGGCCAGAGCGGTTTGCTCGTTGGCGGCGATCACGCTGATCCGTGCGGTGTGGCCAAATCCCTTTGCCGCGCCCCCGCTCTTGCCCACCGCTTCATAGTTCCAGTCGACATCGATGAACCGCTCCGGCGTCGCGGCGAACGCAGTCAGAGTCTGACAGTCCCGCCCATGGATGGTCACACCCTTGCCGGTAGTGACGATGCCCACGATCTCGTCGCCCGGCACGGGATGGCAGCAGCCGGCGAAGGTGAACGCCATTCCCGGCACCAACCCGGTGACCGGCATGTCGTGATCGTGCCGGGCGCCCGGCCGGCCGCCGCGCGGCAGCAGCGGCGGGACGATGCGCGGGGCACGCGGCGTCTGGCGCAATTCAGGATACGCGGCGTGAACCACGTCCTTCGCGCTCAGGTTTCCGTTGCCGACGGCAATATACAGCTCGTCGGCCGAGGCGATCTTCAGCGCCTTCAGCGCCGGCTCCAAAGCCTTTTCCGAGCCATCCACGCCGGCCTGGCGAAACGCCTTGGTCAGTTCGACGCGGCCGGCATCGCGGCTTTGCTGCCGCTGCTCCTGGTGGATGAAGCGCCGTATGCGGGCGCGTGCCTTGCCGGTGACGACAAAGCGGTCCCATTGCGGCGACGGGGTGCCGCCGCGGGCGGTCATCACTTCCACCTGGTCGCCGTTTTCCAGGTGGTGACGCAGCGGCATCAGCCGCCCGTTCACCTTGGCGCCGACGCAGGTATCGCCGACCTGGCTGTGCACGGCATAGGCGAAATCGACCGGTGTAGCGCCGCGCGGCAGCTGGATCAGCTGCCCTTTCGGCGTGAAGCAGAACACCTGGTCGGCGTAGAGTTCCAGCTTGGTGTTTTCCAGGAACTCGTCCGGCGCGGCGGAGTCTTCGAGAATTTCCAGCAGGTCCTGCACCCAGCGGAAACGCTGCACGTCGGTGCCGTCAACCTTCTTGTCGGGGGCCTTGTAAACCCAGTGCGAGGCGACACCGTTTTCCGCCACGTCGTTCATTTCGGCCGTGCGGATCTGCACCTCGATCTTCTGGTTGCGCGGCTGGCGCAGCGTGACGCCGGTGTGCAGCGACTGATAGCCGTTCGATTTCGGTGTCGAGATGTAGTCCTTGAACCGGCCCGCAATGACCGGAAAGGCGGAGTGCACCGCGCCCAGCGCCGCGTAGCAGTCCCCCTTGGTTTCCACCACGATCCGGAATGCCATGATATCGGAAAGCTGCTCGAACGCCACATTGCGGCGATGCATCTTTTCCCAGATCGAGAACGGCGATTTCTCCCGTCCCATGACCTCGACCACCTCGACACCGCCTTCCTTGCACACCTGGATCAGCTCCCGCCGGACATCATCGATGACGTCGGCGCCCTGGCCGCGCAGGAAGTTCAGGCGAGCCTGGATGGTGGCGTAGGCTTCCGGTTCAAGCTGCTTGAAAGCCAGCGTCTGCAGCTCGGTCTTGATCGCGTCCATGCCGATCCGTTCGGCCAGCGGCGCGTAGATCTCCATTGTTTCGCGGGCGATGCGCTTGCGCCGGTCCGGATCGCGGACGAAATGCAGCGTACGCATGTTGTGCAGGCGATCCGCGAGCTTCACCAGCAGCACGCGGATATCCCGGCTCATGGCCAGGACAAGTTTGCGGAAATTCTCTGCCTGCTTGGTGCGGTCCGATTGCAGCTCCAACCGGGTCAGCTTGGTCACGCCGTCAACCAGACCGGCGATCTCCTTGCCGAACCGGCTTTCGATCTCCTGCAGCTTAAGCGGGGTGTCTTCGACGACGTCGTGCAGCAGGGCCGTGGCGATCGAAGCGACATCGAGGCGGTAACCCGCCAGGATTTCGGCTACGGCGACGGGATGGCTGAAATACGGATCGCCGTTTTCGCGGCGTTGCGTGCTGTGGGCTTTCTCGGCCAGGTCATAGGCCGCGTCTATCAGCGCGGTGTCAGCTTTGGGATCGTAGTCGTGGATCTTACGCGTCAGCTCGCACTGGCGGATGATGTCCGGCCCGGGCGGCGGCGGCAATTCAACGAGATCGCCTCGCGAGGCAAGCGGAACCGCGAGACCAGCGGGGGTCGGCGCGGACCGGTTGATGTCGCCGCCGAAGCCCCCTTTGCTCATCGGCGATTACCGGGAGGACCGGCCGCCGAGTTCCGCCTCGATGGCCGCTTCCAGATCTTCGGGCGACATTTCCTCGACGCCTTCCGACGGCAGGGTGGCCGCTTCTTCCTCGGCCGCGACGTCCTGCAGGCCGAAGATGTTCTGGTCGGTCGGGATCAGGTCCAGCACCTCTTCGTCGGCGGGCTCCGGCTCCGGCGCGCGGGACAGCGACTTGATCAAGTCCTGCTCGATCCGAGGCAGCTCGATCGTCTCATCGGCGATCTCCCGCAGGGCGACGACGGGGTTCTTGTCGTTGTCGCGATCAACCGTGAGCTCTTCGCCGCGGCTGATGTTGCGGGCACGCTGCGCGGCGAGCAGTACGAGCTCGAAGCGGTTGGGGACTTTTTGAACGCAGTCTTCGACGGTGACGCGCGCCATGCGCTCAGCCTCCGGGGTAGGATGACGGGGAACCGCCCATTTAAGTGAGTGGCTCGGACTTTGCAAGCGGCAACGCCGCTATGTAGCGAGCAACGCCGCGATGCAGCATTGCCCGGCGGGCCAGGCGGGCGATGTGCCTGACCTCACGTGGGCGTGCGTACGACCTCCGCACGCACGAGATCCTTGGCCCAGCATAACCCGACGGTGGCCCCCTTCATGCGCGGCAGCAGAAGCAAACACAGGATCACCGTCATCGGCAGCCAGATGGCCGCCTGGACCCACGTCGCCGGCACGTAGACGAAATCCACCCACATAAAAAGCGGGATCACGATGTGGCCGACCGCCATGATCGTGAGGTACGGCGGGAAATCATCTGACGGATAGATGGTGTTGTCCGTTCCACACGCCTCGCACGAGGCTCGAATCTTAAGGAAGGCCCCAAACAGGCGGCCCTTACCGCAATTGGGACAGCGGCAGGAGAGGCCCCTTAAAATTCCGGTCCAGGTAGACTTCTCGGTCATTACGAGCGCTTCCGGTTATTCTGGGCGGAATATAGGATGCGTACAATAAACATGCAATATGGGAACAGGATGCATTCAAAAGATCAACCGCCGGGCTACAATCGAGTTCGTCGGCCGGCCCCTTACACGACAAGCGACGACATCGCCGGCAACCCGGCCATAAGGTCGGCGATGAACTGAAGACTTTGTCTGAGTTCATCGCGGCTGACAGGCGCCCCAAGCCCCAGACGTACGGCCTCCGGCGGCGAGGTCAGGGCAAACGCATCACTGCCGACAACCCCGATACCCGCCGAGCGCAGGCGCGCAGCGAATTCACCGCGTGTCCAAGGTTCAGGCAGCCGGAGCCACGCATGGAATCCCCGTGGATCCGCGACAACCAGGTCGCTCGGAAGGATGTTCGAGGCGATCGACTGGCGTGCCGTTGATTCCTGACGGATCGCCGCGACGACGGCGCTGGCCGTGCCATCCTCGATCCAGCGTGTGGCGATGGCGGCGGTCAACGGGGACACCATCGATGCCATCGCGCGCATGGCTCCCGCGACGCGTGCGGCGGTGCGGCTGTCAGGAACAACCAAATAGGCGATACGCAAAGCCGGCGAGAGGCACTTTGCCAGACCGGCGACATGATAAACGACATCGGGCGCCAATGCCGCGAGCGGCGGCACCGGATCGGTTGGAAGCGCACCATAGGCATCGTCCTCGATGATGGGGACCTGATACCGCCGGGCGAGCGCGACCAGCGCCTCGCGGCGCTCGAGGGGAAGCGTCGACGTCGTGGGATTATGAAGGGTGGGATTGCAGTAGAGCGCCTTGAGCTTGTGTTCCCTGCAAATCTGCTCGAAGGCGTCCGGCACGATACCCTGCGAGTCGATCGGGGCGCCAACGAGCCGAATTCGCATATGCGCCGCGATCGAACGGAAGCCGGGGAAGGTCAATGCTTCCGCGCAGATCGTGTCGCCGGGCGCGGCCAGCAGGCCGACAACGGCGAGCAGCGCACCCTGGGCACCAGGGCAGACCAGAATCCGATCGATCGGAACGGACGGCAGCCGGCCGCCAAGCCACAACCCGCCGGCAGATCGGTCCGCGACTGCACCGCCAGGCTTCTGATATCGGAGGAGCAGATCGAGCCCTCCGCTCGACTCCAGGCCGGCGATCCCGCTCCACATCCGGACCGTGAGCCCTGCATCGTCGAAACGCGGCGGGAGGTTCATGCTCATGTCGACGACATCTGACCCGTCCCGGGCCGTCTTTGCGGGCTTGGCGCGCACATAGGTGCCCTGCCCCACACGTCCGTCAACCAGGCCTCGGCGGCGCGCTTCCGCATAGGCACGCGTTACGGTCGTGAAATCGATTCCCAAGGCTTGCGCCAAACTGCGCTGGGTCGGGAGACGGGCCCCCTCGATCAGAGTGCCGGAGAGAATATCGGCGGACAGGGCGTCCGCGATCGCCAGGTAAAGTGGCCCGTCGGATTTGCGGATCGCGGGTGCCCACGAACCTGCGTCACCGCCCCTAGCCATCGCATAAGGCCCCTTCTGCATGCATATGTATATTGTATGCCGTCCCATGAATTCACAAGGGCGTTATCGCCCACACGAATGAGGCGCCGACGACGCCTGACCCGATATCATGGATGTCATTACGATCGCCGCGACGCAATCCGCATGATCGTACCCACTGGCCGGCAATCAGACCCTGACCCGCCTCCGAAGCGCCGCGGCCCGCTTCACCACCGAGCGCGCCCGTTCCACCACCGGCACGTCGATCATGGCCCCTTCGAACTGCACCGCCCCCAGCCCCGCCGCATAGGCCTCATCGTAGGCGGCAATCATCCGCTCCGCCCGTTCCACCTCGGCCGGATCGGGGGAGAATTCATCGTTCAGCACCGACACCTGCAACGGATGCACCGCGCTCGCGCACATGAACCCCAGCCGGCGGGAGCGGCGGACGATGGCGCGGAAAGCCTCCTGGTCGCGGAAATCCGCGATCGAGCCGATGAACCCCATTGGCATGATCCCCGCCGCCCGCGCCGCGAAGATCGTCTGCTGCTTGGGATAGAACAGTCCCTCGGGCTCCGACTGCATGCCGACATCGGCGGCGAAATCCTCCGATCCCAGGCTGAGGCCCACCACCCGCGGGTGCGATTTGGCGATCTGCTCGATCCGAAAGAATCCGCTCGCGTTTTCCACCAGGGCGATGAACTTCAGGCCGCCGGCCGGCAGCCCGCGTTCGGCCTCCAGCTCCGCGACGATTTCCGCGCACGCCAGCACGTGCTCGGGGCTGTCCACCTTCGTCAGCATGAGCGCCGTCACACCCGGAATCACCGCCGCTTCCAGATCGCGGACAAGCAACCGCCACGGCCGGTTGACTCGCACGACCACATCCGCGCCGTTGCGGGATACCTGCGGAATCGCGCCGGCGATCAGGGTGCGCGCATGCTCCTTCTGGGACGGCGCGACCGCGTCTTCCAGATCCAGGATGATCGCGTCAGCGCCACGATCGGCGCCGGTACGGACGAATTTCTCCGCCGTCACCGGAACGAACATCAGGGACCGCCAGACCGGCAGATCGTCGCGCATCGTCAACCCTCCTTGATCACGCCATCGGCGGCCAGGGCGGCCAGGCGTGCGGCATCATAGCCGATCGATTCCAGTATAGACCGGGTGTGCTGGCCCAGCGAAGGCGCCGCCGAGCGCAACCGTCCCGGCGTGTCGGACAGGCGCGGGATGATATTATGCATCAGCACCGAACCCGCTTCCTCATCAGGCGCTTCCACCAGCACGCCGCGCGCCTGCACATGCGGGTCGTCCAGCAACTGGTCGATCTCGTAAATCGGCGTCGCGGTGACCTCGGCCGCTTCGAACACCGCCATGTTGTCCGCCAGCGTCCGTTCGGCGATCCAGGCCGCGACGATGCCATCGCATTCGTCGATATTGCGGACCCGGTCGGTGTTCGTGCGGAAGCGGGGATCGTCGATCATGTCCGCCCGCCCGATCGCACGGAACAGCCGCTCGGCCATCGCCTGAATCGAGGCTGAAATCGCGATGAACCGCCCGTCGCTGGTGCCGTACACGTTGCGCGGCGAGGTCGTCAGCGACCGGCTGCCGGTGCGCCGCGGCTTCTCGCCCGACACCCGGTACGTCGCCGCCTCCGGCCCGAGCACGGAAATC
>JARLIN010000488.1 GCA_031291715.1 Rhodopila sp. | reverse complement strand
GGGGTTGGCGTCGGTGGGGCCGGTGTCGGTGGCGTCGGCTCCGTATGGGTCTGCGGCGGTGGCGGCGGCGGAGGCGGCGGCGGTGGGGGCGCCTCGATCGGCTGCGGCTTTGGCGGCGTGGTCACCGGCGGCGCGGGCGGCGCGGCTTCCTTCGACGGCGCGGGGACCTCGGCCGGGGCAGGTGCCTGCATCGAGGCTCTAGCGTTGCCCTGGAACACCATGGCGACCGTGGTTTCCTCCGGCTCGTCCTCCTTGGGCGTCAAGGACGGCAGGCCGACGAGCAGGGCCAGCAGCACGACAAGATGCAGCACAGCGGACGCGATCAGGGCTTTCCGCAGGCGCGGGGTCATGCCTGATGCTCTCCGGCCGATCTGTTCAGCGCCGCGGAAGAGTTGTTGCAGCACGCCGCAATGATCCCTACTTGCGCGGCCCGGTGGCGGGCTTAGCGGGAGGAGCGGAAGCCGGCGCGGCGGTTTGTTCGGCCAGCAGCGCGACTTTGGTGAAGCCGCCCTGGGTGATCGTGCCCATCACCTCCATGATCCGTCCGTAGGCCAGATCCTTGTCGCCGCGGACGAAGATGCGGCGGTCCGGGTTGTTTTTGGCGATCGCCTGCAGCTTGGTGACGAGGTCGCCGATATCGACCGCCTGCTCCTGCAGGAAGATCGAGCCGTCTGCCTTGATCGTGACCGTCAGCGGCTCACTGTCGCTGTTCAGTGGCTGGGCGTTGGTCTTCGGCAGGTCCACCGACACGCCCGAGGTCATCAGCGGCGCGGTCACCATGAAGATGATCAGCAGCACCAGCATCACATCGACCAGCGGCGTGACGTTGATCTCTGCCAGCGGCCGGTAGCGGCCCGCGCGGCCGCGGCCGCCGCCTGTGTTCATGGAGAACGCCATGGGATCAGCTCCGCTCCTCGCTTTGGCGGGACAGGATGGCGCTGAATTCACTGCCAAAATTGTCCAGCCGGCCGGCAAAACGGGTCAGGCTGGTGCTGATCTGGTTATAGGCGAGCACCGCCGGAATGGCCGCGACCAGGCCGATCGCGGTGGCGAACAGCGCTTCCGCGATGCCAGGGGCGACGACGGCGAGGTTGGTGTTGTGCATCGCGGCGATCGCCGAGAAGGAATGCATGATGCCCCAGACGGTGCCGAACAAGCCGATGAACGGGGCGGTCGCACCGACGGATGCCAGGAAGACCATCCAGCGCTCCATACGGTCCATTTCCCGCTGCACCGTGACGGTGATGGCGCGGTCGATGCGTTCGCGGACGCTGGTATGGGTGATATCGGCGCCGGCGACGCGGACCGACCGGCGCCATTCGCCCATCGCCGCGGCGAACACCGAGGCCATCGGGTGCGCCGGATTTGTGCCCTCGCGGTCGAACAGGTCGTCCAGGCTGCCGCCGGACCAGAACCGGTCCTCGAACCCGTCGGCTTCCTTGTTCACCTTGCGCAGGGTGCTCCATTTCTCGAACACCACGGCCCAAACCCACACGCTGGCGCCGAGCAGGCCAAGCATGACGAGTTTTACGACGATGTCGGCTTGCATGAAGAGGCCCCAAAGCGACAAATCGCCGTTGGCCGTTCCCAGGTTTACCGCATCTACTGCCCGATCCACTGCCTAATCCCCTCTTTGGGTGTCTGTTCTGATGTCACGAGTCATGGCGGCCATCGCCTCCCGCCATTGGGGCGGAATGCGGGCCGGTCTGTTTCCCCCGATGCGCACGCAGGCGAGCTTGATCCGCAGCGCCGCGCAGACTCCGTTGGAGCCAAGCACCGTCTGGCGTAACACAATCGTAGCACCGCCGACGTCCATTGTTTCCGTCTCGACGACGAGGAGGTCATCGAGCATGGCGGGTCGCACATAGTCTATTTCGGCGCGATGCACCATGAACATCAGACCAAAACGCTCGACCATGTCCGCATGCGGGATTCCTGCGTCACGCAAGGCTTCAGTGCGGGCGCGTTCGGCGTAGCGGAGGTAGTTGGCGTGATAGACGACGCCGCCGGCATCCGTGTCCTCATAATAGACCCGGAAGGAATAGCGGTGGATGGATGGCGCATTAGCAGTCATTTAGACGGAGCTCCGCCTGCCTGCGCCGTCATGGCCGGGCAAAGCCCCATATGCTTCAGGTAAGGGCGTGTTCGGAGCGGGGCGTTCTCCCGCACCGGGGAACCGGCTCGCATCATTCGTCCACCCCCAGGATGTCGAGCAATGGGGCGCCGGAGCGCGGCGGTTTGAGGTCCAGATGCCGCCAACCCGGTTCCCCCAGCATACGGCCGCGACTGGTACGGAGGATGAGGCCTTCCTGGATCAGGTAGGGTTCGATCACGTCTTCCAAGGTGTCGCGCGCTTCGGCCAGGGCGGCGGCGAGCGTCTCGACACCGACCGGGCCGCCGCCATGGTGTTCCGCGATTCGGCGCAGATAGCGGCGGTCCATCGAATCTAGGCCGAGGCGATCGACCTCCAGCCGGTTCAGTGCGGCGTCGGCGACGGCGCGGCCAACCCTGCTGTCGCCCTGGACGGCGGCGAAGTCGCGGACGCGGCGGAGCAGGCGGCCGGCGATGCGGGGGGTGCCGCGGGAGCGGCCAGCGATCTCGGCGGCGCCATCATCGGTCAGGTTGACGCCGAGGAGGCGCGCACCGCGGACGATGATCTGACGGAGTTCCTCGGGGGTGTAGAATACCAGGCGTAGCGGGATGCCGAAGCGGTCTCGCAGCGGCGTGGCCAGCAAACCGGCCCGGGTGGTGGCGCCGACCAGGGTGAAGGGCGGCAGGTCGATGCGGACGCTGCGCGCGGCGGGGCCTTCTCCGATGATCAGGTCGAGCTGGAAATCTTCCATCGCCGGATACAGGACTTCCTCGATCGCGGGCTGCAATCGATGAATTTCGTCGATGAATAAGACATCCCGTGGCTGAAGGTTTGTCAGAATCGCGGCAAGGTCGCCGGCCTTGGCGATGACGGGGCCGGAGGTGGCGCGGAACCCGACACCCAGTTCGCGGGCGACGATCTGGGCGAGCGTGGTCTTGCCAAGGCCCGGGGGGCCATGCAGCAGGACATGGTCCAGGGATTCGCCGCGCGATTTCGCCGCCTGGATAAAGACCGCCAGGTTCTCGCGGGAGGTCTTCTGGCCGGTGAAGTCGGCCAGGGTCTGCGGGCGGAGCGACGCCTCGGCGGCGTCTTCCGGCTGGCGGGCGGCGGAAACCTGTCGATCCCCTGGGCGGTCGTCGCTCATCCGGCGGACCTTTGCGCCAGTTCTTTCAGGCTGTCACGGATCAGGGCGTCGAGGGTGGCGGCATCGCCCAGGCGCTCGGACACACGGGCGACGGTCTGTTGTGCCTCCGGCCGGCGGTAGCCGAGGTTGACCAGCGCGGAGAGCGCGTCGTCCGCTGGGGTCGCCGCGGCGATCGGGGTGTAGGACACACCCGTCGAGGTCGACATGGCACCGGTCTTGTCTTTCAATTCCGTCAGCAGCCGGATGGCGAGGCGCGGGCCGACCCCTTGGGCGCGGGTCAGGCTGGCCTTGTCGCCGGCGGCGATGGCGCCAATCAGGTCTCGCGGCGACAGGCTGGACAGTATGGCCAGGGCGACCTTGCCGCCGACCCCCTGAACGGTGGTCAGCAGGCGGAACCAGTCGCGTTCCGCGGCATCGGCGAATCCGTACAGGACGATGGCGTCTTCGCGGACATGCGTTTCGATCAGCAGTTTGGCGGGAGCGGGCGGTTGCGGCAGGGCGGACAGCGTGCGGGACGACGCCTGCACCAGGTATCCGACGCCGCCCACGTCGATGACGCAGGTGCCGTCGGAGAGTGCATCCACTCGTCCGGTGAGTTGGGCGATCATTCTGCTCCGGTCCTGCCCGGTAGGGGCTTACGCATGTCCGCGAATCGGGCGGTGCGGGATCATAGCCTATCGGGAGTGGATAGAGAGAGTTCGCGGCGCCATCGCTTTATCGTCAGGGGCCGCTTGGCATTCCGGTCATGGCCCAACGTCTCGGGCCATGACCGGAATTGGGTGGCCTACCCGCGGCGCCGAGGGAAACGGATCATGGCGCCGCGCGCCTCATCCCACAGCGTGAACCGGGGTGCTCGCAGCGCCTGCCACAGCGTCAGGCCCGTGGCGTTGGCGGCGAAGGCTGGCTCGGCGCGATGAGCGGCCTGTAGGCGGTAGTTCGGCACCCGCGGCATCAGATGATGGACGTGGTGGAAGCCGATATTACCAGTGAACCATTGCAGCACCTTCGGCAGCCGCAGCCAGGAACTGCCGTGCAAGGCCGCGCCGGCCGGGGTCCAGTCCGCCTGACGCGCCCAGTGCGAGCCCTCGAACCGGTGCTGCACCGAAAACAGCCAGACGCCGATGATCGACGCCACCGTGATGACCGGCAACTGCACCAGCAGCACGGGCTGCCATCCGAACAGCAGGGTTAGCGTGAGGAGGAAGCCGGCGATGAAGAGATTCGTCAGGTAGACACTGATCCGCTCCTTACGCCAGCCCTTGGGCGTGTCGAACGGGATCCGATAGACCAGGATGAAAACGATCGGCGGCAGCAGGAGTTGGGACACCAGCGGATGCAACGCGGCGCGATAGAGGCGCTGCCGCATTGGACTCAGGGCCTGATATTCGACCAGCGTCAGGCAGCCGGAGTAGATGTCCCCGCCGGTGGGGCGTTTGTCGAGGTTGTTCCAGACGGCGTGGTGCGCCGTATGGTGGCGGCGCCATAGAGCATACGGCGTGAAGGTGGTCATGCTGCAGAGCCAGCCCACGAACTCGTTCGCCCAGCGCGCCCGGAAATAGGAGTCGTGACCGCAATCGTGCTGGATGATGAACAGGCGGACGACGAAGCCCGCCGCGGGGATGGCCAGCACGAGGCTGAGCCACGGGGAGATGTGATAATAGGCATAATACATAAAGGCGACCAGCGCGGCGTAGAGCGTGGCGGTGTTGGCGAGTTGCGCGATGCTGCGGCGGGTCGAGGGCACCTGATACGCAGCGAGACTGGCGAGCATTGTCCGGCGATCCGGTGTGGCGGCGGCCGCCCCGGACTCGGGGGGCGGTGAGGTCAGGGGGAGCATGAGGGGTCTTTTCGTAGGGCCGGGGTTCGCGGCGTCCGGACTTGGACGGCTTCGCGTTTGGCGTCGTCACGCGGCGGTGTAGCGTAGATGGTGGGGCGTGGACACGATTCAAATTACGATTTCAGATCGCGCCCCGGATGGCGGGCCGCGAAACCGGCGACGGTCAGATAGAGGCCCAGAAAAAGAGCTATGGCGACGTAAAAGGGGTAGGGGTCCGCGTAGTGCGAGGCCCGCAGCATGCCGACCGATCCGGCTGGCGGAACGACGAGCAGCGCGATCCCTTTGATCAGCAGGGCCCAGCCAAGGATCGTCACGACAATCGGCATCACGCCGCCGCGCCAGACGTTGTGGGCGAGCACGATGGCGAGGCCGGCAACAAGGGTGAGCCCGCCGGACAGAAACAGCAGTGACGGGGAGTCCACGATCTGGGCGGCCGTGTCGAGCATGGCTGCCTTGTTGATCATTTCTGCGATCGAAAGGATCAGCAGCCACAGACCGATCAGGCGGCCGAGGTAGATTGTTCGAGGCGACATAGCGACCTCCGGGTTTTTTTGGAGTCTGGACAAAATGGTCAGCGCTTCAAGGAAAAAGGGCCAACCGATAGGCCTGAACGTTATGGCACGCCGGTCATGACCGTCGAGGTCGAGGCGATCGGGTGAAGATGACGCCATCCGTTTCGGCTCCGATCGAACCTCCGGGCCGCTGATATTACTGGCTGAAGGGCAGATAAAGAACCATGGTCGTGCCCTGACCAACCGCGCTGTCGACCGTGACAGCACCGTGCGACTGCTCGGCGAAGCCGTAAACCATGCTCAGGCCAAGGCCGGTGCCCTTGCCTGGACCCTTGGTGGTGAAGAAGGGCTCGGACAGTCTTGCCTGCACCTCCGGCGACATACCCACCCCTGTATCCTTGACGGCGACAGCGCCAAAATCGCCCATGAGGCCGGCCGGCGCGCCGGTCAATGTCACGCAACTGACGGTCACCAAGAGTGTGCCCCCTGCAGGCATCGCATCGCGGGCGTTCAAAGCCAGATTAAGGATCGCCAGTTCCGTCTGGTTCCGGTCGGCCCTTACCCAACACGGTGTTTTCGCGGGCACAATATCCAATTTGACACCTGATCCCAGCGCCGGCCGCAACAGGCTTTCCATGTCACACACGGTGGCATTCAAGTCGAAAACCTCAGACTGCAGTGGTTGCTGTCTGGCAAATGCGAGCATCGATGCGATCGTTTTCGAGCCCCGGTTCGCTGCGTCCAGGGCCAGCGCCAGAAGCGGTTTGTCACCAGGTGCCGCGCGGTCCTTCAACATGTCCAGGCTCCCGGTAATGACATGGAGGATGTTGTTGAAATCGTGCGCCATGCCGCCGGCAAACTGGCCGAATGCCTCCATCTTCTGCGCCTGGTGCAGTTGTGCTTCGATGGCGGCTCGGTGCGTGGCTTCTTCGGTCAGTTGCTGAGCGGCCTTGCGCCAGTGATGAACCGCGGCGGCTTCACGCGCGGCCCTTCGCTCGGCGACAACCGCCAGCAATACCAGCCCGAACGTCCCAATCGCAAAGAACCCGGCGTAGACGACCATGTGGTGGTGCCAAGTCTGAAGGATCCCGCTAACGGTCCGGCCGTGGCCCACATAGAGCGAGGAGTCGGAAATTTTTTCAAAGGCGACGATTCGCTCCTGCCCATCGATGAGTGAAGTGGCGCGATAAGTGCCAGAGTCGCTCATATCGATCGCTCGCATGAAAGGGCTGGTGGCCCCGAATGGTGGTGTTTCCACATTAGCCGGAGGCACGCGCGCGAGAATGGCGCCATCATGACGGGACAGGACGGTCATCGCGCCGTCTTGGCGAGAAATTTTTCTCCAAAAGCTCGTGAAGTACGACGGTAATGCCGAGACCACGATGACCCCATCGAAGCGCCCCGAGGCGTCCGATCGACGCTGCGCTACATTGAATATGTCGTCCGCCAAGATGCGGCCATGGACAGGCCGTCCAAAGAACATGCCGGTATCCCGCTCACGCAGGGCGATGAAGTAGTCGCGATCGGCGACGCTCACCGGGGGACTCGGAAAGACCGCGCTGGAATT
>JARLIN010000487.1 GCA_031291715.1 Rhodopila sp. | reverse complement strand
GCTGCGGATCGCCGCCGGGCTGGTGCAGCCCGATTCCGGCCGCCGCTTCGCCCAGCCGGGCGCAACCATCCGCTATTTGCCGCAGGAGCCCGATTTTTCCGGCTTCGCCACTACGCTGGAGTATGTCGAGGCCGGCCTGGGTGACGCGGCCGCCGCAGACCACTATCGCGCGTCCTATCTACTGGAGCAGCTTGGCCTGACCGGCCACGAAGACCCGTCGCGGCTGTCCGGCGGAGAGGCACGGCGGACCGCATTGGCCCGCGTGCTCGCCCCGGAGCCGGACATCCTGCTGCTGGACGAACCGACCAACCACCTTGACCTGCCCGGGATCGAGTGGCTGGAAGCCGAATTGTCCGGCATGCGCTCGGGCATTGTGCTGATCAGTCATGACCGCCGGCTGCTGGAGCGGATCTCGCGCACCACCGTCTGGCTGGATCGTGGCATCACCCGTGTCTTGGATCAGGGATTCGCGCAGTTCGAAGCCTGGCGCGACCAGGTCCTGGAACAGGAGGAAACCGAGCGCCATAAGCTGGGCCGCAAGATCGTCATGGAGGAGGACTGGCTCCGCTACGGCGTCACCGCCCGGCGAAAGCGCAACCAGAAGCGGCTGGGCGATCTGCATGCGCTGCGAAAGAAGCACAAGGAACAGCGCGCCGCCGTGGGCAAGGTGAAGCTGGACGCGGCCGAGGCCGACCTGTCCGGCCGGCTGGTGATGGTGGCGGAAGGGGTGTCGAAATCCTATGGCGACCGGACCGTGGTGCGGGATTTCTCGACGCGGATCATTCGTGGCGATCGCGTTGGCATCGTCGGCCAGAATGGCGCCGGCAAGACGACGTTGCTGAACCTCCTGACCGGCAAATTGGCGCCGGATACCGGCGAGGTGAGGCTGGGCACCAATCTGGCCGAGGTCGAACTGGACCAGCGACGGGAAACGCTCGACCCGTCGCAGACGCTGTCGCAGGCGCTGACCGGTGGAGCGGGCGATACCGTGGTGGTTGGCGGGCAAACCCGGCACGTTGTCAGCTACATGAAGGACTTCCTATTCGGGCCGGAGCAGGCGAACACACCGGTCGGCGTGCTCTCGGGCGGAGAGCGCGGACGGCTGACGCTGGCACGGGCATTCGCCAAGCCGTCCAACCTGATGGTGCTGGATGAACCGACCAACGACCTGGACCTGGAAACGCTGGAACTGCTGCAGGAACGGCTGGCGGATTACGCCGGGACCGTGCTGCTGGTGAGCCATGACCGCGATTTCCTCGACCGCGTGGTGACGTCGGTGATCGCGACCGAAGGTGACGGGCGTTGGATCGAGTACGCCGGCGGCTACTCCGACATGTTGGCGCAGCGGGGACCGGCACGCGCGGCATCGACCGCGGCGGCGGTTCGGCCGCGGACCGCGGTGCCCGCATCCAAGCCGCAGAGCCGCAAGATGAGCTTCAAGGACAAGCACGCGCTGGAGGCGCTGCCCGGCCGGATCGCCGGGTTGGAGGAGGAGGTGGCACGGTTGAACACGGTGCTGGCCGATCATGACCTGTATACGCGACAGCCCGCGAAGTTCGCCGAGGCGACCAAGGCGCTGGAAGCCGCTCAGGCGTCGCTGGCGGCGGCCGAGGAGCAGTGGCTGGCGCTGGAAATGCTGCGGGAGGAATTGGAGGGAGCCTGAGGTCAACCTGTGTTGTCACGGGCGGACT
The DNA here is from genome assembly GCA_031291715.1 of Rhodopila sp. GTDB lineage: Bacteria > Pseudomonadota > Alphaproteobacteria > Acetobacterales > Acetobacteraceae > Rhodopila. The sequence continues at coordinate 8,377 of JARLIN010000487.1, read as the reverse complement.
TGACCCGTGCACCGGTGCCCAAACGGGTGCGGGGGTCAAGCCCGCGCATGACGATACATTTGGATCCTACCGCCTGAATCTTAAATCCAGCCCCCGCGCGATCCAGCCGGCCTCGATCGCATCCAGGTCCGTCAGGCCGGAGGGGTTGGCTTTCGAGGGCGCGATGCCGAGGCGGGGAACACCTTCCACTTTCCAGACCGACAACAGGCGGCGGAGTTCCTGCAGCGGTTCGGGGTGGTCATCGACGCGCAGGTTCAGGTCCGGAAAATCCTCGGTGGTGACCATCACCATCGCGGCGGATTGCTTGCCGCGGCGGTCGCCGCCGACGGCCTCCCCCGCTTCCATCGCTGTCATCAAACGGTCGGGCAGCGTCAGATCCCGGTTGGCTTTCCAGGACGCCAGGGTGGCCAAGACGGTCGGCTCCCCGGCCAGCATATTGCCGGCAACGCTGATCCCGCCCGCCGAGACGCTGCCACACCAATCGACGCAGTTCGATCCGGTCCAGGTTGCGCTGCGGCCGTTCCTATCCACGGCGTGAACCTGGCGAATGCCGCGGCCCTCGTCGCCCGCCAGCGCGCCTTCGATCGCGGCTTCGGGCGGCAGACCGCGGGCCATCGCGTCCAGGATGGCGGGGCCGAGATAGCGGTTGGTCATAGACTGAGTCGAAACCGCGCCGACGCCGGCCCGCACGAATGGGCAGGACGCGCCGACCGCGAACGCCTTGGTGGCGACGGCGACTGCGAACGCGCCGGAGTTCGGGTCGTGCGCGACGATGGACCAGGTCATGGGTGGCCTCCCGCTGTATCAGAACCCGAACTGGTACGTCAGAGACGGCCCGAACGTCCAGCTATCGCCCTGACCAAAGCGTGCCGGCTGGGACGGGCTGCCATGGAGTGAGTCTTTCGGGCCGTCCGCACATGCCGTAACGTGGCACGGGAAAATAGGGGGAGAAACCGATGATCATCGAAATGCGCACCTACACCCTGCAGCCAGGCACGCTGGCCGAGGTCGAGAAGCGCTTTGGTGAGGCTCTGCCAGCCCGCGAAAAGCACTCGAAGCTGGCCGCGTTCTGGCACACCGAGATCGGGCCGCTGAACCAGATCATCCATGTCTGGGCCTATGACAGCTTCGAACACCGCACCGCGGTTCGCGCCGCCGCGGCGAAGGAAGCCGGCTGGCCGCCGGCGATCCGCGAATTCGTTACGGCTCAGCAGAGCGAGGTATTTCTGCCGGCACCGTTCTCTCCGGCGCTTGAGCCGCGCCAGGTCGGGCCCTTGTTCGAAATCCGGCAGTACACCCTGATCCCCGGCGCGATCCCCGGCCTGATTGAGCGGTGGACGGACAAGATCGCGGGCCGGACCAAGTTTTCCCCATTGATCGGCGGGTGGTATTCGGAGTTCGGGGCGTTGAACAAATGGGTTCACATCTGGGCTTACAAGGATGCGAACGAGCGGTTCAGCGTGCGGGCGGCGGCGGCGGCGACGGGGCAATGGCCGGCGCGGAACCCGCCGGGCGTCGTGGTGAAGCAGGAGAACGCGTTGGTGATGCCGTCGGCGTTCTCGCCGATCCGGTAAGGGTTTGAGGCGGAATAATACCAGGGGCCCGTCATTCGACTTAAGGGTCGATACTTCGGGCCGTTGGGATCAGTGCGTCAAATGCCGCACGGTCGCCCGAACCCGTCATGGCGGGCGGCGGCCCGCCATCCACGCCTTTGTCGAGGCCGGCACCGCAGTCGTGGATGGCAGCCCGGAGCTGGTCCTCGGGTGGGGCTTTGGCCCGATCCGCGGCGCCGCCATGACGTTGAGAGGTCGGTGAGCGGCCCCTGGCGATTCGGTTATTTCACTTCGACGCCTAAGCGGCTGGATGGGTGCGCTCGCCTTGGGGATCAACGCCGGTGACGGCGTGCGGTGCCGAGCGGGCCCGGGGCTCCTCCCCCGCCTATCGCCAACCGCCGCCCAAGGAAACCGCGGTTTGGCCATTCAGATGAACGGCCATCGAGCCCGGTGTACCAGATGGACCGCTGGCCGCTTCGCACCCTGCGAGAGCGATCAGCGCCAATGCCACCGCGACCGCGACGATACGATGCGCCACGACATTTTGGTCGCGGGCGCTGCCCTCTGAATTCCACCGCCGCTTTGGGAATGCACCTTCATTCATGTCGTCTGTTCCGGATCGAAGCCCACACTGGCAATTTGATGCCGTTCCGCGTGGGCTCGGACCATCGGACCGATTGTGTAGCAAGTGCTCGGCTTCGCCGCCATTGCAATCGTTATTCGCGGATCGCGGAATTGGCCCGCCGGAAACGCGCTCTTGCGAGATCGAAAGAGGCGCGAACGTCGGCCTGGTCTGCTGATATATTGAAGTATTTCTATTGGCGCGCCCTGGTGGATTCGAACCACCGACCCACAGCTTAGAAGGCTGCGAAAAAGCGGCTGAAGGCCGCCGGATTTCACTGTATCGTCTTAATATACACTAGTTTTCCGATATCTTGCGCTCCCCGATAGTCTCTGGTGATCTTCCGGCATCGCGTGCATATTGTGCCCCCGGCGTGCCCCCGTATCCCTAGGGGCACGCTTTTGGGGGCACAAGTTGAGGTGGTCGGATATGGGGCGAGAACTGACTGACGCCTACTTACGGACGATCAAACGGCCCGAGGCCGGGCGGCTTGAATTGCGAGACAATCAGGTTGTCGGCCTGGTCTTGCGGATGACGCCAGCCGGTGTTGCGAGTTGGAGCCTACGCTCGCGGACGCGTGACGGTAAGCAGACCCGGCCGACCCTCGGCACATGGCCCTCGATGAGCATCAAGGAAGCGCGTCGGGCGGCGCGCTCCGCCTTAGTCTCAGTGCAAGGCGGCGGCGATCCGGTCGGGGAGAAGCAGGCGGCACGCGCCGCACGAAAGGCGCAGGAGGCGGAGGCGTCAGTTTCCGACCGCCTGACTGAGTGGCAGACTGCCCGCGCGGGGGATCTGGTTAACCCGTGGTCGCCGCGTCACGCCGCAGAGATTGGCCGCTTGTTGAAGCATGACATCCCGGCAAAGTTGGCTGCTAAGCCCCTGACCGCGACTATGCGGAGCGATTGGACCAATTTGGTAACACAAAAGCGGAAACTTGCGCCCGCGGCGGCGTCCAATCTGTACCGGGCCTTGTCGGCGTTCCTTGGCTATGCCGAGGCATGTGGGTGGATCACAACCCCCTTACTGCCCCGAAAAGGCGCGGCGATGCTCGCACCAGCGGTGCCGTCCCGCGAGCGAGTCCTGTCGGATGATGAACTGGCCCGGGTTTGGCGAGCAGCGGATCGCGAGGCGCCCAAGCTTCGGGCATTCGTCCGACTGCTGATTCTGACCGCCGGCCGGGAAACTGAGGTAGCGGACATCGCCGCCGGCGAGGTTGACATGGCAATAGCGAGATGGACCCTCCCGGCGAACCGCACAAAGAACAACCAAGCGCTGACGGTACCGCTGTGTAAGCTCGCGACGGCAGAGCTACGGTCTGTCTGGCCGAACGGGACGCCCCCGCCGGGGTGGCGTTTGCTCGGCCGAAGTGGGACCAGCGGCTTCCGCGGTTTCTCTCGACTGAAGGAACGAATCGACGCCGCCACGGGCGTTGATGGGTGGAGGTGGCACGACCTTCGCCGAACTGCGCGCACCGGAATGACCCGGCTCGGCGTAACGCGTGACCACGCGGAAGCTGCGATCAACCATGTCTCGGGGCGGACCAAGCTAGAGCGCACCTACGACCGACACGACTACGGCCCGGAGGTGATCGCTGCGCTTGAGGTTTGGCAATCACACGTTGCAGCCCTGGTTAAAGGGGCCGAGCATACGTAGTGTATCCTAGTAGGATACTTTCGGGCGCACAGAGGTCGTAAACATATTCCGGAGAACCGAATGTATATGGCGCCGGTCCTTTTGACTCCGGTAGATGCTGATATATCGCAATCAACCGGAGTCAACCGCCATGACATACGTGCCCCAAGACCCCCTCTTGACCGCGAAGCAGGCCGCGGCCGAGGTATGCTTGTCGTTGCCCGGGTTCTGGAAAGCGGTGGATGGCGGACGCATACCGCAGCCACTATATCCGGCAAGCCGCGCGCCTCGCTGGCGCCGTTCGGAACTTATCTCTGCCCTGGAAGAGACGCGGGCGCGCCCTCGCGATCAGAAGGCGGCCCGGATCAAGGCCGCCGCGTCGCCAGGAGTCCCATATATCGTCGAGAACGCACAAGCCGTGCGAGCCTAGCATGGGGAAAGAATATCCCCTGCCCGACTGGCCGCGCGGGATGCGTGAACCGCTGGCCGCGGCGTACGTCGGTCTGTCCGAGTCCTCGCTCCGCGCCGAGGTGAAGGCGGGCAAGGTCAAGCCGGTTTGGCTCACCGCCGGCCGCCAGGTCTACCTTCGCGAAGATCTGGATGCTTACCTCGACCGGGCGGCCGGCCGCACGCCGGCGGTAGAGTTTGATTGGGACTCCGGGTTCGAGAACTTGCGAAAGGCGCAGGCACAGAAGAAGAAGCGTTGACTTCCGCGCCCGCCCGCCTCGATCAGACGTTTACGCCAGAAGCCTCGTCCCTGACGGCGGCGTAATCTGCGATCGCTGACGCATGAACTTCGGAAAACCTCCGAAACGAGCCGAATCTTCTGAAGCCCCATCCGTCACAATAGAGTATACCATCGAGATACTGAGGATTTTTTCTAAATTACACGGATTGGTACTGGCCGAATATTGACGATGCGGGGTAGGATTCCGTTACACGCAAATCCCTGCGCGCTATGAAAGGATCGGCCCGATGCAACCAAAATACGCAAACGTAACCGACTTCGCGAAAATGACGGGCATCAGCCGGGCATCCCTTTACAATATGATATCGAGCGGGATTTTCGTCACAAAGAAGGTCGGGAAGTTGACACTTATCGATGTCGAGGCTGGCCTCGCCTGGATCGATGCCCGACCGCCCGCGCCGATCTTCGGGCGCGTGGGTTATCGCGCCAGGATAGCCCCCGCTGCCGCATCCGCCGCATCAGCATAAGAAAAGCCGCCGGCCTTTCGAACCAGCGGATATTTCGTTATCTAATCGACCTCGACAGCGAAAAGATAGCAAAGACGACGCGGGTTTGCAAGACCGGTATTCCATAAGGATACCGAAGAAATGATAGCCTACGGTTTCACGTCCGCCGGCGCCCGCCGCAGCGGGAAGACTGGCGCGCTAAAACTGTCCATCATTCTTCCCGACAACGTGCCGAAATTGAGGAAGGGTGCCCGTGCCGGAGACGCCGAAGCGATTCGAATCAGGGCCTTCATCCGAGAATCTGACCCAAAGATATGCGCTGCATGTACGCGCCCGCTTCGCGGACTCGGTTACGCGTTTGCTTTGGCGATGCCCCTCCCCGGCGATCCTACGCCTGCGCTTGGCCTGGTGATCTGTGACCAGTGCGGCACGTCGCCGGAAGTCGTGCAGGCGAAGGCCATTTCAGCGTTCGGTAAGATTCCGGGCGCTCGCGTTGCCATGCTGCACAAAGGGGGCCGGGCATGAACGCCGGATCACTCGTAGACTCCGCGCTGGCCTTGGCCGCGAGAGGTATCCCGACTTTTCCGTTGCGGCTCAACAAAAGACCCTGCACCGACCACGGATTTAAGGAGGCCAGCACCGACCCGGACACGGTCCGGCGCATGTTCGCCAATCCGCTGGCCGCGCTGATCGGCGTTCCGACCGGCGCCGTGTCGGGCATGGATGTCCTGGACATTGACCCGGCCCGCGCCGGCGACGAGTGGTTACGGGACAATAAGCACCGGTTGCCCGCAACGCGCTGGCACCACACACGATCGGGCGGCCTCCACGCCCTGCTGAAGCACGCGCCGGGGATGGGCAATTCGTCTGACCGGATCGCGCCGGGAGTCGATGTCCGCGGCGACGGCGGCTATATCGTTTGGTGGCCCGCGCAGCGGTTCCACACGTCCGGCGACGTTTGGGGTGACTGGCCGGACTGGTTGCTGATCCAGGCACTTCGGAATATCAGCCCGAACACACCGGTTCCGAACGCCGAGGATCTTGCGCCGCCGGACGCGGTGGCGCTGCTGTCACTGATTGCCGACATGCCGAACCCATCCGAGGCGACACGTGACGATTACACGTTCGTCAACCTCGCGGTGCAGGGATGCGTACGGTCGCTCGAAGCCCTCGGCCGCCTGGACGACCCGGCCTCGATATACGACGCGGCGGCCGAATGGTCCGCACGTTGGGACTCGGCCTCGGCGTCCAGCTTCGAGGACGAACGCCGCCGGTGGGATGACGACTGGAGTCAGCGCGACCGGGATATCTCGGGGTGGCGCCACCTGATCGGCCTGGCCGGGAAACTCGGCGCGGACGTGTCGGCGTTCACGCTGGCCGAGGCAACCGCGGAATTCGGCGCACTGCCGCCTGAACCGTTGAGCCCCACATCGGAAAAACCTAGCCCTGCTCGCCAGGACTCGCGGCCCGAACCGTCCGTGAACGAGGCTACGGAGTCGGCCGTCGCCTCTGGTTTCGCCAAGGATATGCGAGACCAGATTCTGTATGACCATTCAGCCGGTTGTTGGGTGAATTGGGATACCTCCGCCGGCGTGTGGCGCCGTGATGAAACGAACCGCGGATTCGCTGCTATCGTCCGGTATGTGGCCGAGGTCCGCGCGTTTTTCGGCGGCACGGATAAAAGCATGGCGTCGGCCTCGTTCTGCGGCGCGGTCGAACGCCTGGCAAAAGCGGATCAGCGCCTCGCGGTATCCGCCGCGGCGTGGGACACCGACCCGTGGCTACTAGGCGTGCCGGGCGGCGTGGTGGACCTGCGAACGGGCGACATGCGTCCGGCTGACCCGGCGCTGCACATTACGAAACAGACCGCCGTGGCGCCCGCCGCACCCGGGACACCGGCGCCGCTGTGGTCGGCGTTCCTGGCGTCCGCGACGAACGTCGATAGCGACCTGATGCGTTACCTGCAGCGCTGGGGAGGCTACTGTCTGACTGGCGATACCAGGGAAGAGTCGTTTGGCTTTGCGTACGGCCGCGGCGGCACAGGCAAAACGACATTCAGTTCCGCGGTCGAGGCAATAATGGCTGACTATGCTGCGCCTATGCCCGCCGACGCATTAAGCGCCAAGTCACGGTCCAATCCGGAGTATGCCCTTGCGGCGCTCGCAGGGGTAAGGCTGGCGATAGCCAGCGAGGTCGATCGCGGCGCACCGCTGGCTGAAGCCTTCGTCAAGCTCGCCACGGGCGGCGAAAACTCGATCCCCGCGCGCCAGCCGTACGGGAAGCCTTTCAGCTATCGCCCTCAGTTCAAGCTATTCGTGCTGGCGAACCACCTACCCAGCATTGGTGACCGCTCATCGGCGATGGAGCGACGCATGAAGGTCATGCCCTTCGATCACGTGCCGCCCACACCTGATCCACGCTTGAAAGAACGGCTGATCGCCGAGTATCCGGCAATCCTGCGCTGGATGATTGATGGATGTTTGGCCTGGCAACGCGACGGCTTAGGATCGTGTGCGGCGGTCCGGCAAACCAGCGAATCCTACTTCGCCGAACAGGACGCAATCGGCGTTTGGGCGGGTGAACGGCTTGCGTTCGCCACCGGGTTACAGGCGAAGCGCGCCGACCTGCTGAACGACTTTAATGTATGGGCACGTACAAACGGCGAGCGCCCGATGTATGCGCAGCAGTTTTGTGAGTTGGTCCGGCGATCGCTTGGGCTGACGGACAAGGTTGTCCGGGGCGTCCGCATGTTCGGCGGTGCCGAGTTGCGGGCCGCCGACGATTTCTCCACCGCCGATGAAATGGCCCGGATGGTAGGCTGATGTGCACCCCGACATGTGCACCCTGCCAAGCCCGCGCCCGTCAGCAGATATCGGAAATAGTCAGGGTGCACACGAGGGTGCACACCGGGTGCACATCATGTGCACCCTCTTTCCGGTGGTTAATGTGTTGAAATATAATCTATATCTAGTATAGGGTGCACAGGGTGCACTTGTTCGCAAACATGACGTAAAAAGTAACGCCGATTATCAATTGACAAGAAATATCATGGCGGGCGCTGGTTTCTGCAGAGATGTGCACCCTGTGCACCCCGCCGATTCATGAACGTTCCGTGGGGCGTGGTGCAGTAATCGCCGGGCTACCATTCAAGCCCGCACTAGACGGGTGTGCAGCCCGGCGCGGCACCGATTGGCAGGCCCGGGGGAGTCAAAGTCGGCGACCTGATGGTGCCTGGTTCCGGGTCCAGGTCCAGCGATGATAAATCGGGAGAATTTTAAGTCATGATTCAACGCGGCAAGAGGTCCGCCGCGGCGCTGTCCGTGGTGACGCCGATCCCAGGGCAGCGGCCGGCCGCGCCGAAGGGTCTGACGCCGGC
>JARLIN010000486.1 GCA_031291715.1 Rhodopila sp. | reverse complement strand
CGTTTGCGGATTTCGTCACTGCGCAGCACCAATGCGCCGGGGGCGGCGCCCAGGTCGGGCGCCAGGGCGCGGGCGAGGGTCGATTTGCCCGTGCCTTGCAGCCCGCCGATCGCAATGACCAAGGGGGATGCCGCCGGCGCCAGGTAGGCCCGCGCCGCGGAGAGGAGGGCAGATGCAACCTCATCCCGCTTCATCGCCTTCAGCACATGGGCGCGGATCATGGCTCGCTGCGAGAGGAAGACCGGAAAGCCGGCTGTCGCTCCGGCGTCGCCGGTGCGGGCGACGTAACGGTTCATGACGCGGTTCGCCGCCGCCCGGCTGACGCGCCGGTCGAGGTCCATCAGCAGGAAGGCGAGGTCATAGCTGACATCGATCGTGGCCAACGCCTCGTCGAACTCCAGCGCGTCGAACGGCACGGGCATGCCTTGCCACAGGCAGATATTGCCCATATGGAGGTCGCCATGACAGCGGCGGACGTAGCCCGACGCAGAACGTTCCGACAACCAGGCGCGGCGGTCTTCCAGGGCGGCTGTCATTCGTCTCCGCCACTCTTCGACAGCGGCCGCGGGCAGGCCGGCCGTCAGCGCCGACCGCACATTGCCCTCGGTAATGCGTAGCATCGCGCCCGCATTATCGTGGTTCGCCACCGGCGAGAGCCGCTCGTGGTACGCCGCGACGCAATCGCCGAGCTGGTCCAGCAGTTTGGGGGACAGCGCATGGCGGGCGGCCATGACGTCGAGGAAATCCTGTTCGGGGACGGGCGCCATGCGCAGCACCCACTCGATCGCGTTGCCGCCGCCCAGCCCTAATGTGCCGTCGGGACGGCGCGCCACCGCGACCACATCGCGGTAGATCCCCGGTGCCGCGGGCTTGTTGAGCTCCAGTTCCCGCTTCAGGAAATGATGTCGGGCGCCGATCGTCGAAAAGTCGAGGAAAGGCATATGGACCGCCTTCTTCAACTTCCAGACGGTATCGTTTCCGATGAAGATGGCGGAGACATGCGTCTCTTTCGGCGGCCCACCAGCCAACCCGGCCAGAAAACGGGCGGCCTCTTGCTGCTCCGGCGGGATCGTCATTGCGGGAAGTATTGCGGCGCTTCGCTGCGTGCGAACATGCCGTAGTCCCGGATCACGCGCACCACGCGATGCAGGCCGGGTACCCCGCTGATCCCGGCCTCGGCCGACGCCAGGTCCCGCCACGACCGCAGATACAGACCGTTTCCTGGCCGCGTGATGCTGTCGAAGGTATCGGCATCAACCAGGCCCGCCGCCGGGGCGGTCTGCCCGACCGCGAGCGCCCGTTCCGTCAGCGTGATGGCCTTGGCGACGCCTATCTCGGTCGTATCGAAACGCTGCTGCACGAGAGGTGCGTCCGACTGGGTGTCGGAGACGACCTCGCCAACGCGCAGGTGGTAGTCGGCGAAGACGGTGGCGCGGCCCTTGCCCTGGATATCGTGGTGCAGAGCGTGGGTTCGCCAGCGGATCAGTGCCTTCTCGTCGCGCCAGATGGACAGCGAAACCAGCCAGCCGGGGCGGCCCAGGCTGGCGTAGCGTTCGTTGGCGATGAAGCCGTCGATCGCCTGCAGCTCCGGGCGCAGCACGGCGGCATGGCCCAGGTATTCGTCCCAGGCCTCGGGGCGCGGGTTCACTTCGAATATGACGGCGAACACAGGTTAGTCCTCCCGCGCTGTCAGGAACGCCTCGGTCTCCCGGTACAGAGCATACCGGTTTTCCTCCAGATGCATCAGGTGGGTGGCGCGGGGGATCTTCACGTCCCGGCCGTTGGTCATCGAGGCGAGCAGCCAGGCGGCGTCGGAGTCGGTGCACATGCTGTCCCACTCGCCGCGGATGATGGCGACGGGGGCGCGGATCAGGCCGGGATCGTAGGACAGAGTGCCGGCCCAGGCGTCGAAGATGTCCTGGAAAGCACCGCCGGGGATCTTCACAGCAGGTGGACGGCGGTCGCGGCTTTCGGGGTCGGAATCCAGGTAGGCCTCACCCCATTCGTCGAACTGCCGCCGCGACAGGACCGGGGGCTCTCCCGGCGGGACATCGGCGGTGAAGCGGTTCCATTGGTCGTTCAACGAAATCAGTCTCCATGCGGGCAGCTTCGGGGTCTCGGTCACCGGAGACCGTTGAGCGATCGGCCCGAAGAACACCATGCGCTGGATCAACTCGGGGCAGCGTCCGGCGAAATGGCCGCTGACCATCGTGCCCCAGGAATGAGCGATGATCATCAGGCGAGGGACGGCATGGTGGCCGAGGATGAAGCGCACGGCCTGCTCAAGCTGGCGGCTGACGTCGTTGGTGCGGCCGAGCGGGATGTGTGGGTCGGTGTCGGGGTAGGGATCGGAGAATCGGCCGAAACCATGGAAATCCAGCCCCCAGACGTGGAATCCGGCGGCGCAGAGTTCGTCACGCCAGGACCGTCCATCGAAGCGGTGGGCGATCGACAGGGCGGAAGGGAACGTGCCCCCATGAACATACAGAACGACCCCCCGAGGCTGTGTCCCGTCCGGCGGCGGCAGGTGTCGCAGGAACAGGCGCAGGCCGAAGCGGGGGCTGGGGATGCGGGCATGGGTTTCGCGCGGATCGAGTTTCGGTGCTTTCACGGGACGGACTCCTTGGTTGGGCACGTCCCGACAATGGGGATAGGGCGCGACCATGTCCCTGCGGATCGGTTCGGCGGCGCCCGAAGAGTCCCGGCGATCGGCCCGTTTGTCGCCCGGAGCTGCCCTCGGGCTGCTGCCGATCCGGATTGAAGGCAGGGCGGATGAGAACCATCCAAGGCAGGTCTGTCAGGAATGGCTTGGCCATGAGAGGGAGGCGATGGCCTTGGGATAGTCATATAAGGCTGCTGCGGACAGGTCGTGGGGCGCTCTCGAACGCAGTCCGGTGTGAATAAGGGCGATGGCGCCGTTGGGCTTTACCGGGTCCGGGTGCCTATTTTTTCAAAAGAAACCAAACAAGGCCGATGACCGCCCATATCGCCGCGGACAACAGCACCGCCGCCGTGATGCCGCGGGCGGCATCGAGGTTATCACGATCGGAGAAGGGATCTTCGGGAGACGGACGGTCTTCTCCTCTCAAGAGCGGGATCAGCGACGGCGCCACGTTTGCGCGGCGTCCCGGCCGGCGCCTTTCGACGGGCTGCCCTGGCGCATTATCGGCCGATTTCTGCGCCTCAGACGTTTCTGTCGTTACTAACTCAGGCGGTTCGTTCATGGCGAATGCCTCCAGCCGATTGCCAGCGTGCGTTTCAGGTATTGCGATCGGTCACCTCGATAGATGCGACCTACGGGTCCAACGAGGTCATCGGCACGAACGCCGCATGCAATCCATTGCCTTCGGAAAATGTTAATTCCCACACTCTACCACACCCTTTCGTGATCCATATAGGGCCTATTAACGGTTGCAACAAAATTACACTCGTTATCAATCGAAAAAGTGCAATGTTTTCCGACGTATGTTCTGGCGACCGCAACGGATGGCGTGCGTATTGCTCCGATGCGGGTGCATTCGAACCGGGCGAACCCGCTTGGGACGATGCGAACCCCTCGGGCCCGTGCGCGTGATCGTTCCCGCGATTTGTCTATTGGAAGATCATCCGCCATCCCGCTCCGGGAAATGGGCCGTTCCTGCTGTAATGCCACCGACATGCAACTTTCATGTGCCGGCCACCGCGGTGGCTTAGATGCTGGAATGCATATCGACAGAGGGAGATCGCACAATGCTACAGGACGTGTTCATGCCCACCCGCCGCGACGTCCTGGTCGGGGCGGCCGCCCTCGCGCTAACTTCGGCTATGGCCGAGCCCGTGCTGGCGCAGGCGCCGGCCACGGCACGCGGGACGGTGTTCGATGCCGACAGCCACCCGCGCAAAGGGGTGCCGGGCGTGATGGTTTCCAACGGGCTGGACGTCGTGAAGACCAGCACGGACGGAAGCTGGTCGCTGCCGGTGCGGGACGGCGATTCAGTGTTCGTCATCAAGCCCGCCGGCTGGGCGCTGCCGGTCGATCCTGCGACCAACCTGCCGCGCTTCGCTTACGTCCACGCGCCGAACGGCTCGCCCGATCTTGGCTTCCGCTTCGCCGGCATCGCGCCGACCGGACCGCTGCCCGCCAGCATCGATTTCGGGCTGCGTCGGCACGCCGAGACGGCCCGCTTCGACGCGGTATTGTTCACCGACCCGCAGCCGGAAAGCCTGAACGAGGTCGGCTATATCCGCGACGACGTCGTCTCAGTGGTCGATCCGTCGCAAGCGGCGTTCGGCATCACGCATGGCGACATCATGTTCGACGACCTGTCGTACTACCCGCGGTACAACCGGATCGTCGGCACGATCGGGTTGCCCTGGTTCAACTGCCGCGGCAACCACGACATGAATCTGGAGGCACCCGATAACACCCACGCGGCCGAGACGTTCAAACGGATCTTCGGTGCCCGCTGGCATGCATTCCAGCATGGCGGTGCGACGTTCATCCTGCTCGACAATGTCGATTACCTGGGCACCGATCCGTCAAAACCCAATGGTTTCGGGAAGTATCGCGGTTGTTTCGGGGAACGGCAGTTGGGCTTCGTCCGCAACGTGCTGGCGAATGTGCCACGTGACAGCCTTGTGGTGATCAGCTTCCATATCCCGCTGAAGACGCTGGCTGCCTCGGACGCGGCGAACAACACCGTCGATATGAAGGACTTCCTGAACGCGATCGGCACGCATCCGAACACGGTCAGTTTTTGCGGACATACGCATACCAACGAGCACTGGTATTTCACCGCGGCCGATGGCTACGCCGCGGGGACGCATCACCACCACATCCTGGCGGCGGTGTCGGGAAGCTGGTGGTCCGGTCCATTCGACGCGCGCGGTATCCCGATGGCGCTGCAATCGGACGGCACGCCCAACGGGTTCCATATCCTGTCGGTGGACGGTTCGGCTTATACGACCACGCTGGTGCCGGCGCATGATCCGGCGCGCGGGCAGATGCGGGTGATGCTGGACAGTCAGGTGCATGGCCCGAACAAGGAGGTGATTCACGACTATCACGCCGGCGCCTTGCTGGCGGGGCCGATCGCGGCCGACGGGTTGGCATCCACGCGACTGGTGGTGAATTTCTTCGATGGAGGGCCTCGGTCGAAGGTTGAGATCGCGGTTGGCGGCCGGCCATATCAGACGCTGGCGAAGGTCGAGCGGCTCGATCCATTCGTGGTGGAGGTTTACGAACGCAACCGTGCCAGCACGAAGTCCTGGGTGGAGGCAGGGAAATCGAGCCATATCTGGCAGGGCGGCCTGCCGTTGGACCTGGCGGCCGGGACGCATCGGGTGGCGGTGCGTGCGACTGATGAGTATGGGCGGACGCATGCGACGTCGATGGTGCTGGAGGTGACTGGGTAGGCTGGGTGTGCCGGCCGTTCCACCGGGCGGCCGCTTCAACCCAAGGTGGACATCCATCGTCCTCCCGCATGCCGGAGCTATTCTCCCGTTGCCGGCGGTAGCCCCCAGCACATTTTACCAGCAACCCGCGGGGGCGGTTTGGGGACACTCAACCGCGGGGCATTGGCTGATGCATCCCGGCAGGATGATTGCGCTTGAGAAGGTTACCGGGGGACGAGTGCCGGTTCGTGCGGTCGAGCATGCTGATCGTTAACACAAAGGAAGGAAGCCAGTCACGAAGCACACGAAGAAGATTCGCCGCATATTGCCATTCGACGTGGGCGGCGTCTCCCCAGGGGATTTTGGATGATCGGGTCGCGAAAGATGAGGCCCAGACTGAAACCTTCGGCGCTTCGCGAATGATACCGCCTGCGGGTCAAGTCCATGAATTCTTCTTTGCGGGATTTGGGCCTTTGCGTTTCTTTGTATTAACGATCGGCGCGCTCGACCGCACGAACCGGCACTCGTCCCCGGGCAACCAAAACCACGACGCCGCCCAGAACGCCAGCGCACTCAAGCGTGAATGCCCTGTGCATCACGCCGCTGTCAATTGACAGCTTTCCAGACAGGATCAGACATCGCTCCATCTGGCGCAGTCCAGCACAAAACAAGGTGGAGGAAGTATGTCATGAGCAGTCGTGCCATCTTAGCTGCACTTGCCGTGGTCGCCGTTGGCGCCGCCACTTTCACCGCACCTGCATTAGCCCGTGGCGGTTCGGGCGGTCGCGGCGGGTTTGTCGCAGGCGTCCCGGCAGCTGGATTCAGGGCGCGTGTCGTGGTTGCATCTCCACACGCCGGCGTCGCCGTCCGACGGGTCCGCCCCGTCCTCGTCCCCTCGCCATTGTTCTTATCGGGGGCCTTCACGTCGCCAAACGGACCGTTTGTGATCGTCGTGCGTCCCGTCATCGTGCCGACCGCGATCGTCCCGCAGATCGTTTCACCGATCGTACCGCCGTTCACCGCGGCGACCGCCATCGTGCCGCCCTTCGGACCGGGACAAGTCGCTCCGTCGTTTGTTCGTTTGCCGATCGTCGTAACGCCGACCTTCGGCTCACCGGAATTTGCCGGGGCAGTGATCCACTTGCCCGCGGTCGCCGCCCCATCGCGGGCGCTCGTTGATGGCATTGTCACGCAGACGGCAGGTGCACCGGTCGGCAACCTGCCTGAAACACGCATTGCGACTACAAGGTCAGTCATTGCGAATGCGTCGCCCGCCGCCTGTCACCCGATACCGTCCGGCTATCACTGCGACTGGCCTTCGTAGCGGGATCACACCAGGCACGGCCGGCATATCGAAGACCCGGCGCTGCGGATCATGTCAACGCACGCCGTATACGCGGGCGCCCAAGCCGGCTGCCCGCCGTTGCCTGGGAACGCGCAGCTGAACGGTTATGCCAGGCCACGTTGACAGCGACTCTCCGTCACTTCCCTCCGCGTCGTGCCCGGACTTGGTCCGGGCACCCCTGGTTGTTCATCAAAATGGGCTCGGATGGCCGGATCAGGTCCGGCCATCAAGACCATGGGAAAGCGGCCGGCGTGTCAGTGTTTGCGCGAACTGGTACTACACCCTGTCGCGCAGACGCCGCCGTCCCAGCGATCGCACTTCAGCATCCGGTGCCATGGCCTTGATCGCCGCCTGCATTTCCGCGCGCTTCTCGTGGATCGAGGCGATCACCGGCCCCATCGCGACCCCGACATCCACCAGCACCGCCTCGGACAGTTGCAGGCTGGCCTCGATGGTTTCGGGCACCGCGTCGGAGGCGCCTGTGCGATAGAGATGGGCTGCGTGTCCGGCATCGCGGGCACGTGCGATGATCAGCAGATCGGCCCGTTCCGCTCGGGCGCCTGCGACCAGTTCGTCGGCCGCTTCCGTGTCGTCCAGCGTGACCACCAGGGCGCGTGCGGTATCCAGATGCACGCGCCGCAGCAACTCGATCTGCGTCATGTCGCCGAAATACACCGGCTTCCCCTGCGCCCGCTGCTGAGCGACGCGGTCGGCGTTGCGGTCGATCGCGACATACATCACTTTGTGCACTTCCAGCATCGCCGCGACCGTCTGCCCGACCCGGCCGAAGCCGGCTATGATGACCCGTGGCAACGCGGAAACCTCGGGCACCAGCAACGCCGGATCCACGGCTGCCTTTGGGGTCAGTCGCGGTGTCAGCCGGTCGCCCAGCTTCGACAGCAAGGGGATCGTTGCCATCGTCAGGGCGGTAATGAACAGCACGACGCCGGCGGTGTCCGGCGCCAGCAGGCGCTCGCCGATCGCCACGGAGACGATGACGAAACCGAACTCGCCGCCCGGGCCGAGCAGCAAGCCGCTATGCAGGCCGTTCGCCCAGTTCAGGCCGAAGGTGCGTGCCAGTGGGGCGATGACCAGCAGTTTCAGCAGCACCACGCCGACGACGCCGCCGAAGACCAGCAGCGGATGCATGCCCATCATGCGGACGTCCAGGCTCATGCCGATGGAGATCAGGAACACGCCGACAAACAAGCCCTTGAACGGTGCGATCGTGACCTCGACCTGGCGGCGGTATTCCGTTCCGGCAAGCAGCAGCCCGCCGATCAGCGCACCCAGCGCCATGGAAAGGCCGGCAGCGGCGGTGGCGAGGCCGGTGGCGATCACCACCAGCAGACAGGCCGCCACGAACAGTTCCGCGCTGCGGGTACGCGCCACGCTGCGGAACAGCGGGCGCAGCACCAGGCGGCCGAGAGCCACGATCGCCGCGACCGCCAGCACGGCCTGGCCGATGGCGAAACCGAAGCCGGCGGCCCCGCCCGCATGACCGGCCGGGCCGATCGCGCCGATCGCGAACAGGACTGGCACCACGGCCAGGTCCTGGAACAGGAGGATGGCGAAGCTGGTGCGGCCGGTGACGGTGTTAAGCCGCTTTTCCTCCGCCAGGACCTGGATCGCCACCGCGGTCGATGACATCGCCAGCGCCAGGCCGATCACCGCGGCGCTGATCCAGCCTTGCCCGAGCAGAACCGCGCCGGCCGCCAGCACGAAAGCGCACAGCGCGACCTGCAGGCAGCCGAGACCGAATACCAGCCGGCGCATCAGCCACAGGCGCTCGAACGACAGTTCCAGGCCGATCATGAACAGCAGCAGCGCGACGCCAAGCCGTGCGATCGGCTCGATCGAGTCCGGCTCGCTGATGGTCATGGCGGAAAGCCAGGGCAGATGATGCGGCGCGAGCGAGGCGAGGCCGTAGGGGCCAACCACAACGCCAACCAGCATGAAGCCGACGACCGAACTCACGCGGAGCCGGTGGAACAGCGGGATGACAACGCCGGCGGCGCTGAGGACGACGAGCGCCTCCTTGTAGACGGAGGTATCGAGCAGGGGAGCTTCCATGCGGCGGAGTCTAGCAGATCCGGCGCGATCATCACGCAGCATGGATCAGCGCCCGACGGGAAGCGGCTCCTTCACGGCTGCACGTTTCGATGCGAGTTAAAAATCCGCTCCAGATAAGGTCCCGGGGCGAACGCATCCGGCGGCGTCGGTCAACGCGATGCGCGGCTTCTGCGGAAGGCTTTCAAGCGCCTCGGCGACCGTGGCAAATTGCTGCCGTCTTCCCACCAGAGGCTGGACGAACACGGCCTCTGCGTTGCGCCACATAATCGATTGGCAGGGGGAACTCATCCCCGTCTGGATGGCGATTACCTCTTCGTATTCCTCGTCCTCCGCGCCATGATCGAGGCGAACGAGCATTTGGACGCTGTGGAGATCGGCCCAAAACCTGATGAGAATAAGGTCGGAGATCTCGAACGCCAGACCTTTCGGCGGTGCGGCTTTGATGCCGCGTTTTATCAAATCACTCATAATCCAGCCCAAAAAATCATCAATCCGGTGACAAGTGTCAGCGCCCTGAGATACGGGGCAAGGCTCTCTGTTGTGGTCCGAACGACAGCACCTTGCCTTATAGCACCACTCATGGACCCACCTTGCCATTAGCAAAAAACCGCCATCCAGACTTGAAAGAAGTGCCGCGGGAGGCAGAACCTCCCACGGCTCAAGTCTAGGGAGGAGACGGCGCCTTCTTACCTCTCGAATTCATGAGACAGCAACTGGATTTTCACGAAATCGCGATCACGACTTATGCTGCCTGTCGTAACATTGCGTATTGATGCGGTTTCTCTATCAACGATTTTATGTCCTGGATGGCGCCCATGGCCGCAAATGCCGCCAATAGATAAATAAGCCGTATGATAAATTCAGGCCGGAGGCTGCACTTTCCCAATTCCGCGGGAAAAGCCTCGGTTTCATGTCGTGGGCTATGCCGAGGCAGTAGGCGATCCGCGTCCTCGACTTGCCGCCGTACTCGGGCCAAGGTCACAGCGGCGACACGCTCTGGGTCGCGGTGCGGGCAGGGGGCTCTGAATGGTCCTGGCTGACCCGGGAAGCCTCGTGGTTTGTCTCAGGCCGCCTGGGGAGCCCCCTCGGTCACAGTCTCCAACTGCCCAACCGTCTCCCGGCCGAACAGCAGCGGCACGAAGGCGCCGATCGTAACGACGACCAGCAGCGTGCCAAAGAACACTTCCGGCGATGCGGTATAACGTTCCAGGAACAGCGGGAACACCACGCCGGCCAACAGTCGCGCGGAGGATTCGCCGAAGAAGTGCCCGCGCCCACGGAGTGCGGTGGGAAATTGCTCGGAGAGATAAACCCGCGTGCAAGGAAACGCCGAGAGCACAGTGAAGCCCGTGATCAGGGCACCGGCAATGAAAACGACCGGGGCCAACGAACCGGCCCAATGCGCTGCCGCCATCAGACCAATTCCGGGAAGCGAGCCGGCGAGCGAGTAGGTCATCGTCCAGCGGCGGCCAATGATCTCCATCAGAAAGCCGGTGAACAGCTTTCCGGGAATGCTGGCCATGAAGAGCACGGAGCTCAGGCCAAAGCTCAACGCGACGGCGCCGCCTTGGTCAACCAGTGCCTTGGGCAGCAGGATCGCACACGTGTAATAGGCGGTGCTGGCACTTACACCGGTCAGGATGCCGACCACTGTCCACCGGAGCTGTCCGGCGCGGAACAAGGCCAGGAAGGGCGGAAGCTCGTCGCGCCCCATGGTGAGGTGAGGTCCAAGCCCGCCCACCGTCAGCGCCGGCACGCGGCTGCCGGATCGGCTGATCATCAGGTTCACGGCATCGACGGCCGCCTGTGGCTGACCTCGCCGCAGGTGCCATCGTGGACTTTCAGGAATGGCATAATGCACCAGCAAGGGCACCACGCCCAGCGCCAATCCGCCCGGAAGGGCGATCAATCGGAAGCCGTACGGGTTGCCGGCCAGGATGAAGGCAACGAACGGAAGCAGCGTGAAGGCGCTTGCCAGCATGACCTCATAGATTGCGCCATACGTCCGCCGATGCTGTGCCGGCATCAGTTCGGCCGCAATCGGGAAGGGGGCCGGGATGGCAAACCCCATCCCAATGCCGGTGATGAGGCGCAGGATGACCAGTTGTTCGGCAGTCTGCGCCAGAGGGATCAACAGCGTGAACAAAGTGCTGATGACCACGCCGATCTGCATGACCAGCTTTCGGCTCAGCCGGTCGGACAGCGCTGAGGCGATGAAGCCGCCAATGACGACCAGGAACGTCGGCCCGGCGACGAGCCAGCGGATATCGGTCTGGGTGAGCCGCAGTGGCTCCTTGGCCAGGACGATCAACGAGCCGCCGAGCGCGAGATCGTAGCCTTCGACAAACCCGACCGTGCCAAGCACCACGATCACCAGCAGGTGGTAGGCCGAGAAGGGGATGCTATCGAGTTTCCGACCGAGTAGATAACTGGCGGTTTCCGTGGGCGCTGTCATGTTGTCCTCCCGGACTAAACCCACCCTGGGCAGCGATGCGAACGGACGGCACCGGCGAGGTCGTCATTGTGGCCTTGTCTGACCGGCATCTGGTTCCGATATCGCACCGTATCTCTCACGGCCCATCGTGGCCGCATCTTCAAGTACCGCCGCGCTGGCGTCTTGCTACCGATTGAGGTTGCGGACGGTTGCCTTTCGGCCGCCCGTTTGGTTCCGGCCCGTCGCTTGGGCCGTCACGGAGGTTTTGCCGAGACTGTGAAACCGTTAGCAGACAAAATACAACGCAAATAAACTTGGGGCCCTGCGCGACGCAGCCTCGGAATCCCTGACATTCGCGGTGGATGGCGGTGCGGGTGACCGATGAAGGTCGGGGTACGCATGCCGCGTCGATGGTGCTGGAACCGACCGGCGGATCATCCCGCGGCGGGCGTTAGCCGGATATGGAACACCGCGCCATCGCCTTCGTTACGGGCTATGATGACGCCGCCCATCTCGGTGACGATGCCGTAGCTGATCGACAAGCCAAGGCCCGTTCCGCGGCCGACCGGTTTGGTCGTGAAAAACGGTTCGAACAGTCGCGGCATCGCGCGTTCGTCGATCCCGCCGGCCTGATCGGCGATGCTGATGTCCACCATCCCGGATGCCAGGCTGACACGAAGCTCGACACGCCGCCGCTCTGCTGGCAGCGGCGGTTTGTGCGCTTCGATCGCATCGGCCGCGTTCGCGATCACGTTCACCAGCACCTGCTCCAGCAGCACGAGGTGTCCCATAACGGGCGGGACATCCGGTTCGACGTGGCTGACCACCTCGATGTCGGCTTGTACCAGCCGGCTATTCAGAACCGCTTCCGCCCCCTCGATCGCCGTCGCGATAGCGACGCGCGTCGGCGCGCCGTCCGGCTTGCGGCCGAAAACCCGCATGTGATTGATGATCGCCGCCGCCCGCTTGACCTGTTCGCCGATCCGCTCCAGCTTGCCGCGAACGAGATCGTTGGTTTTATCGTGATGATAGAGTAACGATATGCTATTTTCCGCTATCATGCCGATGGCGGCGAGCGGCTGGTTCAACTCGTGCGCCATACCCGTCGTCATCTCCCCGAGCAGGGCCATTTTGGCGCTTTGGGCGAGCTGGACTTCCCGATCGTGCTCCCGCGTCACATCCGTGGCGGTGCCGACGACCGTCAAGCCCTTGCCCTCCACCCGCCGGTGGAAGACCGAAACCCAGAGCCAATGGCCATCCCTATGCCGGAGGCGATACTTGATCCGCGAACTGCCCTCGGTGCGGACCCGGCTGAAATGGGCCTCCTCCGCCTGGGCGAAGGCTGGGTCGAAATGGTTCGCGAACCAGTTCGGCGTATCGATAATCTCGGCCGCGGTGTAGCCGATGAGATGTTCGGCACTGTCGGAGACGAACAGGAAGTGGTCGCTTCCATCGTCGTCGATTCTGGTACGAAACAGCACCGCCCCCGTCGCGGTCAGCATGGCGTCCAGTTCTTCCTTCGCGTGCCGGAGCGCCATTTCCGCCTCACGCTGAGGGGTTATGTCACGCGAGGCGCTGACGACCATGGCTGCTCTGGCGCTTGCCGGACCGCCGCAGATGGTTCGCATATCGGTCTGGAGCCAGATGATTTTCCCGTCAGGGCGTATCATGCGAATTTCATTGCGATGATGGCCGCCAACCGCTTGGTCCGCCGGGCCGGGCGTGATCATCTTCGCCCGGTCTTCGGGGTGGACGTAGAGGCTTGACGTTTTTCCAAGCAGACTTTCCGGCTCCACGCCGAGAATGTCCCGGGCGGCCGAACTCGCGTAGATCACCTTGCCATCCCGATCCAGCAGGCGGATGAGATCCGGAAGGCTTTCCGCCATCTGGCGAAACAGGCTTTCGCTCTCGCGCATCATCGCCGACTGTGCCTCGGCAACCGCGACACGACGGCGCCACCGCACGATAGCGAGCGATCCAAGGCCCGTGATGCAGATCAAAACGATCGTAAACCCGATCCATCGGTGGACCCGCTCCAGGGTTGGTTGGAGACGGCGGACACCGGCGTCACGGTCGAGCGCCACGACCAGGATTAGTCCCGCTTCGTCGAGCCGTTGCCACGCGACGACCCGCTTTAGGCCATCGACCGGGCTGATATCCTCCGTTATGCCGGAGGTTGCGTCCAGAAACATTCGTAGGTGGGCGGTCTCCCGCACGTTGGGCAGCCCGACAGCCGGGGGGGCGCCGCTGCGGGCCAGGATGATGCCGTCGCGGCGCAGGATCGTTATTGTATTGGCTCCGTGCAACCCCATCACGTCTGCGAGGCCTGAGAGCATTTCAGGATCGATGGCGACGACTGTCGCCCCCAAAAACGTCCCGTCGGGTGCGCGCACGCTTTTGGAAAAATGGATACTTCGTCGTTTCGACGCGCGGCCGATGACTGGCTGACCGACAACTTCCTGCTCCCGGCCGCTGGCGAGGGCCTCGAAGTGCTCGCGGTCGCCGAGGTAGACAGGTGTTAAGTCGGTTTCCGGATTTATCCAGTCCAGGTAGCCGTTAGGCCCGATGCCGCCGATATTCACCACGCCGCTTTTCATTTTGCCGTGCCAAAGATCCAGCTCGGCCTGCGCCGCCTGTTCCATCGCCCGGTCCCCGATCCGCCGGGATTTCGTCACGAGGCTCGCGAGGCCATGCAGCGCGTTGATCTGGTCTAGGATGTGAGACAGGTCCTCGCGCAGGACCAGGGCGGATATAGTGGCTTCATTGCGGACGTCCGATATTCGCTCCTCGATT
>JARLIN010000485.1 GCA_031291715.1 Rhodopila sp. | reverse complement strand
TATGCCTCGAGATCGAAGCGCCCTTCGTCCACCTTCACGTGGACCCCGGAGAACTCCGTCGCCTGCATTTGCGCAATGACTGATAAGTTGTCGGTGATCACGACCGCCCGTCGCCCGGCATCAGCGTCGACGATCGCCACGCCTCGGGGTTTCTGCCCGGGGTCGTGCAGAACGGAATAACCGGCGATCGTAGCCATGCCCTGGTAATCCTGCACGACGGGCTTCACCGGGGAGACCCGAGCGACCACGTCGCTGACGTCGGCGAAGAGAAAGCCGCCCTCCGCCGGGGCAGCGGACCACAGGCCGAAGCCTTGTTTCGTCAGGGTACCCGACACGGATGATACCAATCCGGTGCGACCGCGTCCTTCGCGCAGTAATGCCGCCATCCGCGCCGTCGCTTGCAGCACGTAGTTGTTGTATGGGCCGCCGGCGAACGGCATGCCGCCGGTCACGGTGAGGTCCCGGTTCAAGTCGATCCCAAGCTCCGCCGCATAGGCCTGCACGGCGACGGGGAAACAGCTATACAACTCGATCAGGTCGAGATCAGCGGGCGAAAGTCCAAACGGTGTCATCGCCGCCTGTCCGGCGATGCGGGCGCCCTGGCACGCATCCAGCTGGGCGCGGGCACAAACGGGGACCATGTGGTTGGATTCGGTGCTGGCCCATGGATAAATCCACCGTTCTTTCGGCACGCCCATCGCCTCGGCTTTCGCGGTTGAGCAAAACAGTAGCGCGGCGGCCTGATCGACGTTCCAGGAGGAGCACAGCAGTTTCGTATAAGGAAACGCCTGCATCGGATTGCGATCGGAGGCGTTCCGGATGAAATCGGCCGGGATCGGCTTTCGGATCCAGGCGTCCGGGTTTTGCGCGGCGATGCCGCTGAAACGACTGTAAAGTTCCGCGACCCGGTCGCGTTGTACATCCACCGCGTAGCCCCGCCGCGCCCGGAAGGCGGTTTCCATCATCGCGTAGAGGCCGACCGGCATGCGCAAGCCGGCGCGCAATTCCGCCTCGTGCCTGAGTTCTTCCTTGGGTGCCAACAGCTCGTCAGGGGAACCGTCTGCTTCGGGCTCAGTCAGTTCGATACCGGCGATCCGCGCGCGGAGCAGGCGATATCCCGCGTCGCCCCCGACGACCATCGCGGTTTCGATGTCACCCGCGGCGATGGCCGCACAGGCGTTGCCGATCAAGGTTTGTTGCAGCACGCCAACCGTCGACAGGACGGTTTTCGCGCCGCGGGACCCGAGTGCGGCGGCGATGGCGCGCCCGGGATCGTTATGGGTCCATCGCCCCTTCGGGACCATGATACGGTCCAGCACCCGGAGCAGGTCTGGCGCGCCAGAATCCTGGCCAGCCAAGCGGGCCGCCCGCGTCATCAGCGCCAGCGGGTCCATCGCGAGGCGTGGATCGTCCTCGCGCTGGGCGGCAACGCCGATGCCGACCAGGACCGGATCAGGCATGTTTCCGCAGTTCCAGACGGGCGATCTGGTTGCGGTGCACTTCGTCGGGACCGTCCGCCAGGCGCAGCAGACGGGCGGTCGCATAGGCGACGCCGAGGCCGAAATCGTTGCTGGTGCCGCCGCCGCCGAATATTTGAATGGCCCAATCGACGACCTGGCACGCCATGTTCGGCACGGCGACCTTGATCATGGCGATCTCGGCCTTGGCGACCTTGTTGCCGACTGTGTCCATCATGTAGGCCGCCTTCAGGGTAAGCAGGCGGGATTGCTCTATCATGATGCGGGCCTCAGCGATCCGCTCTTGCGTGACAGTCTGTTCGGACAGGGCTTTGCCAAACGCCACGCGCGATTTTGCGCGGTGGCACATTTTTTCCAGGGTCCGTTCCGCCAGGCCGATCAGGCGCATGCAGTGATGGATGCGGCCGGGGCCCAGGCGGCCCTGGGCGATCTCGAAGCCGCGGCCTTCGCCGAGCAGGATGTTGGAGACGGGGACGCGAACGTTGGTGAAATCGACTTCCGACGCTCGGTCGGGAACGCCGTAATAACCGAAGATCGGCAACGGGCGCAGAACGGTGACGCCCAGCGTGTTCTTCGGCACCAGGATCATCGATTGTTGCCGATGCCGATCGGGGTTGTTCGGATCGGTCTTGCCCATGAAGATGATGATCTTGCAGCGCGGGTCGGTAGCACCGGTCGTATACCATTTACGACCGTTGATGACGTATTCATCGCCATCGCGGACGATCGAGCTCTGAATGTTGGTCGCGTCGCTGGAGGCGACGGCGGGTTCCGTCATGGCGAACGAGGAACGGATTTCACCGGCCAGAAGGGGTTCCAGCCAGCGGTCCTGTTGTTCGCGGGTGCCGTATCGGGCCAGCACTTCTATGTTGCCGACGTCGGGGGCGGAACAGTTGAACACCTCGGGCGCCATGGGGGATCGGCCCATGATCTCGCAGATCGGGGCGTATTCCAGATTGGTCAGGCCAGGGCCTCGATCCGGGTCATTGAGGAACAGGTTCCACAGCCCGGCTTCCTTGGCGAGCGGCTTCAGTTCCTCGATGACCGGTTGCACCTTCCACGGACCGCCCGCTTCGGATTCACGGAGGAAGCGGTCCTCATTGGGGTAGATGTGGGCGTCCATGAACGCCTGGATGCGGCCCTTCAGTTCTTGTGTCTTCGCCGACATCTCAAACATCATCACGCTTCCAGATTGTATGACAATATCACGCTACGAACCAGACGAGCCAGGGTCAAGAACTGCCTTTGCCAGGTCTTGTGGGGACAGGCGGCCGAGCATCTTTTCACGGTCCCAGTGGTCGGTCCTGTCCCATTGCTTGACCTTCGCCCGTTCCACTTCCCGTTTCGTGGCGGAGCGGGGGAAGTCTTCCACGAAGGCGATGAAGCGCGGCACCTTGAACGCGGCCAGCGAGGCCAGACACCAGCGGATCAGGTCCAGTTCGGCCGGCGGTGGGCCTTCGGGGATGATCCAGGCCTTGACGTCCTCTTCGCCGAGTTCCGCTGGGAAGCCGGTGATGATGGCCTCGCGGACGTTGGGGTGACGCGTGAGGACGGCCTCGATTTCGTAGGCGGAAATGTTCTCGCCGCGGCGGCGCAACCAATGTGCCTGGCGGCCCAGGAAGAACAGGTTGCCGTCCGCGTCCATCCGGCCGAAATCCCCGCTGTGGAACCAAAGATTGCGCCAGGCCTTGCGAGTCCCCTCGGGGTCGCTCTGGTAGCCCAGCATGAAGGTGAACGGGACGGTTGGGCGCAGCACGATGTTGCCCTGGACGCCAGGGGAGACCTCGCAGTCGTTGTCATCGACGATGGCAACCTGCGACCAGCCATGCGGCTTTCCGACCGATCCGGGCACGGCACTGTCCAGGCGATTGCCGGTCGCCATGGCGCCGCCGGTTTCCGAGGAACCGTAGATTTCGACGATGGGAATGCCGAAGCGGCGGGTGAATTCCTCGGGCACCGACGGTGGGATTTGCGCGTTGACGCCGCTGGTAATGCGGACCTTGTGCTGGCGGTCCAGGGGGCTGGGCGGTTGCTGCACCAGCGCCGACATCATGGTGCTGATCGGGTCGATGATGGTCGCGCCGGTTTCGACGACGCGCTGCCAGTAGTTGGATGCGCTGAACCGGCGATCCATCACGACGGTCATGTCATTGACCAGCGGGGCGACGATGCCAAGCTCGATGCCGCTGGCGTGGAACATCGGCAGCGAGGTGTAGTGACGGTCGGCGGACGTGGCCATCAGCGTCTCGCCATAGCGATAACCCGAGGCGACAATGGCGAAATGCGGCAACACGACGCCTTTGGGCAGCCCGGTTGTTCCGCCGGTATAAAGAATAATCGCCGGGTCGCCCGCGCGGTTGACGGTATCGGGTGGGGCGCCGGCGTAAGCGAGGAAGGCGGTGAATTCCGCTGATTCGATCAGGCAGAGTCGGACCGAGATTTGCAGGCCCTGTGGCAGGGCGGCGAATTTCGTTGCGCCTTCGGCATCGGTGATCAGCAGGCGGGCGCCGCTGTTGCGCAACGTGTGGGCAAGGTCGTCACCGGTGAGACCCGCGTTCATCGGCGCCCAGATCGCGCCCGCCTTGTTGGTGCCGAACCAGCCGAAAACCTGCTCGGCGCTATTGCCGAGCAAACTGGCGACGCAGTCATTTGGTCCGATGCCAAGTCGCGTCAGATTGGTGGCGACGTTATCCGACAGCGTGTCGATCTGCTGGTAACTCAGCTCCCGTCCATCGATGGTGGCGAAAATCTTGTCGCCGTGTTGCCGTGCCTTGTCGCGGATCAAGGCGGGAACCGATACCCAAGGGGCAGGTTTACCACGAATCAGAATGGTATCGTTCATGCCGGAATGATCCGATCGTTGCGGAGGATGTCGATCCAGTCCAGGAACATCTGTTCGCTGTCGATGAAGCCGTTGAAGCCGTACCGCCTCGCCTTCAGGCCCGACAGGATCATAGGCTCCGGCGGTGTCTTGTAGCCCAGCAGGTAATCCACCATGCCCCAGTTCGGCACCAGTTCCTGTAGGGTGTGCTGTCGCAGGCCGTGACGGTCGACGATGCGCTGCCAGACATCGGCCTTGCTGGGCATGATACGCGCCAGGCGGGCGGGCGCCGCGGGGGCGGTCTCGATGCCGAATGCCTTGGCGATTTTTGGCCAGAGCGAGTCCCAGGTGAAACAATCGCCATTGACGATATTGAAGATTTCGCCAGCACACGCCGGGGTGGTCAGCGCCCATTCCGTGGCGGCGGCCAGCAGGCGGGAGTCTGTTGCCTCCATGATGCGGGATGTGCCGCCGGGAAAGCGCAACGGCAGGCCGAGTTCGCGCGAAATCGCCGCGTAGATGGCCAGTCCCGACAGGCCATTCATCGGACTGCGCAAGGCAAACCCGCAGACAAATTGCGGCCGCAGCGCGCACCAGGTCCACGATGCGCCGGCCTGCGCGTCGCGGATAAAGTCCTCCTGGCCGTAATAAAAATTGGGCGCCAGATAGCGAGGGTCATCCTCCTTGGCGGGCACCTTGAACGTTCCGGCGGCGGCGCCGTACGCCTTGGTGCCTTGCAGCAGCAGGACCCGTTGCAGACCGAACGCGTGTCGCCGCAGCGGGCCCATCAGATTGCGCAGCATGGCAACGTTGATATCGGCGTGATCGGCCTGCAGCCACCCGGCGAGCAGGTTCTCTTTCTCGTACGTCGCGCAGTAGATGACGTGTGTCACGTCCTTGAACTGTTCGGCTGCCGCTTCGCATCCGGCGGCGTCTTGCAGGTCCAGCGAGACGATGCGGGCGCGCGTGTCGAACTCAAGCTGGTGCCGGGCGAGACCGATCAGATCCCACTCAGGGCGGGTTTCGAAATGCCGTAGAATGTTGCGTCCCACGACGCCCGAGGCGCCGACGACCAGCAATTGCAGTGCCATCCTCCCTCCGATCACCGCTTCCAGTGTCACCTACGGGCGGCGTTGACGTTCCCGCCTGTCTAGCCTTAATGTCGGACAATCGCAAGGAGGGGCACGTCGTGAAATACCCGCCGCGCCTGGTTATGGATGGTCTGCGCATTCCGGAAGGTCCCGTTCCACTCAACGACGGCAGTGTTCTGGTCGTGGAGTTGGAGGCCGGACGGCTGGCCGGGGTGATGCAGACGGGTGAGAATGTCGCGTTTGGCGGACCGGATCCGTGGACCGCTTGCGTCACGCTGTCATCCTTGGGAAGCCATGCGGCGTACGACTATTCTGGTGCCGGTCAGACGCTGGCGTTTGGCGGCTGATCGCATTTGCAACGAGGCGAACGAACGTGCGCGCACCCCTCGGGCCGCAACAGCACGCGAGGAAGGAAACGACTGATGAAACTTGATCGCCGCACCCTGATTGCCGGCTTCGCCGCGCTTCCCGCCACTCGGGCGCGCAGCCAGACTCGACAAATCATCAAGCTCGGCATTCTCGCGGACATGTCGGGCACATATCGCGATCTTGGTGGGCCGATGATCGAACCTTGCGTGCGGCAGGCGATCACGGATTCCGGCGTCGGCGCCCGCGGTATCGATGTGGAGGTCGTCGTCGCCGACCATTTGAACAAAGTCGATGTCGGCATGGGCATCGCCCTGGAATGGATAGACCGGCAGGGCGTCGACGCGCTGGTGGATATCAGCAACAGCGGGATCGCGCTGGCGCTGGCGCCGGTGATCAAGGAAAAGGACAAGGTGCAGTTGAACACGGGTGCCGGGACGTCCGACCTGACCGGCAAGGCATGCACGCCAAATCTTGTGCACTGGAGTTTCGATTCCTGGGAAAGCGCCCATTCCACCGCCGTGGCGACGGTGAAATTGGGCGGCGATACTTGGTTCTTCATCACGCCGGACTACAATTTCGGTATCACCGCGCAACGCGACACCACCGTGTTTGTGGAAGGCGCGGGCGGGAAGGTCCTGGGTTCGGTGAGATATCCATTCCCGGGCACCACCGATTTTTCGTCGTTCCTGATCCAGGCCCAGTCCAGCGGCGCGAAGGTCCTTTCGCCCGCCGCCTCCGGCCAAGACCTGGTGAACATCATCAAGCAGGCCGGTGAGTTCGGGCTGATGCGCCAGGGGATGAAGGTTGCCGCGCCGATTACCTACATCAACGACGTGCACGGCATCGGTCTGGAGCTTGCCTCGGGGTTGATGCTGACGGAAACGTTCTACTGGGACCTGAACGACCGGACGCGGGCGTTTACCAAACGGGTGCAGCCGGCGTTCAAGGACCAGAAGCCGAACCCTGAGCAGGCCGGGGCGTATTCCGGTGTGCTGCACTATCTGAAGGCGGTCGCTTCCATGGGGGTGGCGCAGGCCAAGGCCTCCGGGCGGGCCGCCGTGGCGACGATGAAGCGCATCCCGACCGACGACGACGCGTTCGGTATCGGCCGGGTGCGCGAGGATGGGCAGAAGCTGCATCCGGCCTATTTGTTTGAGGTCAAGACGAAGGCCGAAAGCAAATACCCATGGGACTACTACAAGCTGGTAGCGACGACCCCGCTGGAGGAAGCGTTCCGGCCGATGAGCGAGGGTGGCTGCCCGTTGGTCACGAAGACCTGACGTTTGCCCCAAGCGCTTGCGCGAACCCCCAGGCCTTGTCCGCGATCGGCTTGGCCTTGCGGCCGAGCGCGGCGGCATCGGGGTCCGATGCGGTGCCGTCCAGGGATCGTTTTGCGATTCCCTGGATGATCGCCGCCAGCCGGAACATATTGAACGTGACGTAGACGTCCCAGTCCGGCGGCATCGCGCGTCCGACTCGGCGCGCGTAAGCGGCGACGTAGTCAGCCTCGCTGGGGATGCCGAGTCCGGCGAGGTCTTCGCCGGCCAGTCCGCGGAACAGGTCGGGTTCCATCCGCCAGGTCGATGCGTTGTTGGCGAAATCCGACAGCGGGTCGCCGAGTGTCGAAAGTTCCCAGTCGAGGACGGCAACAACGCGCGGCTCCGTTGGGTGGATCAGCATGTTGTCCAGGCGCAGGTCGCCATGCACGATGCGGACTTCGTCGGATTGAGGCAAGTGCGCTGGCAACCAGTCGATCAGATGGTCCATCGCCGGGATCGGGAATGTTTCGGTGGCGCGGTATTGCTTGGTCCAGCGCGCCAGTTGCCGTTGCATGTAGTTGGCGGGACGGCCGAAATCGGCAAGCCCGACAGCGATCGGATCGACCTTGTGCAACCTGGCGATCGTCTCGCACATCGAATCAAAAATCGCCGCTCGGTCTGCGGGCGAAACGCCGGGCAGACGGGCGTCATGAAAGACGCGGCCGGGAACGAATTCCATGACGTAGAAGGCGCTGCCGATGACCGTGTCGTCCTCACACAGCGCGTAGACCCTCGGGACCGGGACGTCGGTTCCGGCCAGGGCGGCAATGACCCGGTATTCTCGGTCCACCATGTGCGCGCTGGGCAACAGGGTTCCGAGCGGCTTGCGGCGCAGGACGTACTCACCCGAGGGCGCGGACAGGCAAAAGGTGGGGTTCGATTGGCCGCCGGCGAGTTGGTGCACCGTGACGGGGCCTTGGTAGCCTGGAACATGCTCGCACAGCCATGGGGCCAGCCGGGCGGCGTCCGGCGTGTTGCGTGCGGTGGTTTCTGCGGTCACGGTCTTCTCCCTGCGGCGGGGCGCCCGATTGTCGGACGTTCTCGTTGACAATAAGCCGGCGCCGGATTTGAGTGAACCCCGTCAATGTCGCGGGGTCAAAACGCGACAATCGATCAGGGGAGCATACCAATGTTCGAAAAGCGGCTGGAGACGCACTGGCAGCGCGACATCCTCTGCTATGCAATCCGCCCGCCGACTGTCGATGCCATGTTCCGAGCCGCGGTGGGCCGGGCGCCCGATGCCGAGGCATTGGTCGAGGGCAGCGTGCGGTACACATACCAGGACCTGAATGGACTGGCTGATGCCTGTGCGGCCGGCCTGGCGCGGCGTGGGGTGCGGCAGGGGGATCGGGTCGCGGTGTTCCTGGGGAACTGCCTGGAGGCAGTTGTCGCGGTGCTGGGGATTGCCCGGTTGGGCGCGATCCTGGTGCCGATCGGTTCGCGCCTGCGCCGGCGGGAGGTCGAATATGTGTGCGGCGATGCGGAACCGGCGGCACTGATCTACGACGCCGCGTTTGAGGCCGAGTTGCCGGAGAGTGGCCCACCGGTGCGTGTGCGGGTTGGCGGCGTGGATGAATTCGCCGTCCTGCTGGCGGGCGGCGGCGTTCCACCCCCGTGCTCGACCAGGGAGGATGACCCGTTCGGTATCCTGTACACATCCGGCACGACCGGGAAGCCGAAGGGCGCGATCCTGACCCAGCTTGGCGCAGTGCATTCCTGCCTGCATTGGGAGGAATGCCTTGGACTTCGGGCGGGCGAGATTTCGGTGTTGTGCATCCCGTGGACGCATGTGGCCGGCCTGTGCGGCGTGGTTCTGCCGATCCTGCATATGGCGGGCAAATTGGTGGTGGTGCGCAACTTCGCCCGCCGGGCGTTCCTGGAGCTTGCCGCGGCGGAGCGGATGACCCATGGGCTGATGGTGCCAGCGATGTATGGGCTGTGCCTGCTGGAAGCGGACCTGGCGGACTTCGATCTCTCGGCCTGGCGGCTGGGGGTTTTCGGCAGCGCGCCGATGCCGGAACCGACGATACGCCGTTTCGCCGCCGCCGTGCCGCATCTGACGATGTGCAACGCCTATGGGGCAACCGAAACCACCTCTCCGGCGACGATCATGCCGCCAGGCGCGGGGGTATCGCGGATGGACAGTATCGGGCGCACGGTCCCCTGCGGCGATATCCGCGTGCGGGACGAGGAGGGGCGCGAACTGCCGCCGGGTGAACTTGGGGAACTGTGGATCGCCGGGCCCATGATCGTGCCGGGCTATTGGCACAACCCGGCGGCCACGGCGGCGAGTTTCGAAGGCGGGTACTGGAAGTCCGGCGATATCGGTTCGGTCGATGCCGAGGGCTATGTGCGCATCGCCGACCGCAAGAAGGACATGATCAACCGCGGTGGCTTCAAGGTCTACCCGGCCGAGGTCGAAAACGTGCTGTGCGACAAAGATGGCGTGGTGGAGGCTGCGGTGGTGGGGCAGCCGGACCCGATCCTCGGGGAGCGGTCTGTTGCGTTCATCCATGCCAGGACGCCTCTGTCGGACGCAGAAATCCGGGCGTTCTGTGCTGAAAGGGTGGCGGACTACAAAGTGCCGGACTGGGTGGTGGTTTCCGAGGAGCCACTGCCGCGCAACGCCAACGGTAAGATCCAGAAGGATCAGCTTCGGCGTCAGGCCGAGGTGGTCGTTGCTACCACGGACCGCCCCCGCCGATGACGTTCCAGCTTGCGCGGTATCGCTCCCTCTGCCACCTAGCAGGCGGTATTCGCCCAAGGATTCGCCGTTGACCACGAAATCCACAGCCAAGGCTGCCGCGCGGTCGTCCCACCCGGAGAGACCGGCCGCCGAGGCCGTGCATGCAGCGAGTTCCCCCGATCTGATTTTTCATGAAATTGTCAGGGGTCTTTACAATGGCAGCTACGTTCCCGGGCAGCGGCTCGTTGAAGCCGATCTGACCCAGAAGTGGGGCGTCAGCCGTGGCACCGTACGAGAGGCCCTGAACCGACTCGCCGCCGAGGGTATCGTTGTTCTCAGCCGGCATCGCGGTGCCGCGATCCGGATTCTGGACCGCGAGGAGATCCGGAATCTGCTCACCATACTGGAACTGCTGATCGGCCTTGCCGCCCGGTTGGCCGCGCAGCGAATCAACGAAGGCGACAACCACGCGCGCTTTCTGGACAGCTTCGAGGCGTTGATGGCGTTCCGCAGTCGCCCGGATTCGTTCGAACTGGTGCGGGCGCGCAACCGCTTCTACCGGACACTGGCTTCGATC
This sequence comes from Rhodopila sp., assembly GCA_031291715.1. GTDB lineage: Bacteria > Pseudomonadota > Alphaproteobacteria > Acetobacterales > Acetobacteraceae > Rhodopila. The sequence continues at coordinate 13,064 of JARLIN010000485.1, read as the reverse complement.
GGCCGCAATACCGAATTACAGGGCCTGCTGACCCGGATGCACGTGCATCTGTTGCGCGTGCAACTGCGCAGCCAGCAGGACGGAATGTTGACGGAACGGTTCGACGATTACAGCAGCATCGGCCAGGCCGTGCTTGCCGGTGACCTTCGGCGCGCCGAACTGGCCGCGCGGCGGCATGTGCGAGCGATGCAGAGCCTCCTGGACCGTGCTCCGGCCTGATAGGGCGGGCGCTATTGACCCGCCCAACATGATTGTCCTACGATTCTAAACGAAAGATACCGCGTTCGCGCCTGAATGCGGAAGAACCTGGCGCATATCAGCCGGCGGAGGGAGCATGACGCGGAAGGCACTTGTCGTCGGGGCGTTGGGCGTGGTCGGCCGTGGGCTGATCGACCACCTGCTAAGCCTGCCTGACTGGGACGTTGTCGCACTGTCCCGCCGTCCGATCGAGCCGCGCCCGCGGCTGCAAACCATCAGCCTGGACCTGCTGGACCGATCCGCCTGCGAGGCGGCTACGGCCAGCTTCCGCGACATCACGCACGTCTTCTATGTCGCCTATCTCGCCCGCCCGACACACGCCGAGGAGGTCGGGCCAAATCTGCGCATGCTGCAAAATCTGATGCAGGCGCTTGAACCGGTGGCACCGGACTTGCAGCACGTGACGCTGATGCAGGGTACCAAGGCCTACGGGGCGCATCTTGGTCCATACAAGACGCCGGCACGTGAGACGGACGCGCGCATTATCTCGCCGTTGTTCTACTATCCGCAGCAGGACTATCTGTCGGCACTGGCGGAAGCGAAGTCCTGGACATGGACGGTGATGCGGCCACGCTCCATCTGGGGCTTTTCGCTCGGCAGCACCATGAACATGATCACGGCACTGGGTGTGTACAGCGCGATCTCCCGTGAAATGGGTTTGCCGCTGTGCTTCCCCGGAACCGAAGCCGGCTATCGGCGGATCGATCAGGCAGTGGATACCGAATTGCTAGCCAAGGCCTGCGTCTGGGCGGCGACGCAACCGCGTTGCGCCAACGAGATTTTCAACGTCGCCAACGGCGGCCTGTTTCGTTGGCAGGACATGTGGCCGCGGATCGCCGACGCGATCGGCATGAAGGTCGGCCCGATCCGTGATATCAAACTGACCGAGGCGATGGCGGACAAGGGGCCGCTTTGGTCGCGGATAGTCGAGAAACACGGGCTTCAGCCGCTGCCCTATGAACAATTGGTGGACTGGAGCTTCGCCGATTTCCAGTGGCGGATGCATTACGATCACATCTCCGACACCACGAAGCTGATCCGTTACGGCTTCAACGAGATCGTCGACGACCAGGAAATGTTCGTGCGCATGCTGCAGCAGATGCAGCAAGAACGCATTATCCCCTAGCGGGTCAACGCCATCGATAACCGGGAGTGAAACGAATGGCTCAGGAACACGCGCGGATCACAAGACGGTCGCTGGCGGCTGGCGCGCTTGCACTGCCCTTCGTCGGTCGTTTACGCGGCGCCGCGGCAGCCGATGCGATCAAGATCGGCTGGTTGCCGTCGCTGACCGGTCCGCTGGCAACAGCGGCGATCGGCTTCGATCACGGCGTCCGGTTCCGGGTCGAGGAAATCAACAAGGCCGGCGGCATCGCCGGGCGGCCAATCGATTTGATCACTCGCGACACTACCAGCGATCCGACCAAGGCCGTGACGTTCGCGCAGCAACTGCTGTTCAACGAGAAGGTGCACTTCATGGCGGGACCGGTGAACTCGGGCGAGGCACTGGCTACCGTGCGGATCGTTGCCAAAGCCGGCATCCCGAACCTGATCACTGGCGCGGTGGAAGAACTGATCGATCCGGTCAAGTTTCCCCTGGCCTATCGCGTCGCGAACACCACGACGCAATGGATCACCATCGCGAACGACTACGTTTTCAACCAGCTCAAGATCAAGAAGATCGCGATCATCGGCGATTCGACCGGCTACGGCAGTTCCAGTTCGAAGCGCGCCATCGATATGGCAAAAGCCGCGGGGGCTGAGGTCGCCTTCACCGCGACGATCGATCCCAACCAGGTGGACGTCGTGGCCGAAATGACCAGGGCGCGGAACGAGGGCGCGCAGGCGGTCATGGTATGGACCGCCGCCAGCGGTCTCGCCGCCCGGCTGTTGAATGCCAGGGGCGATATCGGCTGGTCCGTCCCGATCGTCGGCCACCCCGTGCTCGGCACCCCCTCCATCAAGGCGCTGCTGAACAAACCCGAGTATTGGGCCAATACGATCACCGCAGGCTACCGCAGCACATCCATCGGTCCAGACGGCAAATTGCCCGCGCGGACGCAGAAGCTGGTCGACGCGATCCGTCCGCAACTGGGCGGCGGCGATATCCAGTTCAATTTCTGGTGGATCGCGCTTGGTTACGACATCGTCCAGGTCGTCGATTACGCGGTGCGCAAGGCGAACGGCACCAACCCCGACGAGATCAAAAAGGTGTTGGATTCCACGAAGGATTTCCCCGGAGTGTTCGCCGAATACACCTGGACCCCGACGGAACACAACGGCGTGCCGGACAAGAGCATGGTCGCCAATCTGGCCGACTCGTTCAAGGACGGCTGTTACGCGGTCGCACCGCGCTGACGCCGGTCGCCACGGTCTGATAAGGAACCACCATATGGCATGGATCACCGGGGTCGGCGTGACCCCATACGGACGGCACGAGGGCAGTTCGACCGTCAGCCTGATGTCGGAAGCCGCCACCGCCGCGCTGGCGGACGCGGGGCTGGAGCGGCGCGATATCGACGGCCTGGTCTGCGGCTATTCCACCACGCTGCCGCATTTGATGCTTTCGACACTGTTCGCCGAGCATTTCGGTATCGTGCCATCCTACGCCCATGGCGTGCAGGTTGGCGGCGCCAGCGGGCTGGCCATGGCGATGCTCAGCCATCTGGTCGTCGAAGGCGGTGCCGCGCGAAATATCCTCGTCGTGGCTGGGGAAAACCGCCTGACCGGGCAAAGCCGCGACATGACGATGCAGACGCTGGCGCAGGCCGGCCAGCATCGGTACGAGGTTCCCCTCGGCGCCACCATCCCCTCTTATTACGCGCTGATCGCGTCCCGCTACATGCACGAAATCGGTCTGCGGTCGGAGGATCTGGCTGAACTGGCGGTGCAGATGCGCCGCAATGCGGTCCGCACGCCAGGTGCGCACCTGCGCGATCCCATCACCCGCGACGACGTTCTGGCGTCCAAGCCGATCGCGCCGCCGCTCCGGTTCATGGATTGCTGCCCGATCTCGGACGGTGGCGCGGCGTTCGTGATCAGCAAAGACCCGGTCAATGCGCATTCGTTGCGTATCCGCGGCTGCTCGCAGGCGCACACGCATCAGCATCTGACCGAAGCGCCCAGCCTGGTGGAATTCGGTGCCGGACCTTCAAGCAGCCGAGCGTTCGCGAACGCTGGGGTTGGCGTGGCCGACATCGGCTATGCCGCGATCTATGACAGTTTCACCATTACATTGGCGATCCTGCTGGAGGAGATTGGTTTCTCGGCGCGCGGCGCATCCGGCCGCGACGCCGCCGCCGGTCGCTACGCCCCGGATGGTGCGCTGCCATTGAATACACATGGTGGCCTGCTGTCATATGGACATTGCGGCGTCGGCGGCGCGCTGGCGCATGTGGTGGAGATGCACCGGCAACTGACCCGCCGCGCCGGCGACCGGCAAATTCCGAGCGAACCCGCCCTCGCGTTGCTGCATGGCGACGGCGGTATCATGTCATCCCATGTCAGCATGGTCGTGGAGCGCACGCAATGAGCGGGACCCCTGCGGATTGGACCCTCGGCCAGCCCGGACTGGCGTACGAGGCCTGCATCGCCTGTGGCCGGAACTGGTATTTCCAGCGCGGATTCTGTCCGCGTTGCGGATCGACTTCGGTGGAGATGCGGGCATCCGGTTGCCAAGGCACCGTTCATGCCATCACCACGGTTGCTCGAGCGCCATCGCCCGAATGGCAGGCACGGGCGCCGTACGGGATCGCACTGATCGACCTCGATGAAGGCGTGCGCGTGATGACCCACGCCGAACCGGATATGGCGATCGGTGATGCCGTCAACATCATATTCAGTCCGATGGGCAGCGGGTTTTTCCCGGTTGCCCAGCAACGGTCGTAACCACAAAAACAAATGGGAAACGTAACATGACCATAACCCGACATGGCTGGACGCGACGCGGCCTGCTGGCAATGGGTGCCAGCCTGGCCGCCGCTCCAGCCCTTCGTGCTCGCGCGCAAAAGCCGCCGGTGCGGATCGGGTTCCTGGCGGATATGTCCAGCATCATGGCCGATCTTTCCGGCATGGGCAGCGTCACCGCGGCCACGATGGCGATCGAGGACTTCGGCGGCACCGTCGACGGCCGCCCGATCGAACTTCTGCACGCCGACCATACGAACAAAACCGATCTTGGTGTCAGCATCGCGCGCCAGTGGTATGATGATGGCGTATCGGCGATCTTCGACATCGGCCTGACAACGATCGGCCTCGGCGTACAGTCGCTGACGCGGGAAAAGAACCGCGTGCTGGTCCTGCTCAGCACGGCCAGCGCCGACTTCACCGGCGCCAACTGCTCCCCGAACGGTATCCACTGGACCTATAACAGCTATGCCCAGTCGCTGGGGCCGATACGCTATTACGCAGGGCAGGGGGCGAAGACTTGGTTCTTCCTCACCGTCGATTACGCCTACGGCCGTAACGTGCAACGCGACGCCACAGCGATGATCGAGGCGACTGGCGGTAAGGTGATCGGCACCTCGCTGCATAATTTCGATACCAAGGACTTTTCCTCCTCGCTGCTGGCGGCGCAGGCGTCCAAGGCCGACGTTATTGCGCTGGCCACGACGACAGCGCACGCGGCGATGATCGTGAAACAGGCGGATGAGTTCGGTATCCGCACCGGCGGCCAGAGCGTCGCGCCGCTCTCGCTGACGCTGCACGATGTCAAGGCACTCGGCTTGCAGACCGCGCAGGGCCTGGTCGAGACGTCGCCGTTCTACTGGGACCAGAACGACGCGACGCGCGCATTCTCGGAGCGTTATCTGAAACGCTTCGGCAGGATGCCGAATATGGTGCAGGCCAGTGCCTGGGGCGCGGTCACCCATTACCTCAAGGCCGTCCAGGCGGCGGGCACCGACGCGGCACCGGAGGTTCTGGCGCGCATGAAAGCGACGCCGGTCAACGACTTCATGACGAAGAACGCCAAAATCCGCGCCGATGGCCGCTTGGTGCGCGACATGTACATCCTCCAGGTCAAGAAGCCCGCTGAATCGAAGGGCGAATGGGATCTGGAACGCGTCGTCGGCAGCATTCCCGGCGACGAGGCCTACCCCGCCCCCAGCGCGGATGTGTGTCCGCTGATGAAAGCTTAGGATATCGTGATGGTTGATGCCCAGAAGACCGACGTTGTCGTCGTCGGGGCTGGGTTCGCCGATCTTTACCTGATTATCACCTGCGTCGCGCCGCGCTGTCCGTCCGCTGCCTCGAGGCGGCCGGCGATGTCGGTGGCACGACGCGCCGTGGAAACGATCGAGCGTGACCAGGCCGCCGAAGACCAAAGGGTCGGCCACGTGAACGAGGTTGCCAGCCGCACATTGTATCCACGCGCCGCATCGTGGTACGTCGGTGCCAACGTCCCGGGTAAGCCGCGCGTGTTCCTGCCCTATATCGGCGGCGTCGGCGAATACCGCAAACGCTGCACGGAGATCGCCCAGAACGGCTATCTCGGTTTCCGCCTGGATGCCGGTATCCCGGTTGGCAGCTCGCAAGCCGCATAGGCGCATCGGACAACGAAAGGAAACCGCAATGGAAGCATGGGTTGTCGAGCGGAACAACGAGCCGCTGGTTCATATCGAGAAGCCAACGCCACAGCCGACCGGCACCGAAGTGCTGATCGAGGTCACCCACGCGGGCGTTTGCCACTCCGATCTGCATTTCTGGGAAGGCAGCTACGACCTGGGCGGCGGCCGCAAGATGCTGCTGACCGACCGGGGTGTGAAACTGCCGCGCGCGATCGGCCACGAAATTCTGGGTCGTGTCGCGGCGCTTGGTCCGGACGCGACCGGCGTGCGGGTCGGTGACCGCCGCATCGTCTATCCCTGGCTTGGTTGCGGCGACTGCCGGCAATGCCGAGCGGGTCAGGACAATCTGTGCCTGAACCAGCGGAGCCTGGGCGTTATGCAGGATGGCGGTTTCGGATCCCACGTCGTGGTGCCGCACCCGCGCTACCTCGTCGATCCCGGCGACGTCGATCCGGCTGTCGCGGCGACGTTCGGCTGCTCCGGCATTACGGTACTCAGTGCGATCCGCAAGGTGATGCCGCTGGAACCGGATGACGTTGTCGTTCTGGTCGGTGCGGGGGGACTGGGCCTCGCCGCCATGGCAATGTTGCAGGCCTTGGGGCATCGGGCGATCGTCAGCGTGGATATCAGCGCGGACAAGCGCCAGGCCGCGCTGGACGCCGGAGCGACCGCGGTTGTGGACGGCACCCGCCCCGACTTGACGGCGGCGATCATCGAGGCCGCCGGCGGTCCCGTTTATGCCGCGATCGACTTCGTCAATGGATCGGCGACGGCTCGGGCCGCCCTGGATGCGCTGACCAAGGGCGGACGTATGGTTCAGGTCGGTGTGTTCGGTGGCGAACTGACACTGTCACTTGTCGGCCTGATCTTCCGCGCGACGACGATCATGGGCAACAACACCGGTTCCCTGGCCGATCTGGAGGACGTCGCTCGGCTGGCGCGAGAGGGCAAGCTGGCCCCCATACCGGTGACGCGTCTGCCGAAGCGGGAAGCGAACGCGGCGCTGATGCGACTGCGCGACGGCAAGGTCACGGGCCGCTTGGTCCTGACCGCTGAGGCAGTCTAGCAGGGCATCCGCGGGCCCCGTCTCCGATTCGAAGGTTTGGGCTATTGGCCGAACGCCAGCCGCAGTCCCGCGTGCTCCCAACGCACCGCGTACAGACGGCCGGTGGACGATAGCGTGACGTAGGCATCCTTCATATCCGGTCCGCCGAAACAGATGTTCGTCGGTATCTCGTCGGGCATCTCCACTTGCGACACGACATTGCCGTTGGGCGAAAACGTCGTGACGCCCAACGGAATCGTCGCGACGCAAATATCGCCGTTTGCCTGGACGGCGAGCGAATCCAGCAGTTGATATCCTGGCAAACCCGCCACCAAACGCCGCACGGCGAATGGCGCGCCTCTGTCGAGACACCGCAACTGGCCAGGTCCGACGATGTCGTAGGCCCACAGGCGTGCCGTCGAGGTTTCGGCCACGTAAAGAGTCGCGTCGTCGGGTGACAGGCCGATGCCATTGGGCTTCTCCAACGGAGAGGCGACGAGCCGTATCTCGTTTCCGTCCGGGCGCGCCCAATACACGGCTCCACGGTCCTCGTGATAGCGATGGACGCGGCCGGTATCCGTGAACCAGAAACTCCCATCGGCGGAAAATACGATGTCGTTCGGACCTTTCAGCGTCCGGTCGCCGCAACGATCGTAGAGCCGCTGTATTTCGCCGGTCTCCAGGTCGATCGCGTCGATCCAGCCCGAGGTGTAGTCATCCGAAGGCAGACCGGGATGCATGATGCCGTCGCGCTGGTGGAACCGGAAACCGCCGCTGTTGCAGACGTAGCATCTGCCGTCCGGCCCGATGGCGGCCCCATTGGGCGATCCGCCGGGCTTGGCGATGACATCGTGCGATCCGTCCGGGTGAACGCGCAGCAGCTCGCCACGGGACAGGCTGACCACGATCACCGACCCGTCGGCCATCGCCACCGGCCCCTCGATGAAGCCGAGGCCCTCCGCCAGAGCACGCCCCACTGCCATCATGTTACGATTCCTCATCCTATGAGCCGAAGCGCTGAACGGCACGCTCCCGCAAGACTTTCTTCTCGACCTTACCAAGGAAATTTTCCGGCAGCGCATCAAGCAGCTCGAACCGCTCCGGCACCTTGTAGTCGGCCAGCGCCTCGCGGCAGTGCCGTTCGACATCGTCAAGTCTCACCACCGCACCCGGAGCCGCGACGACAAAACCGATAATTTTCTCCTCGCGGAACTCGTCGGGGATCCCGACGACCGCCGCTTCGGCGACACCGGGGACTTCCAGCATCGCACGCTCCACCTCGGCGGCCGCGATGTTGATGCCGGAACGTTTGATCAAGTCCTTTTTTCGCTCAAAGTAGACCATGTAGCCGTCCTCATCGACGATCACCACGTCGCCCGTTCGCAGCCATCCGTCGCGATAGAGATCCCGCGTCAGATCTGGCGAATTGTAATAGCCCGGCGTCAAGCCGTGACGTGACAGCGACCGCAGGCAGAGTTCGCCAGGCGTGCCGGTATCGAGTGCGCCGCCCTGGTCGTCCGTCACCTTCATCTCGATACCGGGAAGCGGCAGGCCTGCGGAACCGGGCTTCCACAAGGCCCCTTCGGGCACCGCGGTGACGATGCCGCAGGTCTCGGTCTGACCGAAGACTTCCACGAGCCGGATGCCACCGAAACGGTCTCTGAACGCCTCCCGCCTGGCGTCATCGAGCGGCAACGCGAACTGGACGCGGGCGACGCCATGCGCGCGTTCGGCATCCAGCGCCGGATGGGCGAGGATCATCTTGATGTGGGTCGCATTCAGTGCCGTGAGAGTGATCCGGTGTTCGACCAACTGGACGCCGAAGCGGCTGGCCGAGAACTTGTCGATCATCACCATGCAGCAGCCGGATAGGATCACCGGCGCCAGGAGAATGACGCCGCCGTTGCTGTGATAGAGGGGAAAGAAGTGCAGCAGGCGCTCCTCGGGACGGTAGCCGAGTGCAATGATTGAATTCTGGCCGCCGCTGACAAGGTTGCCGTGGGTATAGATAACGCCCTTCGGCCGGCCCGTTGTTCCGGATGTGTAGATAAGCATCGCCACGTCGTCCGCCGCCGGGAATGGCACGCCGACCTGGTCGCCTTCCTCGCACAGTAGCCGGTTGAAGGGCGCCTCGCCCGCATCCAGGAGTCCGTGGTCGGTGACAAGGATGTGGACCGGCTGCGAAACGGCATCGGCCGCGGCACGCGCCAGGTCTAGAAATTCCGCGCCGCAGATGATCATCGTCGATCCGCTGTCGCGCAACTGGTAGGCGGTTTCATCGAGCTTGAATAGCGTGGAACAGGTCACGTTGATCGCGCCGATTCGCTGGATCGCGAAGATCGCGACCAGATGCTCGGGACAATTAACCATCTGGATCAGCACCCGGTCGCCGGCGCGAACGCCCAGCCGCAGCAGGCCGTTCGCCGCGCTCGCCACCATGCGCCCGAAATCACGATAGCTCAGCGGACGCCCCCTGAACTCGAGAAATGGCCGGTGTGGGATCCATTGCCGATTGAATTCGATTGCGCGAACAAGGGATCGGTTGCCGATAGAGTCGAAGCTCATATCCAAGTCCTTTCCACCGAAACCAATCTATTCAATTTACCCGCCGCTTCGGAAGCAGCCGTTCACGTCCTGTGACTACCCGATTTGCCAGTCGGTTTGACGCGCGTTCCACGGTCTTTCGGCAGTTGCGTTTGGCGTCGCCGGGAATGAACAGCCATGAACGCTCCATGTGCACCCTCTACTATGTCGGTTCATTGGATGCGGCGATCGGCCGCCGGGCATCGATGACTGGCATAGAGGGTACGGCGCAGCCGCGGGTCCGTCAAATGGTCGGACCCATTGAACCTATCGTTCCGTGGGGGTAGAGCTTGGCGATAACGATGCCGATGTGGCGCGGCGGCGAATGGGGCGTCATGTCGAATCCTACCGAAAGCAGGTCGCGCCGGTGGCCCCCGAAATAATCGGCAGGGGCCGGTCATAGGCAGCAACCGAAGGGAGAAACAAACATGAAATTCCGCGAGAAACTTCTCACTCTGGCCTGTATCGTGGCGTTAATAGCCGCCCCAGCGGCATGGGCCGATATTCCCGGCAAGACCGTCACGATTGGGGTCCTGACGGACATGAATGCCGGCAACGCGGATGCGACCGGTCAAGGATCGGTTGTGGCCGCGCAACTTGCCGTCGAGGAGGCCCGCAAGTTCCTGCCCGACCTGAAGATCGATGTCATTAATGCCGATCACCAGAACAAGGCCGATGTCGCTGCCAGCATCGCGCGCGAGTGGGTGAACAACGGCGTGAACGTGATCGCGGACGTCCCGTTCTCATCCGCCGGGCTGGCCGTGAACGAGGTGACGCGCAATACACCGCGCTCGATCTTCATTGCTTCGGGCACCGGCACGAGCGACCTAACCGGGAAGTTCTGTTCGCCGAACACGGTCCACTGGACCTACGACACCTATGCGACGGGCAACGCGGTTGCGCGCGCCCTGGTCGGTCAGGGCAAGAAGAAATGGTTTTTCATCACCGCGGACTACGCCTTTGGCGCGGCGCTTGAGCGCGACACCTCGCAGGGCATCGCCGCGCTGGGCGGAACGGTGGTCGGCCGCGTGAAGAACCCAGCTTTTGCCTCGGATTTCTCTTCGTATGTGCTGACAGCGCAGAACAGCAAGGCGGACGTGATCGCGATCGCCAATGCGTCGATCGACTTCGTCAATATCGTCAAACAGGCGCGCGAATTCGGCATCAACAACGGACCGCAGCGCCTCGCGGCGTTGTTGACGCTGATCACGGACGTGCAATCCCTCGGCCTTGAGGCGGCGCAGGGCATCTATCTGGCCTCGCCGTTCTACTGGGACTTCGACGACCGCAGCCGAGCGTTCTCGGCGCGGTTCGCTGAACGAATGCATGGCCGGAAGCCGACCATGCTGCAGGCAGGCGTGTATTCGGGGGTATTGCATTATCTGAAAGCGGTGAAAGACACAGGCAGCACCGAGGCGGCTCCGGTGATGGCCGCGATGCAACGCCTGCCGGCGGATGATGACGCATTCGGCAAGGGGTCTGTCCGTAAGGACGGACGGGCGCTGCACGACTTTCACCTATTCCAGGTGAAGGCGCCGGCGGAGTCGAAGGGGCCCTGGGACGACTACAAGTTGATTGCGACAGTGCCTGGCGATCAGGCGTTCCGTCCACTCGCCGACGGTGGCTGCCCGCTGGTCAAGTAGCCTGCGAGGACGGGCGGGGCGCTAGTACCGGTGCGCGGCGACGGCGACGCCTTGCCCATCGCCGCCGGCGCAACTGCCACAGCGCGGGCCGACCTGCATCATCTGTTGCTGACCGCCGAAAGCCTCCGCCCGGGTCTGCCTGTCATCCAGCCGCAGGCGGCAGACACATCGGGAATTGCCGCGACTACTCTCCAGAATTAGGGAACGGCATAGGATGTGTCGAATTGCTTGGGCCTGTCGTCAATTGAGCCAAATCGCACTGGCGGCCAGATGGACGGCAGCGAGGAAGTTGCGTGAGGTGTTGTCGTAACGGGTGGCAATGGCACGAAACTGTTCGAGTTTGGCGAAGTAGTTTTCGATCGGGTGGCGCGCTTTGTAGAGGTAGCGATCAAGCTCGCGGGGTGAACTGCGGTTGGCCTTTGACGGGATTGACAAGCAAACCACCTCGCGTTCAAGCAAGTTTCTCGATGCCTGCCGCGCGATCAATCGCGGTGATTTGGCCGAGGACTGGCTCGCCGAAACCACAGCTAAACTTGCCTTTAACAACGTCATAGACGCATTCCACATGGTCGGTTCGGGGCTGGTGCCGGTTCAGTTCTTCATCGACGAACGTACCGCCGGCGGCGAGCCCTCCATTCGGCTGACCGACGACCTTCGGAACGGCGCGACCCTACGGGGGGGCGCGCAGCTCTCGCAGGATCGTAGGCACCGATTTGCGTTCTCGCATCTAAACCTTCCCTTTAAACGCGTGTCCGCGGCCGTCTCGAACGTCCCCGTCGCCTTCCAGCCACCGTGAATAGGATGGGCTACGATTGTTCTGCATCGAGCGAGAGCGTGACGTGGATTGCGTCTCGATTACTTTGCTGCCGCATCGGCAGCCCACTGTGTGCGAAAACCGCAAGCATTGGCCGATTTGTGGCAAGCACGTCGGCCTCGAACTGCGATAGACGGTTTCTGCGGGCGATTTGCACCAAGTGATCCAACAGGCAACTCGCAATTCCTTGTCCGTGGTAGTCCTCCTCGACGGTAAACGCCACCTCGGCACTGAGCCGCGAAGCGGGTTCGGCATTGCGTATGTACCGTCCTCCCCCAATAATAATTTCTGCCCCACCTGAATTGATAGTCGCCCAAAGCGCAACGACTCGATCGAAGTCCACGTTTGTGGACTGTTCCAGCTCGGCTTCGGTCAATTCCTTCTTGTGACCGAAGAAGCGCGTGTAAATCGACGTCCTATCAAGTTCACCGAAGGCAGCACGCAGGCGCTCTTTGTCATCAGGCCGAACGGCTCTGATTAATATTGATGTCCCATTCGGCAGGACATGTGCCGCGGCATAGTGCTGGAGGTCAGTCTTGGTGGCCTGGATTGGGCTTGATGGCGCCGATACCGGAGCCGACTGACAATTGTCAGTGGATTTTGCGTTGTCTGTCATGTAAATTGGCGTTCCAAAATTTGTCCCACTTCGTGTCTCGATCGGCGCTTCTCCGCCAATCCACCTTGATCGAGGAGGTTGAGGCTTGGGTAAAACGGCCCGAACCAAATGGGCAGCTTACCACTGCAGTCACCCGGTGAGTTGTCTTATCCCGCGACATGAACAACTCGGCTGCTAAGCTGCGCTCTCATATATGTATGTGCGGCCCGTTTCCAGGACGCGAACCGTGTGACGGGCAACCCGGCGCTCCTCATCAGTCGAGATGACCCACCCGGGTACCGATGACGCGTGAGCGCTGATACGGCCCCACCTTCTGCGCTACGGTCGGGGCCCGATATCGCCCCCATCCAGCCGGGTCCTTCGATAACCTCTGTTTGGGTGGCAACAATACCCGACGTAGCCTGACTCCACAATCCGCCCCTTTTTGCCAGATGGGTAGTCGTCGCATCAGCCGCACGCATTGATCCAGATCAATCTTTGACCGCAACGGCCGTGATACTGAAGAACCGCAAAACTGGTTTAGTAACGTGTAACAACT
>JARLIN010000484.1 GCA_031291715.1 Rhodopila sp. | reverse complement strand
CGCGACGGGTTCGCCCGTCGCGGCGTTGGTGTAGCTGCCGTCGCCCGCCTTGATCAGCAGCGTGTGCTCAGGCGTGAAATACAGCCGGCCGTCCTGCAGCGCCGAAATGATCGGCGCGGCGCGTGGATTCCCCGACAAGGCGAGGTCTTCGACCCCCTGCCGGACACCATTGAAGGTACCGGACGCAAGCTCCGCGAGCGGATCATCGGCACGCGCCGCCACGGGCCAGAAAAGCCCCGACAGCAGCAGGAGAATCAGCAAGCGCGCCATTCATCGATCCCGTAAAAAAGAATAAGGGGCGGCCGGGAGGAACGGCCGCCCCTTCCTGGCAATCAGGCGATCAAGCCTTCTTGCCGGCGGTGCACGTGCCGGTCTTCACGTTGAACGCACCGCATCTCAAGGGCGCACGCCAGTCGCCGATCAGGTCCTTGGTATCGGCGACGTACGGCGACCATTCTTGCGCCACCACGAGGCCAGGTGTCTGCGAAACGGTGTTGAACTGACCGTCAGCCTGAACCTCACCGATCAGCACCGGCTTCGTGATATGATGGTTCGGCATCATCGCCGAGTATCCACCGGACAGGTTGGGCACCGCGACGCCGATCAATGCATCGATCACCGCATCCGAGTCCGTCGTACCGGCCTTCTCGACACCCTTCACCCACATGTTGAAACCGATGTAGTGGGCTTCCATTGGATCGTTGGTCGTACGCTTTGGATTCTTCGTGTACTTCGTCCAGGATGCAATGAATGCTTTGTTTTCGGGCGTGTCCACACTCTCGAAGTAGTTCCAGGCGGCCAGATGGCCGACCAGGGGCTTGGTATCGATGCCGGCCAGTTCTTCCTCGCCGACGCTGAACGCGACCACGGGAATGTCGGTCGCCTTGATCCCCTGGTTGCCGAGTTCCTTGTAGAACGGAACATTGGCGTCACCGTTGATGGTGGATACCACCGCGGTCTTCTTGCCGGCGGAGCCGAATTTCTTGATCGACGCCACGATGTTCTGCCAGTCGGAATGTCCGAACGGCGTGTAGTTGATCATGATGTCCTCGGCAGCAACGCCCTTGGACTTCAGATAGGCTTCCAGGATCTGGTTCGTCGTGCGCGGATAGACGTAGTCGGTACCCGCCAGGACCCAACGCTTCACCTTGTTTTCCGACATCAGGTAATCTACCGCCGGGATCGCCTGCTGGTTCGGCGCCGCGCCGGTGTAGAAGACGTTGCGGCTACATTCCTGGCCTTCGTACTGCACCGGATAGAACAGGATGCTGTTCAACTCCTCAAACACCGGCAGGACTGACTTGCGGGACACCGAGGTCCAGCAGCCGAACGTCGCGGCGCATTTGTCCACCGACTTAAGCTGACGCGCCTTTTCCGCGAACAGCGGCCAGTTGGAAGCAGGATCGACCACGACGGCCTCGAGCTTCCTGCCGAGAAGGCCACCCTTGGCGTTCTGCTGCTCGATCAGCATCAGCATGACGTCCTTCAGCGTGGTTTCGCTGATCGCCATGGTGCCGGACAAGGAATGCAGGACGCCGACCTTGATGGTGCCTCCGGTCACCTGCGCTTCCGCCGGCGCGGTGGCCGCCTTGACGGCCCCCATCGCGGCAAGGGTCGCCGCTGCCACGCCGAGACGGCCGAGACCACGGCGGGAGAGTATCGGTTCGTCCAATGACATCAGTGCCTGTTCCTGTGCCTGTTGTTGTTTCGGTTTCCCCGTCTGGCGGAGGCAAGGGTCATGGAATGCAACTAGTGTGCCAAAATGGCGCGCACCAACTCTCGCCCTCAAAGCCGTCGATCAGGCGCGCCCAACGCTCCAGTTTATCCAACTGCCTAGAAATACGCCAATATTTGCGGGAGAGACGCCCCCTCAATTTGCCTAATATTTAAGCCAAATACGTCATCGCCATGATTTTGGCAGCGCCGGAAAACCGGTCTAGGCTGCGACCGGGAAATGCAACCGGGGGAAGCCGATGGCCAAAATCATTATCGCAGACAATCCATTGAATGAAATCGGCATCGCCAGGGAGTTGCTGCCACCCAGCCTCGACGCGGTGATTGCCCGCCACGGCACGCCCGAATTCCAGGCAGCCCTTGCCGATGCGATCTGCCTCGTTGGTTTTGGCGACGGGACGATGGACGACGCCTTCTACAAGTCCGCGCCGAACCTGAGGCTCGTCCAGTTGCTTTCCGCCGGCTACGACCGCTGCGACATTGAGGCCGCGAGGCGAGCCGGCGTGCCGATCTGCAACAACGGCGGCGCCAACTCCACCGCGGTGTCGGAGCATGCGATCCTGCTCATGCTCGCGGTATGCCGGCGTATCGTCTGGCAGCACACCAACGTCGCCGCCGGCCGCTGGCGCGGCAACAACGTCGATGACGTCAAACTCTACGAACTGAAAAACCGCACGCTCGGCATTGTCGGCCTGGGCACCATCGGCAAGAAGACCGCCCGCCTCGCCAAGGCGTTCGGCATGACCGTTCAGTACTATGACATCACCCGCCTGACCGAAGAACAGGCCGACGACCTCGGCGTCCGCTTCGCCCTGTTCGAGGAAGTGCTGCGCACGTCGGATGTCGTCTCCCTGCACGTTCCGCTGACCAAGGAGACGAAGCACATGATGGGTGCGGCGCAGTTCAAGATGATGAAGCCCACGGCCTACTTGATCAACACCTGCCGCGGCCCGGTCGTCGATGAACCGGCGATGATCGAAGCGTTGTCGAACGGCACCATCGCCGGCGCCGGACTGGATGTGTTCGACCAGGAGCCGCCGCCGCCGAACAATCCGCTGTTCGCCCTACAGAATGTCGTGCTGACCGCACACTTCGCCGGTCCCACCTGGGACAACCAGTACACCCGGTTCCGCAACGCATTCGACAATTGCCAGCGTGTGATCCGCGGCGACAAGCCGCTTTGGGTCATTCCTGAGCTGAAGGGCTGACCGCGCTTTCGGCTGGCCGTGTCTCAGGCATGGCCAGCCATACCATCAGGAAGCCAAGCAGGCCGACACCAGCGAGGACCAGGAAAGCGACCTCCATGCCCGCGGCGTCGGCGATGCCCCCCGACAGCGTCGTACTGACCGCGGCCCCGAGGTACATGGCCAGCCCCAACATGCCCATGCACAGGTTGAAATGTGCCGTCCCGAGCGTGAGATCAGCCGCCAGCAAGGGCAGAAGCACACCGAACACGGCCGCGCTGACTCCGCTGACGGCCTGGCCCATCACCAACGGCCATGATCCCGGCAGTACCGCCAGCAACAAGCCGCGGAGCGGCAGCGCGCCCCACCCCAACAGCAGAAGCCGTTTGCGACCAATCTTCTCCGCCGCCCGCCCAACCCACGGGGACATCATCGCCACGATGAGTTGCGGCACAACAATGCAGGCGGCGATGATCAGATTGGCGAAATGCCCCGCGCGCATCGTCACAGCAGCGCCCGCCAGGGGCAGCATGGCGGCATTGGACAGGTGGAACAGCATCACGCAGATGGCAAAGACCAGCAACCGCCGATCGGCCAGCAGACGCTTCAACCCGGCGATATCCATCACCCGGCTGGTTGTTTGCGCCCGCGCGTGGTGCCCCGCCCCGACCAACCACAGCGCGACCAAGGCGGGCACGCACAGCGCCGCGGTCAGCACGAAGACGGACCGCGACGAAAAATACGCACCGGTCGCCCCCATGACCGCGGCGGCCAGCCCGTTCCCGATCGACGCGTAGCGGGCGTTCCGCCCGAGCCGCTCGCCCAGCGCCGCATAGCCAGCGAGATGCAGACTGATCGCCGCGATCGCGGGGGTGATCACGCAACTGGCGAAGCCATGCAGCACCTGCGCGACCAGCACCGGCAGTTGCGCCGGATTCACCGCCAGGAGCAACGCAGCAGCGATGATGCCGACCAAAGCCCCCGACGCCGCCGCCCGCTTGTTGCGCATCGAGTCCACAAGCACGCCCGCCGGAAGCTGGCTGATCAGCGACGTCACAGTGCCCAGCGTCAAGGCAAAACCGATCTCGACCTGTGTCCATTTATGCGTCGTGAGATAGACGGCGACGAAGGGCCCGAACCCGGTCTGCACATCCGCCACGAAGAAGTTGACCAGATCGAGAGCCCGATCGCCGCCGGGCCACGAGAGCGCGGGACGTTGCATCACGCGGTCAAGGCTGTGTCGGGGCGGTATCAGCCGGCGTGACGACCGGCGCCGCCTTGTTCGGGTTCCGGAATTCTGGAGCGGCCTTGATCTGGTCAGGCGTCATCTCCAGCGTGATTTTGTGCTTCTCGTCTCCCGGATTGAAATGCAGCGCGCTCCAATGCACGGCCACCTTGCGGTTGCCGACACCCATGAATCCGCCGAAGTCGATAACGGCGGCAAGCGGCTGACCATTCTCGTCAACCAGCACATCGACCAGGCGACCGATGTCCTTGCCTTCCTGGTCATCGACGCGTTGTCCAAGAATGGCCTCGGCTGCCTCGGGCGCCACGGACTGGACCGCACTCGTGGGCGGTGATTCGTCGGCTTGCGCAACTGGACTGACCACCAATGCGACCGCCACGCCGAAAACCAGAGCCGATCGTTGCATCCGCGCCCCCAGACCAGAGGCCAGAGGTCGGCGCCACGAAGCCGCCGATCAAGCAGTGTTTCGCGGTGACCGGATCACGTTGTGTTGGGCTGCGGACCCGTGCGCGAACGTCGTGCCGGGGCAAATGATGCAAGCACGATCCCGGCGGCGATCATTGCGATCCCAAGGGCGTGGTAGGTCTGGAACCGCTCGTGCAGGAACAGCACGGCCAGGACACTGCCGAACAGCGGCATCAAATGCATCGATTGGCCCGCCGGGCCGGCGCCGATCAATTCAACGCCACGGTTGAAAAACAGATAGGCAACGAATGACGGCAAGACAGCGGTGTAGGCGATCCCCAGATAAGACGGCAGATCGCCGTGAATCCGGGCACCGGACGCGAACTCCCACAGCATGAACGGCAGCATCAGGCAGGAGCCGATGCCCATCGCGACCACCAGGAAGCTCAACGGATGCACCACGGGGCGTTTGCGCAACGCCACGCAATAGAACGCGTATATGGCCAAACCGGCCAACACCCATATGTCGCCACGATTCAGTTGCAGATGTGCAAGCACTTCCATCGATCCATGCCCGGCGATCGCGGCGACACCCGCCAGGGAGAGCAGCACGCCCAGTGTCTGCCGGATCGTGGGCGTCTCGCGGAACAGCAAATAGGCCCAGACAATAATGATCAGCGGCGTCGCGGACTGCAGCAGCAGGACGTTCAGCGCCGTGGTGCTCGTCAGCCCGATATAGGACATCGTGTTGTAGGAGGCGATGCCGGTCGCCGACAGCACCAGCATCATCTTCCAGTGCCGAAGCATCACCGGCAGGTCGGTCTTCAGCCGGGGCCACGCGAAACCAACCGCGACGACGAACGCGCCTGTCCACCGCCAATACGCGAGCGCCACCGGCGGCACCTGGCCAGCCAGCCCTCTCGCCAGGACGATGTTGCCTGCCCAGAAGAGATTGGCCGCTACCAGCAGCCCCCAGGCTGAATTCCACAGTGATCGAAACATAGGGTGATCACCATAGCCGGAACGGCGGGCTTGGAAAGCCGCCCGTCCTGGAGTTTGCTCATCCCCATGCGACGGATCGTGTTGAAGAACGAGACGGACTGGGACGGCTGGCGCCAGGCAACCCGCGCCCTGATCCTGGCCGGGATCGAACCGGCGGAACTGACGTGGTCGGTGGGCAGCGAGGCGACTGCCTTCCCCGAGGCATCGGGCACCTTTCATGTGCCGCGCGCACTGGTATCGCTGGCATCGCTCGCCATCCAGGCGCGCGACCCGGAGCGCTTCGGCCTGCTGTACACCCTGGTCTGGCGGGTCAATGCGGGCGAGAAGCTGCTGGAGGACGACACCGACCCCGACCTGTCGCTGGTCCGGCGGATGGCGCTCGCGGTGCGTGCCGACGCCCATCGCATGCGGACCAACATACGGTTCCTGCCCGTGCCGGAGGATGACGGCACACGCTACCTGGGATGGTTCGAGCCCGCACATTTCGTGTTGGCGGCGAATGCGCAGTTGATCGTACGCCGGTTTCCGGACCTGGCGCTGTCAATTG
This sequence comes from Rhodopila sp., assembly GCA_031291715.1. Taxonomy (GTDB): domain Bacteria; phylum Pseudomonadota; class Alphaproteobacteria; order Acetobacterales; family Acetobacteraceae; genus Rhodopila. The sequence continues at coordinate 608 of JARLIN010000484.1, read as the reverse complement.
TAACCCCGGACGCGGCGGCCCATTGGGATGGATCCACGCTTCTGTTCGGCTCCGGACTACGACACGCGCAGGATGACGAAGCCCTGCAGGCGTGGTGGGAAGCTCATGGTCCCCTGTTGCTGGAGCAAGCGGAGGCCGATGTATCGGTTCCGGAGGCCGAGGCCGTGGACGAGGCTCCCCGACCACCCGACCGCCCTGCGTTGGGTCCTGTGGTTCTGCACACCAAACCCGATCCGGCGTTGCTCAAGGCGGCGAAGGACGCGTCGAGCTGCCACCGCTGCCCCCTCTATGAGCCCGCGACCCAAACAGTCTTCGGCGAAGGGCCGGCGGATGCCTCGGTGATGTTCATTGGTGAGCAGCCAGGCGACCAGGAGGACACGATCGGACGTCCCTTCGTCGGCCCCGCCGGGCAGATCATGGATCGGGCGATGGAGGAAGCCGGCATCGATCGCAGGACGGTCTATGTCACCAATGCGGTGAAGCACTTCAAATTCACGCCCCGTGGCAGGCGCCGGATTCACCAGACGCCGGAAGTTCCGGAAATCCAGGCCTGCACGTTTTGGCTGGATGTGGAGCGGGTCCACGTGCGCCCGCGCCTCCTGGTCCTG
>JARLIN010000064.1 GCA_031291715.1 Rhodopila sp. | reverse complement strand
GGGCCGGCAACGCGCCCGCGGCGGGGGGGGGAAACTTGGGCCCGGTAGGGCCCCCGGGCCAAGACGATGGGCAATGGCTGTGGGGTAATCTTTCAGCCGCTTGGTATGAATCCAATGGCTCGACCCAGCCTCCCGTGCCAGACCAGATCGTTGGCAATGAGGAACCACCGGGGCGCAACAGGTACCTGGCCCTACCCTTCCACGTGCGCCCGGTCGCCTGGACATGACGTGGAGGGAACCGGCGGAGAGTCGGTGTCAACGTGACCCGGTTTAAATCGGACGATCAGTCTATTCCGATGACAGACCGATCCGCGCTGCTCTATATCGTCCGCTGACCAGATGTGAACCGGTCTCGTTCAAAAACGCCAAGGAAAACCGCCATGCATGACGTCCGGGCCTCGATCCGCCTGACGCCAAGAAAGTCGACCGTGCTTCGGATCGTTCTGGCCACGCTCCTGTCCGGGTTGGCCGGCTTTGCCGCCGTGGCCGCAGCGCCGGACCAGGACACAGCCGGTGTTATGTTTGAAACCGCGGAACAGGCCTACACTTCCGCGGTGCGCCAATCCATTGGTGCGCCGGCGCGGGCCGATCTGGGCGATCAGGCGACCGTGCGGCTGGCGGATGACCTGCTGATTGTGCCGCGGGAGCCGGCCGCGAGGCTGCTGACCGTCATGGAGCGTAACGTCCCATCCGATTTCGCGGCTTTGCTGGTGGGAGCCGAGGGCATGGAAGCCCCCGGATTCATTCGTTTCGTGCCGGCCGGCTTCATCGATTCGGACGCGGCGCTCGGCTGGACCCAAGATGACATGCTGTCCAGCCTGAAAGACACGATAGAGCGCCGCAACCCGGACCGCGTGAAACGGAACCTGCCCGAGCGCGAAGTCCGCCGGTGGATCCGGCCGCCGGAGTACAATCCCGAAACACACCAACTCTCCTGGGCGGCACTGATCGTGCCCAAGAGCGCGCCCCGGGAATCCGATGGGGAGATCACTTACTACGCCCTCGGCTTCGGCCGGGAAGGCTATGTTCAACTCTCCATCGTCACGAGCGTCCAAAAGGCCGATGAAATCGGCCGCATGGCCGATTCCTTCCTGGCCGGACTCAATTTCGTCCCAGGCAAGGCCTATGGCGACGTCCTGTTAGCCGATCGGCGGGCGCCGGATGGCCTCGCGGGTGCGATGGGCGTGGATTCACTACACAAGTCGCAACTGGGCGGCAGCTTCTGGGCATCCGACACGGTGGTCCCGCTCGCGGGCGGGATTGTCGCGACGATCGGGGCGCTGTCGCTCTTCATTTACATCCTCCGGCACAGGCGGCGCGAAGCCCGCAGGATCTGATCCCGACTCGGTGTAAGAACGCCTATATAGGCGGCATGGATCTGACCGTCATTCCGGGCTCCCGCATCGTCGAGGTTGCCCGCCTCGCGTTCGCCACACCCGATGTGGATTTCCTGTGTTTCGGCGAGTCCGACCAGCCGAGCCCGGCGGCCGCGCGAGATGCGGCGGTGCAGGCCCTGATGGATGGGGAGACCCGTTACCCGGACGTGCGCGGGTTGCCCGCGTTGCGCACCGCGCTATCCGGTTACCTGAGCGGGCTGCACGCGAAGCCCGTGGCGGAGAGCCGCATCCAGGTAACGGCGTCGGGCATGGCAGCACTCTCGGTCGCCATGTCGGCGGTGATACGGGCCGGCCACCGTGTGGTGATGCACAGCCCGACCTGGCCGAACATCGCCAATGCCGCCCGGCTGCACGGTGCGATCGTCGAACAGATCGACCTGGACGCGCAGCCGGATGGCGGGTTCCGGCTGGACCTGGACCGGCTGGACACGATGATGGAGGGCGCGCGGGTGTTCATCCTGAACTCGCCCGGCAATCCCACCGGCTGGACCGCGACCGAGGCCGAATTACGGGCGATCCGCGATATCGCCCGCCGGCACGGGGCGTGGCTGATCGCCGACGAGGTGTATTCCCGCCTGGTCTATGATGGACGCACGGCCGCGCCCTCGATGCTGGACATCGCGGAGCCGCATGACCGGATCATCGTGTGCAACAGTTTCTCCAAGACCTGGGTGATGACCGGCTGGCGTCTCGGCTGGCTGGTGGTGCCGGAGGGCACGAGCGAGCAGTTCGTCGATATCGTTGAAGTCACCCATTCCGGCGTCGCGCCCTTCATCCAGCGCGCCGGCGTGGCTGCGGTCGGCGATACCGGGACGATGGAGCGGTTCCGCGCCCATTGCGCCACCGGGCGGGCACTGGCCACTGAGGCGCTGGTGGGGCTGAACGGCGTGCGCTACCGGCCGCCGGTCGGCGCGTTCTACGCGTTCCTGGCGGTCGATGGCCTGCGCGACAGTCTTGATCTGGCGAAGAAACTCGTGACGCGGCATGGCGTTGCTGTCGCACCGGGCGTGGCGTTCGGTTCGGCCGGGGAGGGTTGGCTGCGTGTCTGTTTCGCCCAGTCCGCCCCGCTGATGGAACGGGCGATGCAGCGCCTTCGCGATGGTCTGCGAGCGGAGATGGGATCATGAGTCAGGCAACCTGCCCGGTCTGCGGCACCGACGCGCGCAGCCCATTCCGGGCGCCCCAGCCGGAAATCGCGCCCGACCTGGATATGCGGCCAGGGGAGCCGACGCGCTCCACCTTGCGCGACTGGATTCAGGTCTGTCCGCAATGTGGCGCTTCGGCGCCGGACCTGTCCGCCCTGCCCCAGACCGCGCGCGCGGTGGTGGAGTCGGATGAATACCGCGCCTTGAGCACCTCGGGGCTGGAGGAGACGCTGCCGTTTCGCCGCTGGGCGCTGATCTGCGAACGCACAGGCGATCGGGCGCAACAGGCGGAGGCTCTTTTACAGGCCGCCTGGGCGGCCGACGACGCGGCGGTGATGACCGAAGCCGCCGGGCTGCGGACTGCAGTCGCGGCGCTGTGGGACGGCACGCAGGACGTGGAACTGGGCCTCCGTCGACTGGATGTACTGCGCCGCGCCGGCCTGTTCGATGCCGCCGAGGCCTGGGCGGCGACGCTTTCCGAACGTGGACCCGACGAGCTGGCGCGCTCCATCATCGGGTTTCAGCGCGCCCGGATCGCCGCGCGCGATATCGGGCGGCACCTGATCAGCAGTGCTTTGCCACCGCCGGCTCGTGCCCCGCATGTGTCCCACGGCAAGCGCGCCACGACGGGGTTCTGGTCGCGTCTGCTGCGAAAGTGATACGATCGCTCAGATCATGAACATGCGGAGGATGGCGGTCGCCAGCAGGATCAGGCCGACGATGCCGAAGCCGATCGTGGCGTAGGGCGGCAAGAGGCCGGTCACGCCCAGGATCAGATAGGCCCCCGCGATCACCACCGTGGCGATCGCCAGCAGAAAGCTGGGATTGGCCGCCGACGCCGCATGTTCCCGATTGTAGAAGCGCAGCACGAACACCAGAAAGGCGAAGATGAACGGCGCCAGGATGATGGTGGAGGTGTTCGTCATAAGAGATGATGCTCGCGATTGGTCGGTTCGTGCGCGTGATAACTGACTTCCACATGATTTAGAAGCCGTGGCCGGAACCCGCCAGTTCCGGATAGCATGGCTGGGTCGCTCGCGACTTCGTGAGAACTTTGTTGAAACCGGGCGGCTTTTCTCCTTACACGATGCCGTGAGGAGAGCATTTCATGTCGGCATCGGAATGGTGGCGGGGTGCCGTCATCTACCAGGTCTATCCGCGCAGCTTCTTCGACAGCAACGGCGACGGCATCGGCGACCTTCCTGGCGTCACCGCTCGGCTTGACCATATCGCCGGCCTGGGCGCCGACGCGATCTGGCTGTGTCCGTTCTTCGTCTCGCCGCAACGGGATTTCGGCTACGACGTCGCCAATTACGTCGAAATAGACCCGATCTTCGGAACTCTGGCGGACTTCGACGCGCTGCTGGCGCGCGCCCATGCGCTCGGGCTGAAGGTGCTGATCGATCAGGTCTGGAGCCATACGTCCGACCGGCATCCGTGGTTCCTGGACAGCCGCTCCAGCCGGACGGCGGCGAAAGCGGATTGGTATGTCTGGGCCGATCCCAGCGCTGACGGCACGCCGCCCAACAACTGGCTGTCCGTGTTCGGCGGGGCCGCGTGGACGTGGGAGCCGCGGCGCCGGCAATATTATCTGCATCATTTCCTCTCGCATCAGCCGGCGCTGAACCTGCACAATCCGGCGGTGATGGACGCGCTGCTGGAAACCGGCCGGTTCTGGCTGGATCGCGGCGTGGATGGGTTCCGCCTGGATGCGGTCGATTTCCTGCTGCACGACAAGTCCCTGCGGTCGAACCCGGCCGCGCCCACGCCTGAAATCGTTCCGGCGAAGCTGTTCGGAATGCAGCAGCACGTCCATGACATGTTGCAGCCGGAGGCTATGGGGCTGCTGGCACGTATCCGCGGCTTGATGGACGCTTATCCGGGGACGGCGACGCTAGGCGAAATCTCCAGCCAGCCCGGCGCGTTCGAGCGCGTGGTCGCCTGCACCGAGGGCACCGACCGGCTGCATATGGCCTACACGCTACGACCGTTACGTAGCGGGTTCGACTGGCCGACGGTCACAAGACTGGTGCGCGATCTGGCCGAAACCGGAACGGATGGCTGGATCTGCTGGTCGTTCAGCAACCACGATGTCGAACGTGCGGTCAGCCGCTGGAACCCCGCGCGCGGAAAGGCTCCGCCCGATCCCGCGTTCGCGCGGATGCTGATGGCACTGCAGTTGTCGTTACGCGGCAGCGTGTGCCTGTATCAGGGCGAAGAGCTTGGGCTGACCGAAGCTGAACTGTCCGAGAGCGATCTGCGCGATCCGTTCGGAATTGCCTACTGGCCGGAGTTTCGCGGACGCGATGGCAGCCGGACGCCGATGCCGTGGTCTTCCGCCGCACCCCATGGCGGTTTCACCACCGCGACGACGCCGTGGCTGCCAGTGCCGGAGGCGCATCGAGCGCTTGCCGTCGATGCGCAAGAGGCGGACGGATCGTCCCTGATGCATGCGTTCAGGCGGTTTCTGCACTGGCGGCGCGGCGTCCCGGCGCTGGTGCATGGAACGTTACGGCCATTGGATCTGCCGGCGCCGCTGGTCGGTTTCGTTCGGGAATATGAAGGTCAGCGCGTGCTTGCCGTGTTCAACCTTTCGGATCAGACCGTTTCATTTGAAATGGGATCGGCAGCGGCGATGGCGGGCAGTGGCTTCGAGGCGAAAGATGGTTGCCTCCCGCCATACGGTGTGATGTTCGCCGAGGTCGCGGCAGCGGAGGCTTTCGCCGGCGCCTGACCGCTGGTCTTCGCGTGGTGGCGAAGTTGGGGCATCATGGCGGCGGGGCGCACTCGCGCGCCTCCAACCCGAGGAGCAGTGACATAATGATCCACGTCGTCGCCATCATCACCGCCAAGCCAGGCCATCGCGATGCGATCCTGGAGGCGTTTCGCGCCAACATGCCCGCCGTGCACGCCGAGGATGGCTGCATCGAATACGGTCCGGCGACTGACGCAGACGGCGTCGGCGGCTTCCAGACCAAGTTCGGTCCCGACACTTTCCTGGTGATCGAGAAGTGGGCGAGCCTGGACCACCTGAAGGCGCACGCCGCCTCCCCGCACATGCAGGCCTATGGCGCCAAGACCAAGGACCTGATTGCCAGCCGCGTCATCCACGTTCTTTCGCCCGCGGCCTGACATCCCACGCCGTTCGGCTCCGGCCGGACGGCTTTTGTTCGGGGAAATGCGATGATCGATATCGATGGCGTGCGGGCGCAGCTTGGCGCCATGGCCCAGGATGAAGACGAGGCGACCGCCGCACCGTTGCGTGGGATGGCCGCCACGTTCGGCCGCGGTGAGGCGGCGCCAGCGGCCGGGAAGGAAGTGCCGCCGGGCTGGCATCTGGCCTATTTTCCCGATGCGACCCCGTTGGCGGGGTTGGGCGAGGACGGGCTGCCGCTGGAACGTGGCGTGCTGCCGCGGATGCCGTTGCCAAGGCGGATGTATGCCGGCGTGGCGTTGACGTTCCATGCGCCGATCCTGGTGGGTGACCCGCTCCGGCGGGAGACCGAATTCACTGACGTGCAGGTGCGCGAAGGCAGTACCGGGACGCTGATCCTGGCGACCGTGACCCGGCGTATCTACACGCCGCGCGGCCTGGCCCTGACCGAGGATACGCACAGCGTGTTCCGGGAAGCCGTGCCATCCGGAACGAAGTCCGGCATCCCGGTGACCGAGCCGCCGCCGGCCGGCATGCACTGGAGCCGGACGATCACGCCGGACCCGGTAACACTGTTTCGTTACTCGGCGCTTACGTTCAATCCGCATCGTATCCATTACGACCGGCCTTACGCGATGGAACAGGAAGGATATCCGGGCCTGGTGGTGCATGGGCCGTTCACGCAGCAATGCCTGCTCGACCTGCTGCGTGACAACACGCACCGGCGGATCGCCGCGTTCAGTTTGCGCGCGCGGGCGACGCTCTTCGATGTGGCACCGTTCACGGTGGTCGGGCGGATGCTCGAGGAAGATCAGGCGGAGTTGTTCGCGGTGACGCCGCAGGGCGGAATCGCGATCCAGGCGCGGGCGCGTCTGGAATAGAGGGACGACCAGCGACGCCCTCTCGTTGTGGCCGGGGCGTGCCCCGTGGGCATTATAGCTCAGGGGGATGACGCACGTGGTTCAACTAATACCAGAGGACGCGAAGGCTAATACCAACGGCCCGAAGTATCGACTCTTCTGTCGAATGACGGGCCGGTGGTATCTTATTGATTTCGCGCGCGGCCGCGAAGCCTTGGCCCTTTTGGCAACCCCGCGCGCATACCAGTCGCTCCTTCGGGCCGCTGGTATGACATATCGGCCGCTGTTCCAGCGTCGTCCTGGCCGGACGTGATCCGGCCATCCGTGGCAAACCAATTCATTGATGAATAGCCACTTACTGAGGTGCAACGGGTACCCAGATCAAGTCCGGGCAGGACGTGGAGGGAAGCGGCGAAGAGTCGTCGTCAACGTGACCCGGTATAAGTTGGTTGAAGTGCTTGACTTGTCCCGATGATCGCCGGCTTCTCTACGTCATGCCTCCCTGCCGTTGCCGGATCGAAAACCCGATACGCGAGCAGTTTCACACGATCATTCAGGAGGAACCAGGCCAGGGCATAGCCCCATACGAACAGGGCCCAACCCCAGCCGAGGGGCGTCATGAACACCCCATAAACCGCGATCAGGGTCGCCAGCGCCTGCGTGCCGAGCACCGCCGCCCATAGGACGCGCGCGGGGCGTATGGACCAGAACGGGCCGCGTGTGCGCGTCAGAAAAATCGTCAGGTGTCCAGCCACGGAAAGCTTGAGGTACATCAGCGTCTGTATGGTCGCACGGTCGAGATGAAAGACTCGCTCGCCAAGATAGAACAGACCAAACGCTGACACGACACCGATGATGCCAAGTACCGTGGAGATACCTAGCACCATGCGCATGTTCCACGCCTCAGGGTGATCCTTGTAGTGAACGTTGTCATACGCGATGGCCAGGATCGCGCCATCGTTGAGCAACGCCAGCATCACGATCATCACCGCTGTCAACGGATAGAAGTTGAAGACCAGAATCGATAGCGTCATGAACAAAAGCACACGCAGCGTCTCCGCGATGCGGTAGATCGCGTAGCTATTCATTCGCTGAAAGATTTTCCGGCTCTCCTTGATCGCGTCGATAATTACCGACAGGCCGGGCGTCATGAGCACGATGGACGCCGCCGCGCGCGCCGCGTCCGTCGCCCCTGAAACGGCGATGCCGCAGTCGGCCTTCTTCAGCGCCGGGGCGTCATTCACCCCGTCGCCTGTCATGCCCACGATGTGGCCGCGCTTTTGCAGAACATCCACGATGTGGTACTTGTGTTCGGGGAAGACCTGCGCGAAGCCATCAGCTTCCTCGATGGCCTGGGCCATCGCCGTTGTCTCTTGCTTCTTGACGTCCCCCAGTGCGGCGGCATCGAGAATGTTATCGCCCATCTCTAGCTTCTTGGCGGTTTCCCGCGCGATAGCCAGCGCATCACCGGTCACCATCTTGACCTTCACGCCCATCTGGCTCGCGGTCGCAACGGTTGCCTTTGCGTCGTCCCGAGGCGGATCGAACAGCGGCAGCACGCCAAGAAATTGCCAGTTGCCGTCTGCCTGGCCGTCTCCGTCGGCCCGCGCCACGCCTAATGAACGAAAGCCGCGCGCCGCGAACTCGTTGACCGCTTTCTCCACGGCCTCCTTCACCGCGCCGGCATTAACAGCCAATTCCAGGATCACCTGGGGCGCGCCCTTCGTGACCTTGAACGTCTTTCCGTCCGCGCCTTTGACAGTGGACTCGGTGCGTTTATGCACCGGATCGAACGGCTGGAAATGAAGCACATGGTAGCCTTCCAAGGACTGATCCCTTTTCAGCCCTCTCAGAACCGCGAGGTCGATCGTATCGTTGTTCTCGGCACGCGACGCGAGCGCGGCGTTGAGGATCACTTCCTCCTCCGATACGTCTTTCACGCCGAACGGATCGCCCAGCGTCAGCTTGTTTTGAGTCAGGGTTCCGGTCTTGTCGGCGCACAGCACGTCCACACCAGCTAGTTCCTCGATCGCAACCAACCGGCTGACGATTGCCTGCTTCCTGGCGAGCAAGCGTGCGCCGACGGCCATCGTCACTGACAGCACCGTCGGCATCGCAACGGGAATCGCTGCCACGGTCAGCACCAGCGCGAACTGTAACGTCGTCAGGATCGGGTCGCCCCGATAGGTCGCGACGGCGATGATCACCACCACCAAGGCAACCGCGAGAACGATCAGATAATTGCCGATCTTCAGCACCGCGCGTTGAAAAAGGCTCACGGTGTGTGCCTGCTGGACCAATTGTGCGGTCTTGCCGAAGTACGTGCCTTCGCCTGTGGCATAGACCAGTGCGCCGATCTCACCCTGTCGGATGATCGAACCCGAGAACACCGCTTCTCCGGTTTCGCGGGTGGCGGGCAACGATTCGCCCGTCAGCGCGGACTGATCGACCTCCACTGGGTCGCCCGCCAGCAAGCGTGCGTCTGCTGGCACGATGTCACCCAGGCGTAGGCGGATGACGTCGCCCGGCACCAATTCTCGCGCGGGCGGGTTGATCCATTTTCCATCTCGTTTCACCCGGGCGTTGATCGCCAGTTTGGCCTTCAGGGCCGCGATGGCATTGCCCGCCTGACGGTCCTCCCAAAATCCCACCGCGGCGTTGGCGACAAGCAAAAGAAGGATAATGAAAAAGTCCGGCCAGTGCCGCACCACGCCCGAAAGAATGACCGCCACCTCGATCATCCAGGGGATAGGTCCCCAGAAATATGAGAGCAGCTTGAGGAGCACGTTCGTCTTTTTTTCCACGATCTCGTTCGGACCGTATCGGATCAGCCGTTTTTCCGCCTCGGTTTGGGAAAGTCCGTCCAGAGACGAACCCAATATCCGCTCCACCTCCGTCAGCGGTAGGGATTTCAAATCGCTTTTCCCGTCAGGCTTGGAGTCGGCAGGCTTGGGCTGGACAGCTTTGCTAGCCATGACGGGGCGACCCTTCCTATGCCGGACATAACGCGGTCCGGCTTTCGCATCTGACCACGCGGCGGGTTCGTTGATGTGCTCTAGCCCGCATTTCCCACACGAATCAGGTGCATCGGGCGCCTGAATGAGCGAAAGTTCTTCTGCGACAAAGACTTAACCGTCAAGCGCAGGAACACCCGTGCAAACAGGAGTGTAGCCCGAACCTGTTCGACTTTGCACGTGTAGAAGGACGTGCGGTGGTTGCCTCGTTCGACGGTGGCGCGATCAGCAGCGACGCTGGCGCCTTGCTGCTTGGAGCCACCGACACGGCGCTGGTGCTCACCAGCCGCTTGGCTGCTTGCTTCCAGGACAGCCGCGACCCGGCCTACACGGTTCACACGGTTCATACGGTTCATACGGTTCATACGGTTCATACGGTTCATACGGTGCTGATGCAGCGGATTGTCGGCATTGGCTTGGGCTATGAAGACCTGAACGACCACGACGAACTACGCCACGACCCGGTGATGGCGGTGTTGGCCGGCAAGCTGAGCGAAGCCACGCCAGGTGTGTGCCGCTGGCCGGCAAGAGCACGCTGAACCGTCTGGAACGCAGCAAGTGCAAGCCGACGCGGTATAACAAGATCGCGATGACGTCACGTGCCGTGGAAAACCTGTTCGTCGACCTGTTCCTGGACGCGCACGACAAGCCCCCTTCTCAGACCGTTCTGGACCTGGACGCGACCGACGACCCGCTGCACGGGCATCAGGAAGGCAGGTTCTTGCACGGCTACTACGACAGCTATTGCTGCCTGCCGCTCTACATCTTCTGCGGCCGGCATCTGCTGGCGGCGAAGCTGCGCAAGGCGGAGCAGACCGGCAAGCCGGCCCGCCGCTTCAAGGACTTCCGCTGGACCACGCTGAATAGTTGGAGCCGCGAGCGCCGGGTGATCGGCAAGGCGGAATGGACCGAGGGCGAGGCCAATCCCCGCTTCATCGTCACCTCGCTGAAGCCCGCAGAGACCGATGGGCACTCCCTATACGAAGAGATCTACTGTGCGCGCGGCGAGATGGAGAACCGGATCAAGGAGCGCCAGCTCGACCTGTTCGCCGATCGCACCTCCACCGCCGCCATGGCGGCCCAACCAGTTGCCGCTGTGGCTGGCCAGGTTTGCCTATGTGCTGGTGTCCAGCCTGTGTCGGGTCGGCTTGGCGCATACCCGGTTCGCCAAGCATCGATGTGTCATAGCCGGGCCTAAGCTCCCTAGGTATCAGGATAAGGGCCTGATTGGAGCGGGGCATTCTCCGCGAATCAAGCCGCCGCGGCGGGTGTCGCCGCCTGTCCTGCCCGGCGAGCGCGCAGGCGGCGGATGCGGCGGGCATCGGCGTCCAGCACCCGAAACTCCATACCGGACGGATGGCTGATCACCTCCCCCCGGCTTGGCACGCGGCCTGCCAGGGTGAACACCAGACCGCCGACCGTATCGATATCGGCGTCACGCTCATCTTCGCTCAGGATCGGACCGACCTTTTGCTCAAAGTCCTCGATCGGCATGCGGGCGTTCAGGTCCATCGCACCGTCCGGGCGTTCGGTGATCATCGGCGCCTCAACGTCGTCGTGCTCATCCGCGATATCGCCCGTGATCGTTTCGACAAGATCCTCGATCGTTACCAGCCCGTCGATACCGCCGTATTCGTCCACCACCAATGCGAGGTGAATCCGCTGCATCCGCATCTGCAGAAGCAGGTCCAGCACCGGCATCTGAGGCGCCACCATCAGCGGCTTGCGCAGGATGGCTTCCAGCGAGAACGCCTCCGGCCGGCCGACATAGGCGAATACATCCTTGATGTGGACCATGCCGATGACATCGTCCAACTGCTCCCGATAGACCGGCAGGCGGGAGTGACCTTCGTAGCGGATCAGTTCGATCGCCTGCGCGAACGTGACGTCCGCACGCATCGCGACAATGTCGGCGCGCGGGACCATGACGTCGTCAGCCGTCGTCTCACGCAGCCGCAGCACATTGGCGATCAACAGGCGTTCGTGCCGGTCGAGTTCCGGTTGCTCGCCGGGGACCTGCTGCGCGTCGGCCGCTTCCTGCACCAGTTCGGCGATCGAATCCCGCAGCGAGTGCTCGGCGTGCTTGCGTCCCAGCAAGTGGCCGAGCCGGCCGAGGAGAGTCCCGCGATGCGCGCTCATGCGCGTTTCCAGGGGTTGGGCACGCCGATGCGGTGCAGGATCCTGGATTCGGCCATCTCCATTCGCCGCGCGTCACCGGGGTGGTCGTGGTCTTCGCCGCTCAGATGCAGGGCGCCGTGGACGACCAGATGCGCCAGGTGGTGCGCCGGGCGGCGGCCCTGTGCGGCGGCCTCGGCGCGGACGACGCCAAGGGCCAGGATGATTTCCGGCGCCGGATGCTCATAGGTCAGGACGTTGGTGGGCTTGTTCTTCCCACGGTGGCGGCTGTTCAGGGTGCGGACCACGCGGTTGGAGGACAGGACAATCGTGCCTTCCATACCGGCGGCATGCGCTGCCCGCCGGACGATCGTTCCGGCGTTTGGTATCAGTCTGTGCCAGGCCGGATCCGCCACGACGATATCGATGGTGGGACCATCGAGGTCGGGCGGACGGCTACTAGGAGGTTCCATCGCTGTATAATTACTCGCTCAATTGCGGACGTTCCCGCTCCCGTCGCGCCTCTCCCTGGGCCGCTTCGCGCTGATCATACGCGCCGACGATGCGCGCCACCAGGGGATGCCGCACCACGTCCCTTTGTTCGAAGCGGACGACACCGATGCCCTGGATACCTTCGACGGTATCGAGCGCGTCGCGCAGGCCGGATCGAACGCCGTTCGGAAGGTCCACCTGGCTCAGGTCGCCGGTGATAACCATCCGCGTCCCCTCGCCCATGCGCGTCAGGAACATCTTCATCTGCATCGGCGTGGTGTTCTGGGCTTCATCCAGGATCGCGTAGCAATGCGCGAGCGTCCGGCCGCGCATGAAGGCCAGCGGGGCGACCTCGATCTCGCCGTTGGTGATGCGGCGGATGACCTGATCCGCGGGGATCATGTCATGCAGCGCGTCGTAAAGCGGCCGCAGGTAGGGATCGATCTTTTCCTTCATGTCGCCGGGCAGGAAGCCAAGGCGTTCGCCGGCCTCGACCGCAGGGCGGGACAGCACGATGCGGTCCACCTTGCCGGCTTGCAGCATGGCAACCGCCTGAGCGACGGCGAGGTAGGTCTTGCCTGTGCCGGCAGGCCCGACGCCGAAGACCATCTCGTGGTTCGCCAGCGCCTCCATATAGGCGGCCTGGCCGGAGCTGCGCGCCGCGACCGCGCCGCGGCGGGTGCGGATCGCCGGCAGGTCGGACAGCGGCAGACGCGGATCGTTCTCGGCGTCGGCCAGGCGGATCGCCGCCTCGATCTCCGGACGTCCCACGTTTTCACCCCGTTCCAATCGCCGCCATAGCCCTCGAAGCATCTCCTGCGCGACATCGACCCGCGATGCGTCCCCCGCGATGGCGACCCGATTGCCTCGACAAGAGAGGCGGACCCCCAGAGCCTGCTCGATCCGGACGAGGTGCCGGTCGTGATCCCCCAGAAGCAGGGGCAGCAGGGTGTTGTCGTTGAACTGGAGGGTGATGGCCTTTCCGCCGGAGCCGGCGGGGGCAGTCGGTGCCTGAGGGGCGGCGAGGTGTGTCAAGCTATTCGTCTCTCCTGGACAAGGGTTCCCGCGAGTGAGTTTGGATAATTGGCGACGATTCGCACTATCGATTCAGTGCCAATAAGATCTGCACTGCCCGAAACGTGTACTGGGTGAAGAAATGGTGAACGTCCAGCGATCTGACCAGGGTGCCGGCCAGGGCCTGTGAACAACACAGGCAGGTCCAGGCCGACACAACCGGCGGCGAATTCGGTTTGCTGCTCACGAAGCAGGGCTTGCAGCGCTTGCAGGCGCCGATCCTTGTCGGCCTCGGCCACCTGCGCGGGCGCACCGGCGGCCGGGGTGCCCGGCCGGGGCGAATACTTGAAGCTGTACGCCAGGGCGAAGGTGACGTCCCGGACAAGGGTCATGGTGGCCTCGAAGTCGGCCTCGGTCTCGCCGGGATGGCCCACGATGAAGTCGGTGGACAGCGCCAGATCGGGGCGGGCGTCGCCCAGGCGGTCGATGATACGGCGGTAGTCGTCGGCGGTGTGCTTGCGGTTCATCGCCGCCAGCATGCGGTCGGACCCCGACTGGATCGGCAGATGCAGGAATGGCATCAGCGTCGGCACGTCGCGATGCGCCGCGATCAGGTCGTCGTCCATGTCCCTGGGATGGGACGTCGCATAGCGCAGGCGCAGCAGGCCGGGGACATCCGCCAGCTCGCGCAGCAGGCGGCCAAGGCCCCAGGTGGTGCCGTCGGGGGCCTCCCCATGCCAGGCATTGACGTTCTGACCGAGCAGCGTGATCTCGCGGGCGCCTTGCGCGGTCAGATGGCGGGCTTCGCGCAGGATCGTGGCGGCCGAACGGCTCTGCTCGGCCCCGCGCGTGTAAGGGACGACGCAGAAGCTGCAGAACTTGTCGCAGCCTTCCTGGATGGTCAGGAACGCGGTGACGCCTTGCGGGGTGGCGCTTTCGGGCAGGTGGTCGAACTTGTCCTCGGGCGGGAAGTCGGTCTCGATGACCTTGTTGCCGGCGCGGGAGGCGCGGGCGACCATCTCCGGCAGGCGATGGTAGGTCTGCGGGCCAAGGACGATATCGACGTAAGGCGCGCGGGCGAGGATTTCCGCGCCCTCGGCCTGGGCGACGCAGCCGGCGACGGCGAGGATCATGCAGTTGCCGGTCGCCTCTTTCATCCGGCGCAGACGGCCAAGCTCGGAGAAGACTTTCTCCGCGGCTTTGTCGCGGATGTGGCAGGTGTTGAGAATCACCATATCCGCGCCGTCCGGTTCGGCGGCGGGCGCATAGCCCAACGGCGCGAGGACATCCGCCATCCGGCCGCTGTCGTACACGTTCATCTGGCAGCCCCAGGTGATGACATGCAGACGTTTGCGATCGGTTTCGGTCATCTAAGAAGCTCCGCACTACCCTGCCGGACCGTTCCGGTGCGGGGAGCGGGAGAGATGATCGGCCAGAACAGCGGGGTCAAGCGCAACAGCGCGGGTTCGCCTCCTTCGATGGACGCAGTGTGGCAGTATTCGCCGGGTTCGTGTCAATAACGCGTTGGTCTGTCATGCATGATTCACGGGTGCGGCCATCGTTCAAAACCGTTGCGTCACCCCGGCCAGGATCGTCCGGCGGATACCGTATTGCGGCGCGCCGACGCCCACGCCGGTACCGTTGCGGATCTCATATGTGTTGTCGCCGATGTTCAGCAGGTCCAGGCGCAACTCGGTGCGGGCGGCGATTTTTTGCACCACGGATATGTTGACCACCCCATAGGTCGGCAGCGCGACCCCGTTCGGCACCGTCGCGGTGCTGGCACGCAGACCGCTTTGCACGACCGCATCGACCGACAGGCGGGTCGGATGCTCGCTGTCGCTGTTCGCGGTGTAGGCGATGCCGGCGGAACCCGTCCAAAGCTGGTCGTGATCCAGATGGATCCAGTTGTTGGCGATGTAGGCGAGTTCGTCCGGGGCGAAGTTGTATTGCGCCGAGACGATGTCCTTCCCCATTGCCCGGGACAGCGCGACGTTGCCATAGGCGGACCACGGGCCGTGGTCGTAGCTCACGGTCAGCTCCACACCTTCCTGCAAGCCCTTGGCATAGTTGAAAGCGGTCAGGATGATCGGGGCACCGAACCGGCCCTCATCGATCAGGTTGCGCGACTGCTTGTAATACGCGTCCACACCCACCGTCAGGCCCGGGATCACGATCTGGCTGATGCCCACATCGAAATAGTTCGACCGCTCGGCGCGTACCGGATCGTTCGTGGTCACGCTCGGCGCGGCGGTGGTGCCGGCGAATTTCGCCAAGGTGCCTGAGCCAACCAACTCGAACGGCGGCGGCGCGAAATAGCGGGCGAACCCGGCATGCAGCGTTGTGGTCCGGGTCGGCTTCCAGACGACGTTCAGCCGCGGGCTGATGGCGGTTTCGTTCGTAAACTCGCTCACGCCGTCGAAGCGGAGGCCGCTGTTGATGGTCACCGATGGCAGGATGCGCCACTCATCCTGGACATAGACGCCATACAGCCCGCCTTGCTTGCGGCTGGTATTGGCGATTCCCAGCGGCTGGTCAGTGGTAGGGGTCCCGGACGCGTCCACCGGCAACACGTCCGAGAAGCTCTTCGATGCCACCCCCTCTTCCTGCGCCAGCATGCCGAATCGGATCGTATGGTCCTCGGAGACGACCCAGCTTGCATCGGCCTGAATGCCGTACGCCTGATCGGTGCGGGTCGCCTGCTGGGCGATGCCGTTGAACAGCAGGTCACCGATCCAGTCGGGGGAGAAGGCCAGGCGGCTCAGCCGGGTATAGGCGGAGAGCTGCACATCCAGAGTGCCGATATGCTTCTGGAGCGAGAGAATGCCGAATTCGGTATCTTCGCGCTGGGTTTCGTTCAGGTTGGCGCTATTGAAGTTGGCGGTGCCGAGCACCGGGAAGCCCAACGTCGCCTGCCCCGGGTTGTTGGGTATCTGGAACTGCCCGTCGAACCCGCCCAGGATCAGGCTGACCCGGCTATCCGGGTCGATGATGTAGGACAGGTACGCCAGCCCATGAAGCTGGTTCGTGGTGTCATGTATGGCGCCGTAGCTGGATGTGGGGTTCTCAATCCCGCGGTCGTTGTGCAGGAAATCGCCGGTCACGAACCAGTCCAACGCCCCGCTCTTTCCCCCGTAAGAAAAGCTCGGCTCCAGCCAGTTCCATGACCCGCCGTACATGGTGACCTGGCCGCCCGGGTTGGTCGTGCCGGTCTTGGTCTGGATATCGACGATGCCGGCGGTCTGGAAACCATACTGGGCCGGCAGCGCGCCGGTGATCAGGGTCATGCTGTTGGCGAAGCGCGACTCGATCGCCTGCCCGAAGACCGACAGACCCTCCGGCAGTTCCACGCCGTTCAACCGGTACTGGACGTTGGCATGCTCGCCGCGCAGGTGGATCTGGCCGAAACTGTCCTGCGCCACACCGGGCGCCTGGAGCAAGACCTGGTTCAGGGGGGCATTCCCGCCCTGCGGGATGGCCTCCAGCGACTGGGGCGAGAAATTGTAGGCGCTGGCCCCGAGGCTCGGCTGTATCTGCTGGCGCGCCTCGTCCAGCTTCCGGGCGACCACGTCGATATCCACCGTGACCGGCGCCTGGGCGGACTGGTCCTGCGCCGCCGCCGGCTGGATGGCGGCGGTCGTTGCCAGGACCACTAGCGCGGGCCCTGACCATGATCGGGTAAGCATAAGGCGACGTCCCTCCTCTCGGCCTGCTGGCCGTGAGGAGAGACGTTATGTTATAACGTAACCGTTGACCAGAGACTATCCGCGCAGCTTGGCGGCAACCTCCGCGACACGCCGGCCCTGGTAGCGGGCGCCGTCCAGTTCCTTCTGCGACGGCTGACGCGACCCGTCGCCACCGGTGATCGTCGTGGCGCCGTAGGGGGCGCCGCCCACGACTTCATCCAGCGTCATCTGCGCCGCGAAGCCGTAGTCCAGCCCCACCACGACCATGCCGAAATGCATCAGGTTGGTGATGATGGAGAACAGCGTCGTCTCCTGCCCGCCATGCTGGGTGGCGGCCGAGGTGAACGCAGCGCCGACCTTGCCGTTCAGAGCGCCCTTGGCCCAAAGCCCGCCAGCCTGGTCAAGGAAGCTGGCCATCTGCGAGGACATGCGGCCGAACCGTGTGCCCGTCCCGACGATGATCGCGTCGTAGTCCGCGAGGTCCGCCACCGCGGCGACCGGGGCCGCCTGATCGATCTTGAAGTGCGACGCCTTCGCCACCTCGGGAGACACAAGCTCGGGCACGCGCTTGATGTCCACCTGGGCGCCGGCGCCCCGGGCGCCTTCGGCGACCGCGTTCGCCATGGCCTCGATGTGACCGTAAGCCGAGTAGTACAGCACCAGAACCTTGGCCATCGTGATCTCCTGCAGGATTTTGGCGCATGACAACGCGCCCGGACCGCGTCCGACGCAGAAGATGTGTGGACGATCACCTCCCGAATAAATAGAAAGTACTGAAACACATCCTTTCGGAATTTTATGTCTAAATTGCCCGACATGGAGGCGATGGCGATCTTCGCCAAGGTGGTGGAAACCCGGGGCATCACCGCCGCGGCCAACGATCTCGGCCTCTCCGCCCCCACCGTCTCCAAGGCGCTCGCTCGCCTTGAACAACGGCTTGGATCGCGCTTGCTCAACCGCACGTCACGCCGGCTGGTGCTGACCGATGCCGGCCGGCAGCTGGCCGATCGTGCCGCCCGCCTGCTGGCGGATGCGGAAGCGGCCGAGGACGCGATGGTGGCACAATCCGCCGCGCCGCACGGGCTGGTGCGCGTGGCCGCGCCGATGTCGTTCGGTCTTGGTAAAATCGCGCAGATCCTGCCGGAGTTCCTGGCGCTCTATCCCGAAGTCTCGATCGACCTGCATCTGAGCGACGCGCTGGTGGACGTGATCGGGGACGGGTTCGACATGGCGCTCCGGATCGGGGTGTTGCCGGACTCTTCGCTGCTGGCGCGCCGCCTCGCCCCGGTGTCGCGCATGATCGTCGCCGCCCCTGCCTATCTGGAGCGGCGGGGACGGCCGTCGCATCCGGCGCAACTCGCCGATCATGATTGTTTCGGCTATGCGTATTTGCGGACGCGCGATGCCTGGCATTTCTCCAATGCGGCGGGTGAGAGCGTCACGGTACGGGTGACCGGCTCGCTGCGGGTGAACAACGGCGACGCGCTGCTGCCGGCGGTGATCGCCGGCCTGGGAATCGCCGATCTGCCGGGCTTCATCGCGCGGGACCCAGTGGCGGATGGTAGGTTGGAAACCATTCTACCGGAATGGAGTGCGTCCCGGTCCAGCCTCTATCTGCTGACCCCGCCGACCGGACCGCAACCGGCACGGATCAAGGTGCTGGCTGATTTTTTGACGCGGCGGCTATCGCGATAGGACGGATTGGATGGCCCCTGTGGCATCGCCTAACCCAGGGCAAGCCGGTTCACGGTCCAGCGATTAAAGGACGGTCGATGAAACGTTAGTTCGCGCCCGCCGTTATATCCATGCCTGGTAACAACAACCACAATCCTCAGATGCCACGAAATGTCGACGATGTTTCGATAATGCCTGACAGCGGCCGTCATCTCTAGAGCCTGGAATCAAAATGTTTTTTCATCGCAAAGAGCTGATCCAGCCGGTGAACGTCGGCAAACCGGACGCCCGTTTCGGCACTTTTTTGCTTGAGCAGTTTGGCGGCGCGACAGGCGAGCTGACCGCCGCATTGCAGTACTGGGTTCAGTCTT